>JAEYYY010000164.1 GCA_023430775.1 Pseudomonadota bacterium
GCGCCGGCGCCGGCGCGGGCGTCGGCTTCGCTGGAATCGTCGCCACCGGCTTCGCGGCCTGGTGCAGGCGCACCGCGCGAACCACTTCGCTCATCGGGTTCGTGCGGTCGTCGTAGTCGATGTTGCCGAGCGGCTCGGTCTTCGGCCACTCGCCGGTCGAGATCGGATCGCGCGGTGCGGCCACCACGGCCATCGGGGTGGTCTTCGCCTCGATGAACTTCGGCTTGCTCGGCGCCACGCCGAGCTCGGTCTTCGCGGGGATGAAGGCCGGCGGCGGCGGCACGGTATCGCCACGGCTGCGGCGTGAGGGTCGAACCGCCGGAGCGGACGGACGCTGCGCAGCCTGGACTTCCTCCGCAGCTGCACGAGCGCGAGCGAGCGCGATCTCCCATTCCCACTCATCTTCCTCCGGCGCGGCGGGCGGCGCCACGTTGATGATCGGGGCCGGAATGGGGATCTGGGCGGGTGCAGGGGCAGCCTTGACCAGCGGCGCGATCGGGGCAGCGGCGGCGACGACGGGCGGCGAGACGCGAACAGTTTTGGGCGACGGGATGGCTACCGGAATGGCCACGGCTCGGGTCGCTGCCGGCGCTTCCCAGCGCGCCAGCTCGGCGGAGGCGAGGTCGCGATCGCGCCAGCCGACGATTTTTCCACCCTGGCCATCATCCAGAACCTCGGGACGCAACGTCATGATCCGTCCTTCCGGCGTCAGAACGAGCCCATATCTGGAGAGCTTCACGAAGCCCCAGCGCTTCATCAGGTTCTCGATGGCCGCCATGGGTCACAGCGATTGCAGCTCATGCGCCAGCCGGCTCCCGGGGTGATCGGGGTCGCAAAGCCCCGATCGATCGGCCAAGTCATTGATCGCCCCCGGCGGCGACTCTTGTACCGCTCATGACTGTCCGCTCCCCCGCGACTCCGGCCCCGGGTCGACGGTCGTCAGGAGGTGATGCGGACCGCAGCGATGTCGATCCAGGCCTTCTCCAGGTCTCCGAGATCGCACAGCTCGACACCCAGCCCGGCCGGTTCGTTGCGGTGGTTGCCCTGCTCGACCACGCGGCGGACGACACCCTTCACCTTGAGCGCCGGCCCGCCATCGATCAGGATCGTCAGCTCGCACGGCGTATCGATCGGATCGAGGATCTGCGTGCGCACGAATACGCCGCTGCAGCTGAGGTCGGCCGAGGTCGCCTCGATCTCGAGTGCGTCGGAGACGTAGACCAGCCGCAGCTCCATCGGGATGCGATCGTGACGGCGACGCTCGAGCGGGATGGTCAGCGGCGGCACGGTCGGTGCGGTAGAAGTCCGGCGCTGCGGCTCGACCTTGGGCAGTTGACGGGTAGTCCTGCGCCCTGCCGAGTCGTCATCCTTGATCTCGCGCAGCTGGTTCGGCACGGTGACGCTGACCGGCATGCGGCGACGGCGCGGTTCGTCCTCGCGCGCCTCGCCGAGCACCAACGTCGACGGCTGTTCCTCGTCATCGTCCGACACGCGGACCGTCAGCATGCGGCTGCCGACCTCGATGACGTCGCCTTCCGCGATCCGCGCCGGCCCGCGCAGTGACCGACCGTTGAGCAGCGTGCCGTTGCTGCTGCCGACATCCTCGACGAACATGTCGTTGGCGCGATGCACGAAGCGCAGGTGGCGGCGGGACACCGATGGATCGTTGAAGCGCAGCGCGCACCCGACATCGCGACCGACCATCGTCTCGCCGCGTGGCAGCTCGATGCTGTCGCCCAGGTACTCGATGTAGAGACGCCGCTCCAAGCGCGCTCACTATCGCAGAAGATCTATCTGCCCTGGTAGCGGGGAGGCCGTCCCTCGGCGAACGCTGCCAGGCCTTCGTCCCGATCCTCGCTGAACAGGGTCGTGTCGTAGAGGTTGCGCTCCGCCTCGAGACCTTGCTCGAGCGAGGTCGCGTGGGCGCGCTCGATCGCGGTCTTCGCCTGCTGCACCGAGATCGGCGCGCAGCCCGCGAGCTCGCCGAGCAAGCCATCGACGGCCGCCATCAACCTGTCGCGCGGCACCACCTGGTGAACCAGCCCGATCTCGAGAGCGCGCGCGGCGGGGACGCGCCGGCCGAGGAGGATCATCTCCTTCGCACGCGCTTCCCCGATCAACCGCGGCAGCCGCTGGGTGCCGCCTGCGCCGGGCATGATGCCGAGCCGCACCTCGGTCAGCCCGACCTCGCTACCCTCGACGAGGATCCGGAAGTCGCAAGCGATCGCCAGCTCGAGGCCACCGCCGTACGCCGAGCCGTTCATCGCCGCGATCGTCGGCTTGCGGAGGTCGCCGAAGCTGCCGATCGCTCCCGCGATCGCGCTGATGTATGGCCCCGACTCCGCCGCCGGGACGCCCTTGCGCTCCTTGAGATCCGCCCCCGCACAGAACGCCTTGTCGCCGGCGCCGGTGATGACGACCGCGCGCACGTCCTGATCGTGCTCGATGTCGGCCGCGATCTCCTGGAGCCGCTGGTTGACCGCACGCGACAGCGCGTTGCGCACCTCGGGGCGGTTCAGGGTGACCCAGACGACCGAGCCACGCTTCTCGACGAGGACATCTTTGGATTCCGGCATGCGCCGGAACCTAGCACTCAGCCGCCGAGCTCTGCTCGCCGCCGCGCTCTCGCCTGCTTGCCGACGTGCGCCTTGACATACTTCGACGGTAGCTCGTGGCCGACGAACGTGGCCGCCGTGCGCGACGCCTCGGTCAGCTTGTCGAGATCGATGCCGGTCTCGACGCCCATCGCGTGCAGCATCGCGACGATGTCCTCGGTCGCGAGGTTGCCGGAGGCGCCCGGTGCGTACGGGCAACCGCCGAGCCCGCCGGCGGCGGAATCGATCGTGGTGATCCCCATGGTCAGCGCGACCAGGCAGTTCGCGACCGCGGTGCCCTGGGTGTCGTGGAAGTGCGCCGCCACGCTCTCGGCCGGGTGCTTCGCGAGGATCTTGCCGAGCACCTCCTCGGTCTGGCGCGGATTGGCGACGCCGATGGTGTCGCCGAGCGAGACCTGATAGACGCCCATGTCGCGCAGCTGACCGACGAGCGTGACCACCTTCTCGGGATCGACATCGCCCTCGTACGGGCAGCCGTAGACGGTCGACACGTACGCGCGCACCGGCAGGTTCGCCGCGCGGGCGTGCGGGATGACGTCGTCGAACGCGGTCAGCGTGTCGGCGATCGTCTTGTTGACGTTCTTCTTGTTGTGGGTCTCCGACGCCGACAGGAACACCGCGACCTCTTTCATGCCCGCGGCCATCGCCGTCTCGAGCCCGCGCCGGTTCGGCACCAGCGCACTCATCCGCACGCCCGGCGGACGCGCCACGCCGCGCGCGACCTCGGAGGCGTCGGCGAGCTGCGGGATCCACTTCGGCGACACGAACGACGTGATCTCGATGTCGCGGATCCCCGACGCGACCAGCGCATCGATGAACTTGATCTTCTCGGCGGTCGGAACCTGGCGCGCCTCGTTCTGCAGCCCGTCGCGCGGACCGACCTCGTAGATCGTGACTCGGGGCGGCAACTTCATGGGGTGCTTCCGGTCGAACCTGGTTCGACTTCTCCACCATATGCCGCGAACAGCTCGTCGACCAGTGCAGGGGTCAGCTCGGCGAGGGTGTCGAGCACGCGATGCGCACCTGACTGATCCCACCCCCCGAAATTGCCCGCCCGCGCGGCGACCACGATGCAACCGGCCGCCCTGCCCGCCGCGATGCCGTTGACCGAATCCTCGACGACCAGGCAGTTGTGTGGCCGGAGGCCTAGCTTCTCGATCGCCATCTGGTAGCCGTCCGGGTGGGGCTTGCTGCGCGGCACGTCCTCGGCCGCGTAGATCACCTCGAAGTTGGCCTCCGGCCCGATCCGGGGCAGCACCTGCATGACCTCGATCCGCGAGCTGCCGGTGACCAGCGCGCGCGGATGGGCGGCGGTCCATTGCAGCATCTCGCGCGCCCCGGGCAGCACATTGATCCCGAGGTCGTCGAACACCTCGTCGCGCATCTTCGAGGTCGCGAGGATGATCTCGTCGAACGACCACGCGAGCTGCGGGTAGCGCTCCTTCAGCGAGGCGTAGATCGCGACCCACGAGCGGCCGATGATGAAGTCCTTGTCGTACTGCTCGACGCGAATGCCCTGACCCTTGTCGAGGGCGCGAGCCATCGCCTCCGCCGTCTCGCGTTCGGAGTCGACGAGCGTGCCATCCAGATCGAACAGAAAGCCGCGGGCTGCCACCGCGGAGCAGACTAACTCAGAAGTTCGTCCACTGGTTGCCGTCGCACGCCACGCTGCCGACCCCGTTCTCGTCGATGAACTGCGCGTAGCTCACGCACATCTCGA
>JAEYYY010000174.1 GCA_023430775.1 Pseudomonadota bacterium
CGGACAGCACCGGCCGTGCGAGTACTGCGGGGCGCACGTGGCGGCGGGCGCCGGGTCGTGCGGCACGTGCGGCCGTCCGCTCGCGAACCAGGTCGTCGTCGAGCCGGTGCGCGACGATGCCGAAGGCGATCGCAAACGCGCGGAGTGGGCGCGCGCTGCCGCGGAGCGCGATGCCGCGTGGCGCGAGGAGCACGCGTGCGACTACTGTGGTGCCCAGGTCGGCGAAGCGAGCTCGTGTGGCACGTGTGGTCGTCCGCAGCCGGCGCGAAGCCGGGTGGTGGAGACTCCCCGGCGTCGGACCGATCGAGGCATCGTCGTGCCGACCGCTGATCTGGAGGGTGATCGCAAGCGCGCGGAGTGGGCGCGCGGGGCGGCAGAGCGCGATGCAGCGTGGCACCGGAAGCAATCGCCGACGGCGGGGGCATCGCGTCGTCTCCACCTCCTCTTGATAGCCGGCATCGCCGTCGTGATCGCGGTCTTCGTGATCGTCATGGTGGCGCGAAGTCCACAACCGGCCACCCCTGCCGTCGCGCCGGCGCCGGAGACTCCCGCGGTCCGGATCGCGAAGGCGACCAGCTTCGGGGAGGCGATCTCGATCGCGCGGCCGATGCTCGTCGACACCACCGACGAGCTCGGCGACGGCGCCAAGCTGCTCGCGGGCTACGCGACGGCGAAGCTGACGTGGGCCGAGGTGGCCATCCCCGCCGAGACCACGCTCGCACGCATCGCGAAGGATCCCGCGGCCGAGCGCGGCAAGCGGCTGTGCGCGGACGGCGAGATCGCTCGGATCGAGCGCCGCGATCTGGGCGCCCGCAGGGTCCATGTCGGCAGGCTCCGCGCGGCCGATCACGAGATCGCGTTCGTCGCTGCGGGGACGATCGGCGATCTGGCGGCCGGGCGGACCGCGAAGCTGTGCGGCGCGGCGCTCGGCAGGTCGGGGACCGCGGTGGCGATCCTCGGGATGTTCGACTTCGAGGAGAATCGCCGCCCACTCGTCGAGCAGTGACGAGTAAGGTCCACCCATGAGACGCGCGCTCCTGTGTTGCTTGCTTGCCTGCGGTAGCTCGTACGAGCCGACGCCCGAACCCGCGCCAGCGGTCGCCGCGAAGGCTCCTGCGCCGAAGCCACCCGAGGCAGCCGAGCATCCCGTCAGGAAGCTGTTGAAGGAGGCCGCGTTCGCGGAGCCGCTCGTGATCGGTCCGGGGTTGTGGGCGAACCTCATGCTCACCGAGCGCCGCATGAAGCGCGACGCGCTCGGCAAGCTCGGCACCGCTTCGGAGGTGGTGGTCCCGGGCGACGAGCCGCTGGTGCTCGAGAACCGCACGTTCGTGGACGAGGCGGCGCGCGGTGCCCTGCTCGGCACCGAGACGTTCAAGGGCTTGCTGACCACGTTCGGCAGCGCCACCGGCCGCGAGGCCACCGACGACGAGCGCAAGCGCCTGAAGGTGATGGTCCCGTTCGAGACCGACCGCAGCGTGTCCGTGCTCGAGCTCGGCAAGCGGTCGCTGATCCTCGTCGTCGAGAACGACAAGATCTTCTGGATCGACTCGTTCGACGGCTACTGCACGAACGGCACGCTGTGCCCGCGCTGAGGACACCGCGCGTAGAGATCGTGGGCTATCCCACGCGGAACACGTGGAGACCGGCCGAACTTATGGCTTGCGACACCCCCTCCACTCGATAGACTGCGCGCCCATGCCCGAGCAGCTCCACGTCGAGCCGGGACCGCGCGTCGAGCACGTGGTGTTCCCGCCGTCCGCGATCGCGGACTTCGCGATCGTCCGCGAGCTCGGGCGCGGCGGGATGGGGATCGTCTACGAGGCGTACGATCGCGACCTCGACCGCCATGTCGCGCTCAAGGTGGTCCGCGATCAGCGCGTTGGGTCGTCGTCGCGCCTCGGCGACGAGGCGAAGGCGATGGCGCGCCTCACCCATCCCAACGTCGTGGCCGTCCATCAGGTCGGCACGATCGACGACCAGGTGTTTGTCGTCATGGAGCTGGTGCGCGGCGAGACGCTCTCCGACTGGCTCCGGCAGGTCAGGCCGTGGCGCGAGGTGGTCGCGATGTTCGTGCAGGCGGGCGAGGGGCTGCTCGCGGCGCACCGCGCGGGGCTGATCCATCGCGACTTCAAGCCGAGCAACGTGCTCGTCGATCACGAGGGGCGCGCGCGTGTCGGTGACTTCGGCCTCGCGCGCAGCGGCGATCGCTCGAGCACGCCGGCACTGGCGATCGGCTCGGGGAGCTCCCAGATCTCCGGCACGCCGGCGTACATGGCTCCCGAGCAGCAGCAGGGTAACGGCGCGATCGATGCCCGCGTCGATCAGTTCGCATTCGCCGTCTCGCTCGAGCGTGCCCTCGAGTCTGCTCGCGGCAAGGCGCCGCGTCGCGTTCGCGCTGCACTATCGCGCGGCCGCTCGCTCGAGCGCGACGAGCGCTTCCCCGAGCTCTCGCAACTGCTCGACGAGCTGCGTGCGAGCCTCGGCATGCGGCGTCGCAAGGTCGCGGTCGCGGCGGCGTGCGCCGCGCTCGGAGCGGGCCTCGCGGCGGTCGCGCTGTCGATGTCCCCGTCGTCGAGCAGCTGCGAGGTGCACGTCGATGCCGCCGATCAGGTGTGGAACCCGACGGTGCGGGCCGCCCAGATCACCAGCTTCTCTCGCGCGCGGCCGTCGGCGACGGTGGCGAGTGCATCGGCGGCGAGCATCGTCGATGACTGGGTCGAGCGCTGGAAGCTGGTGCGCAGCAGCGCGTGTGCCGTCGAGGGCTCGCAGCGGCAGGCGCGCGTCGAGTGCCTCGACGATCAGCTGCAGCAGCTGGCCTCCCAGGTCGAGCGCTGGCAACACCCGGATGCGGCCACCGTCGATCGCGCCGTCCAGGCCGCGACGATGCTGCCGCACCCCGCCGCGTGCAGTGGCTCCTCGGCCACGATCGATCCCGCGCTGCGCGCGAAGATCACGATGCTCGACACGCAGCGCCGCTCCGGCCAGACCCGCCGCGCCCACGATGGCGTCGCCGAGATGATCGCGCTCGCCGAGAGCACCGCGCATCCGCGCGCGCTCGCCGCCGCGCTGCTGACCGCCGGCCGCGTCGAGCGCGACAACGGCAACTCGCAGGGAGCCCGCAGCCTGCTGGCGCGAGCCGCGCAGGAAGCCGGGCGGGCGATGGACGACGGCCTGCTGTTCGAGATCCTGCTCGACGAGGCGACCGTGATCGTCGACCTCGGCCATCCGCGCGAATCGCTCGGGTTGCTCGACGCCGCCGCCGCGTTGCAGGCACGCGTGGGTGGAGATGCCGCCGAGCGCGTCGCCATCCACCGCGCCGATGCCCTCGGCCAGGCCGGCCGCGCCGAGGAGGCGATCACCGAGACCATGCGCGTGCTGCCGGTGCTCGAGGCCCGCGCCGCACGTGATCCAGTCGCGCGGATGCAGCTGTCGACCGCGCTCGGCCAGCTCGCCGCCGCGCAGCTGCAGGTCGAGCGCGAGGCCGCGCGGCTCACGCTGGTCCGCGTGGTCGCGCTCGACGAGAACCTCTACGGACCCGATCATCCCGAGGTCGCCAAGTCGCTCCACGATCTCGGGGCCGCCGAGATGCAGCTCGAGCGCTACGACGAGTCGTCGCAGCATCTTCAGCGTGCACTCCGCATCGCGATCGCGTCGTTCGGCGAGCGCCATCCGATGGTCAGCACGATCTACGTGACCGGCGCGCACCTCGCGCGGCTACAGGATCGCGCCGACCAGGCGAAGCAGAGCTACCTGTCGGCGCGCGACGCGCTGATCGGCGTGATCCCCGACGACGCGCCGCAGTTCATCGCCATCGAGCAGGGGCTCGGTGACATCGCGCGCGCCGCCGACAACTGCAAGGAAGCGCTGCCGCACTACACGCGCGCCGTGCAGCTGTTGAAGAAGACCGGCCACGGCGAGAACGAGCACGCGATGCAGCTCACCAACCTCGGGTTCTGCCTGCAGGACACCGGGCGCATCGCGGACGCTCGCGAGACCTTGCAGCTCTCGATCGCCGAGATCGATCGGCTACAGCTGCCGCGCAAGTGGAAGTCCGAACCGCTCGCGATCCTCGCCGACATGGAGTTCGCCGCCGGCAACAAGGGGCGCGCGATCGAGCTCGAGAAGGCGGCGCTCGCAGCGCTCGAGGGGGCCGAAGGCTCCGACGTCGAGGCGATGCGGAAGTACGAGCAAGACCAGCTCGCCGCGTGGACCAAGCGCTAACGCGCGCTAACGCGCGAACACGGTCATCTGATTCCGCCGGTCGACGTGCGGAAAGATGATCATCTCGCCATCGGTCGCGACCGCGCGGAACGTGGCAAAGCCGAGGCTCCGGATGCTCGGATCGCGAAGCCGGACGACGATCATCGGCTGCGTGGTCCGGCGCACACGCCGGGTGGGTGGGTGAAACGAGCGAGTCATGCGCCTCGGTAGAGCAACCGCGAGGCCAGCTCTCAACCGGCCGAAACCGCGTGATCGGTAACGACGAGATTGCCATTCGGTCGCTGGGACGCGCCCGGCGTGGTCAGCGAGGCGAATCGAGTTGATCCACGCGATCGTGCGAGCTACGAACGCGCGATGCTTCGGCTGCTCGTGATCGCAAGCGTGCTCGGATGTGGCGGCGGGCCGAGCACGATCCCCGGTGACGGCGCTCCTCCGGGTGACTCGACGGGCGACGGACCACCCGGCCCGGCGGGCAAGCGCGTCTTCGTGTCGAGCATGAACACCAATGCGAACCTCGCCGCGCTCGGCGGTGGCGCGACCGGCGTCCAGGGCGCCGACAACATGTGCAACAACTTCGCGGGCGCGGCCGGTCTCGGGGGCGAATGGCAGGCGTGGATCTCGGACTCCACCGTCGACGCGATCGATCGCATCACCGGCAGCGGGCCGTGGTTTCGCATGGACGGTCAGATGGCGTTCGCGAACAAGGCGAACCTGACGACCACGCCGATGGTGCCCGTCGTGATCGACGAGAAGGGCACGCTCCTGATGTTCCCGCCCGATCTGATCAACACCTGGACCGGCACGTCCGCGGGTGGTCGCTTCACGCCGAACAACGCGACGTGCGGCGACTGGACCGACGGCACGATCAGCGCCGAAGGCACCGTCGGTGACGCCGGCGAGATCGATAGCGGGTGGACGAACTTCGACAAGCTCGACTGCGATCTCCAGGGCCGCCTCTACTGCCTCGAGCGTTAGCGTTCGAGCCAGAGTAGCTGCGCGAGAGCGCACGAGCGCGAGTACCGTCGGCGGGCACGCACCATGACATCGCGGTGCCGGGAATGGAGCTGCGGATCGTCACGGTTCTGTGCCCCATGCGAGACGCGCTCGAACAACCCACCCGTCCGAGCAGGCTCGCGATCGCCGCCGGGATCGCGAGCGCGTGCTCGTTGTTCCTGGCCGCGGCGGCACCACCGCCGAACCGCTACTACATGATCGACGAGCTCGTGACCTCCGGCGATCTGTCACGCGTCACCTCGGAGATCAAGGTTCACGGCTGGGTGCTACCGGGTACGATCGAGAAGGCGACCGATGGAGAAGCGCGTCAGTCGTTCGTCATCCACCGGAACGGCAAGAAGCTGCGCATCTTCCACAACGGGCCGCTGGCCGACACGGTGCGAGACCAATCGGAGCTCGTCGCGACGGGCTCGCTGATCCCGGCCGAGGATGCGACGGAGCTCGCCGCGGAGCTCGGCGTCACGCTCGAGGACGATCTTCCCTACTTCCTCGACGTCACCAGCATCTCGGCCAAGTGCGTGACGAAGTACGACGGCGGCGAGATCAAGTCGCTGAAGTTCGAGTGAGCTGCGGCACCCTGCCCGGATGACCGGCCTGATGGCGGTCCACCTCTGACCGAGATCGCGAGCGACGTGCCAGCTGACGGCGAATCGCCGTTCGCGACCGCGGTCGCACGAATTGTTGGTTCCGGCCAGTCGACTCGCTGTCGATTCATTGCGACATGAGCGTGCCGTCCGGGTTTTACACGACATGAATGGTTCCACTATGAAGCTTCGTTACCTGGTCATGGGTTTCGCAACGACGCTGGCAGCGTGTGCAACGGAAGGCGAGCCGGTGCTCGAGGATGGACGTGACGACACGTTCACCTCCGGCGGCAAGCTCGACGGCTTCGAGTGCACGGCCGCAGAGGCCGCCGCGATCCTGCAGGTCGTCAACACCTCATCGCTCTCGGAGCTGAAGAACGATGTCGGGCTAGCGACGAAGGCGGCCGACAACATCGTCGCGTACCGGCTCGGTGATGACGAGATCCGCAACACGGCCGATGACGAGACCTTCGGCTCGCTCGCCGAGCTCGATGCGGTGCCGTACATCGGTCCGGTCGCGTTCGCCAGGCTGCTCACCTACGTGCACGACGCCGAGCTCGTCGGGCCGCCGCCGGCACCGACCGGTC
>JAEYYY010000181.1 GCA_023430775.1 Pseudomonadota bacterium
ATACGTCAGCGCCGCGCGCGGGGGGGTGATCCGCGCGCTCGCCGCCGAGACGCCCGTGCTGTGCATCGGCGCCGACGTCGCCACCGCGAAGATGCCGCACCACCGCTGGCAGCTCGGACGCACGGTCGCGATGCTGGCCGAGGGGCTGGCGACGTTGCCGGAGCTCCGCGACGGCGAGCTCGGCTGGACGCTGGTCGCCGCGATCCGCGCCGCCGAGGCGACCGTGCCACCGCGGCTGGCCGACGAGGCGGCAGGGGAAGACAACGCGATCGCAGAGCGCGCGAAGATCCTGAAGAAGGAGCTCGGTCGCAAGCAACGCGCGGCCGTCGCGCAGCTGGTGCAAGCGCGCGGCAACGAGCTGGTGAACATCGTCGGCTTCCGCCATGCCGCCAACGCGATCGGCCACCGCGCCGGTCTGCTGTGGTGCGGCGATCTCGCGGTCGCGCTCGCGCAGCTCGATGTCGGCAAGGGCGGCAAGGCGATCAGCGATAGCACTGCCGCACTCGAGCTGGCGGCATGGTCGGTCTCCGACGAGCACGCGCGGCTGCGCGAGGTGCTCGGCGTCGGCCTGCGAGGAGCGCGATGACGTCGAAGCCACCACCGAGCGGGAAGGGCAGCAAGCCGTTTCTGGGCGAAGACGATCTGATGTCCGAGCTCGACGCGTGGGATGCCACGTTCGACGCGCTCCACGGCGGTCCCGACACCAGCGCCAATGATCTGGCGGCGCAGCCGATGGAGTGGCCGGACCCGGTGCCAGAGCCGATGCCGGATCCGACCACGCTGTCGCGGCCGGCGCCGCTCGCGGATCTCGGTGACGACGACGAAGAGAACCAGATGACCCTCGACGGGTCGCTGACGCTCGACGGTTCGCTGGCGGTCGACACCGGCGGCGACACGTTCGACACCTTCGGCGATCCGGTGGCCGATCCGCTCGAGACCGATTTCTCGGACGTCGGCGCCAGCGGTCGCCCGCACACGCTCGGCGACATGCTCGGCCCGGCGGGCGACGCCACGCTCACCGGCACCAACCGCGCGGCCACGCCGCTGCCGATCAATCCCGACGACGATGGCGTGTTCACGTCGGCCTCGCGCCCGACGCGCGCGCCCTCGGATCCGGCCGTCAACTACGACGACGAGATCGCACCACCGCCCGCGCCCGTGCCGGAGCGGCGAACGGCGGCCGCCAACATCGTCCGCCGCGTCACCGCACCGCAGCCGATCAGCGGGCGCGATCTGACGCCGGCCGGTGGCATCGAGGTCGCGCAGTTCGCCGAGCAGACGCGGGTCATCCATAGCGAGGAGATCGAGGCGCGTGCCGCGGCCTCCAAGCAGTCGCTGCCGGCGATGCCGGTCGACGACGATGCCTACGACGACATCGAGATGTCCGACGACGCGGAGATCTCGATCGAGCCCAGCACGGACCAGCCATCGGCGCCGGTCCAGCGCCGCACCGCGCACGTCGTCCGTCGCGCCGACACGCCCACCAAGCCACCGCCGGTTCGCCCGACCCCGGGCCCGGTGATCGAGATGGACATGGCCGACGAGACGCCGCCCCCGCGGCCCGATCCGTCGGTGCAACACGGTGGCGAGGACGACTTCTCGGATGTCGCCGCCGCGGTCGGAGCCGCCGACGATCCGCTGGCGTCGCTCGAGCTCGACGTGCCGCGGATCCCGCGTACGGCACCGCCGGGACCGCCGCCGCGCCCGTCGCAGCGGATCGAGGTCCCGTCGCAGCGCGATCTCGAAGACGGCCCGCGCACGCTGATCGCCGCGCCGAGCCAGGCAGAGCTCGACCACCTGCGCTCGCTGCGCCCGCGCGCCGGCGAGCCCGAAGAGCTACCGCCGTTCGACGACGACGCACCGCTCAAGACCATGATCGGTGCACCGTCGGACGACCTGCTCCGAGCGTCGCAGCGCCACGAGATTCCAGATCTGTCGGCGCACGATGACATCGAGGGCCCGCGAACGATGATCGCGGCGCCGCGCCCCGAGGATCTGCAGCGCGCGCGCGACTCCGAGACCTCCAACCGACCGCCCGCGCTCGCCGACTTCTATCCGCGCGTCAAGACGCCCACCTCGGTGCCGCCGCTCGGCATCATCGAGGAGATCGAGCGAGGCGGGTGGCGAGGTGGAGTCGGCGAGCGCGAGCCGAGCGATGGGATCGCCGGGGCCGGCGAGCGCCGCCCCGTCGGCCGGATCTCGACGCCGCTGCCCGGCGCCGATTCACTCGGCGAGGAGCCCGGACTCGATCTCGATCAGATCGGGCGCGACTGGCCCGAGCAGGCACCGCCGCTATCGACGTCGACGCTCGACGAGGCCGCGGCGCAAGCGCTGCTGGTCTACGAGCGCGAGGTGGCCACGCTCGACGACAGCGCCACGTCGGCGGCGCTGCGCATCGAGGCTGGTCGGCTGTGCGAGCGGCTCTCGGATCTCGAGCGTGCGCGCCTTCACTACGACGCCGCGCTGCTCGCCGACCCGCGCGCCACCGCGGCGCTGCGCGGCCTGCGCCGGATCGCCCGCGCGAGCGGCGACCTCAACGAGGTCACGCGCCATCTCGACACCGAGCTCGCGGTCGCCGGAGCGCTCGAGCGCCGGCCGCTCGGCCACTACCGGATCGACCTCTTGCTCGCGAGCGGCGAGCAGGATCTCGCGCGCGTCGCCGTCGGCGAGATCCTCGACAGCGCGCCGTCGGATATTCGCGCGCTGCTCGCGCAGCTCGAGCTCGCGTTCCTCGATGGCCGCGCCGACGAGTTCGGCGCCACGCTCGAGCAGATCGCGAGCGCGGTCACCGACAACGAGCTCCGCGCGGCCGTGCAGTCCGCGCGCGGCATCCTCGCCGGTCACTCGAACGACAGCGTCGGCGCAGCGGCGTGGTTTGCCGCCGCCGCCGAATCAGATCCGAGCGCGATCGCGGCGCGGCTCGGCGCGGTTCGCCATGCCGC
>JAEYYY010000271.1 GCA_023430775.1 Pseudomonadota bacterium
GACGCGCCGCTACCGTCGTGTCTCGACCAGACGATCCGCGATCAGCTCGGCGAGCAGCTCAAGCCGCGCGGCGTCCAGAAGCGCGACTTCCAGAAGGACGGCAAGTTCGTCCTCCATGGCCACGGCGGCCTGTACGGCGGAGATCTGACGTCGTCGAGCTGGATCGCCGGCGGCAGCCTCGGGTTCTTCTTCACCGAGGATCTCGGCATCCAGGCCGAGTTCGCGCTGACGCCGCTGACGCTCGATCTCGACGCGCCGCTCAACAAGTTCTTCGGCGACAACCGCTTCGATCCGGGCATGGCATACATCGCGCTCGGCAACGTGATGTGGTCGCCGATCCACGCCAAGCTCAAGCTCGGCGGCGGCATCGTCCACGCCGACATGATGTTCTTCGCCGGCGGCGGTCGAATGTTCCACGACGCCGTCCAGGGGCTGTCGTTCAACGCCGGCATGGCACTCGACCTGTTCGTCACCAAGGTGCTGACGATCCGGTTGGACTTCCGCGACCTGATGGCGGTCGAGGAGGTCGCCGGCGAGACCCGCTACACCAACAACTTCATCACCACCGCAGGCCTCGCGCTGTGGATCCCGTCGGGACTATGAGACTCGCGCTCCTCCTCCTGCTCGCCACGACGTCGACCGCAGTCGCCGACGATGGCGATCGCATGATGGACAAGAAGCCGAAGAAGACGGCGAAGACGGACGAGGAAAAGCCGGCCGTCGCCGATCGCACGACCGGCATGTGCATCGATCAGGAGATCGCCGATCGGCTCGCGATCAAGCGCAAGCGCCGCGGCGCCGTCGATCGGCTGTTCGTCAAGCAGAGCCGCCACGAGCTCACCATCGGCGGCGGCTACTACGCCAGCGACCTGCTCAGCGGCACGTACCTGATCGGCGGCTCGTACACCTATCACATGACCGACGAGACCGCGGTCGAGTTCGGCGGCGCGTTCACCCACGCCAACGCCGATGTCATTCGCGCCCTCGAGGACGGTCGCGCGACGGTGCTCGAGGACACCTACGCCCGGATGATCTTCGGCGAGTCGTTGCTGGTGTGGAGCCCGGTGTACGGCAAGCTGCGACTCGGCGGGTCGATCGTCCACTTCGACCTTCACGCAGACATCGGCGTCGGGGTGATCGACTCCAAGACGAGCCGTGGTGCTGCCGGGGTAGTCGGCTTCGGGATTAAGCTCTTCATGGGTCAGGTCGCGGCGTTCCGGATCGATGCTCGTAACCGGACGTTCCGACAGGAGCTCCTCGACGAGAACTTCCTCGTCAACGACAGCGCGATCACGGCCTCGCTCTCGCTCTTTCTGCCTTTCCACAACTGACCTCGTCGGCTTGGAGACACCATGCGTTTGCGACTCGCCTTGTCTGCATTGCTCGTTCCGCTGATCGCGGTCGCTGCGCCGAAGGCCAAGCCGAAGCCGAAGCCGAAGGCACCGCCGGTGGCCGAGCCCGCACCGGATCCGGCTCCGCCACCACCGGCCGCGCCGGCGGCGGGCGACAAGGACAAGGATAAGGACAAGCCCGCCAACGGCGGCGGTGGTCCCGGTGGCGGCGGTGGTACTGGTGCCGGCGGCGGCAGCGCCGATCCGGCGAAGCCACCCGAGGAGCCGAAGCCGCCGGCGGCGACCAGCGAGCCCGACGTCGATACGCTGCGCCAGGAGTACCTGTCGCTGCGCGACGAGCTGTTCAAGTCGCGCGCGCGCGCCAACGCGGTCGCCAGCCAGCTCTACTCGACGCGGATCCAGATCAAGCTGACGTACACCAGCGCGCGCTACTACAACCCGGCGAAGGCGACGATCCGGCTCGACGGCGCGAGCGTCTACGAGAACGCGACCGGCGCGATCGGCGGCGACGACGGCATCCGGTTCGAGGGCTTCGTCGCGCCCGGCAAGCACCTGATCACGTTCCGCGTCGAGGCGTCCGGCAAGGACGACGATACGTTCACCTCGGTCACCGAGAACCAGATCGTCGTCAAGGCGGTCGCCGGCAAGGACCTGATCGTGTCGGCCAAGGCGAAGGACGGCGGCAACATCGCCTACGAGTGGAAGAAGAGCGAGAAGGGCAGCTACGGCCTCGGCCTCGATGTCTCCGTCAAGACGGTGGCCCGGCCGGGTGATGCACCAAAGGGCAAGAAGTGAGGAGGCTGCTCGCACTCGGTCTCGTGCTGTCGTCGGCCACCGCGTCCGCGCAGCCCGAAGGCGACAAGCCGGAGGACACGGCGCCGGCGCCGGTCCAGCTCGACGCGATCGGCAAGTACTTCGTCGAGCTCGAGGCGATGAAGCTGATCGATGTCGAGAGCGGCAACATCAACACGCTCCGCCGCGAGCTGCAGGCTGCCGAGAATCTGCTCAAGGACGGCGCGTTCTCCAATGCCGCGGTGGCGCTCTACGCGATCGTCAAGTCGCCGCGCTACGACGCGTTCAAGGACTTCGTCGAGTACCAGAACGCCGAGTTCGATCTCGGCGTCGCGCTCGCGCGTGCCGGCTCGTACGGTGCCGCGCTCGATGCGCTCGAGGGCGTGCTGAAGCGCGGCCCGGCGGCGCCGTACTACGGACCGGCCCACCGCCGCGCCGTCGACATCGCGATCGAGACCCGCGATCACCGGGGCGTGCTGGCGCGCCTCGAAGCGATCAAGCACACCGATCCGATTCCGGTCAGTGCCACCGGCGAGCGCGCGTATCTGCGCGGTCGCGCAGCCTACGACGCCGGCAAGCTCGCCGATGCCGAGGGCGAGCTGGTCACGATCTCGAAGAAGTCGCGGATGTACTCGTCGGCGGTCTACCTGCGTGGGGTGATCCGGGCGCGGCGCGGCGAGCTCAAGGACTCCGCCGAGGCGATGTGCGAGATCGCGGCGACGCCCGACGACGACAAGTTCACGTTCGTCGTCGACGATCGCTACTTCACCGTCAAGGACCTCGCCCGGCTCGGCCTCGGCCGGCTCGCGCACGAGAGCGGCGAGTACGACGACGCCTACTATCACTACTTCCAGGTCCCCGACGATTCGGTCTATCTCAGCGACGCGCTGTTCGAGGCCAGCTGGTCGATGTACCAGAAGCGCGAGCTCCCGACGGCGCGCGATCTGGTGAAGGAGTTCCTCACCACGTTCCCGTCGTCGCCGAACTGGGCCGAGGCCTCGCTGCTCGCCGGCTACGTCGAGCTCGCCGACTGCAAGTTCGACGCGTCCCAGAAGCACTACGACGACCTGGTCGCGAAGCTGCAGCCGATCGTCGACGAGATCGACAAGATCCGGAAGGACCGCGGCCTGCGCGATCAGCTGTTCGCCGACGCGATCACGCGCTATCGCGAGACCAAGTACATCGGCACCAACAAGCTCGAGAAGGAGAAGCCGCAGACGGCCGTCGACGAGGTCCAGGCGCTGCTCCGCCTCGATCCCAAGTTCATCCGTCTCAACGACACGTTGACCGGGCTCGACGAGCTCGCACGCAACGCGCCGAACAACGTCCGGCAGTGGCAATCGCTCGCCGCCCAGTTCACCGAGAAGAAGGTCGCCGCCGTCAGCACCGACAAGTCGCTCGAGCAGGAGCAGCTCGCCGATGCCAACGCGGTGGTCGAAGACCTGCGCCGGCTGCGCGCGCAGGTGGCCGCCAGCAAGCTCGAGTTGATCCGCGCCAGGCGCGAGGGCACGATCGCGGCGGATGCCATCGCCGCGGAGCTCGAGCGGCTCGACCAGATCGAGACCAGGATCGCCGACTCGGAAGGCAAGGCGCTGATCGTCGCCGACAAGGCCGCGGACGCCGTCGGCAAGCAAGCGGTCGGCGGCATCCGTCCGCTGATCCAGGCCGACATCGGCGAGGCGCGACGGCTCGACAAGTCCGCGCACGCGCTGTCCGCGAAGCTCTCCCGGCTCGGCGACAAGCTCGCGCAGGACGCGGTCGAGAAGCTCTACGAGGATGTCCGTCGCGTGCTCGACAAGGCCAAGCTCGGCAAGATCGACGCGATCATCGGGCAGAAACGCAAGCTCGACATCGAGGTGCAAGACCTCGCGGCCGGCCGGTTCCCCGAGGAGCTGATCGGCAAGCTGTGGAACGCCTCGATGATCGGGGATGACGAGGAGTACTGGCCGTGGCAAGGCGAGTACTGGGCCGACGAATACGAGGGGTGGCGATGAAGACGCTCGTCGATCGACTCCGCGCCGGCTTCGGCGGACTCGTGGCACTCGGAGTGCTCGCGGCGGCATCCCCTGCCCTCGCGCAGAAGCCGGCGGGCGAGCTCCAGGTCAACACCGTTCGCGGTCCGGCGCAGGAGCTCTACATCCGCAAGCGACCGCTGTCGCCGGAAGCGCCGATCCTCAACAAGGAGCTCAAGGACCTGCTGGCGTCGACCGAGAAGCGCCGCGACGACAAGCGCCTCGAGGCGATCGGGCTGCTCAAGCAGTTCCTCGCCAGCAAGCCGACCGGCGAGGCCAAGGCCGAGGGCATGTTCAAGCTCGCCGAGCTGCTGTGGGAGGAGTCGCGCCGGCTGTTCCTCGTCCAGGTCGAGGAGTTCTCGCGCGCCGTCGAGAAGTGCAACAACAAGAAAACCGCCTGTACTCCGCCGAAGGAACCCAAGATCGATCTCAAGGCGGCCGAGGAGCTCTACGTCGAGCTGCACGCGAAGCATCCGAAGTTCCGCCGCATGGACCTCGTCACCTACCTGATCGGCTTCGCGGCCAAGGAGGATCAGCGCGAGGACGAGGCGATGAAGATGTTCCGCGAGGTGATCGAGAAGTACCCGCAGTCGAGCCTGCTCGGCGACGCGTGGATGATGGTCGGCGAGCACTTCTTCGGCCAGCAGAAGTGGGTCGAGGCGAAGGACGCCTACAAGCACATCCCCGACAACGCCGCGACCTCCGACCTCGCGATCTTCAAGGTCGCGTGGTGCGAGTGGAAGCTCGGCAACTCGACGCAGGCGGCGAAGGACTTCAAGCGCGTGCTCGACAAGGCCGTCGAGGCCGAGCGTACCGGCACCGCCGCGCAACGCCGCCGCAGCGCCTCGCTGCGCGACGAGGCGCTCGAGCAGCTGGTCGTCGTGTTCACCGAGGATCGCAGCGTGTCGGCGAAGGAGGTGTTCGACTTCCTGGCGTCGATCGGCGGCGAGCAGTACTCGCGCGATGTCCTGCTCCGCGTCGCCGAGAGCTACGGCGCGCAGACCGAGTGGGAGCGCAGCAACGAGGCCTACCGGTTCCTGATCAAGATGGACCCGGAGTCGATCAAGGCTGCCGAGTACCAGCGCGACATCGTCGGCAACTGGAACGCGGCGCTCGATGTCGACCGCGCGCAGGAGGAGATCAAGACCCTGCTCGAGCAGTACGGGCCCGGCAGCACCTGGGCGAAGGCGCAGAAGAACCGCGATGCCCTGCTCCGCTCGCTGCAGATCACCGAGGACCTGACGCGCACCACGGCGACCAACATCCACGGGGAAGCGCAGCGCCGCGAGAAAGGTCTCAAGCTCAACAAGCCCGGCGAGGGCTGCGCCGATCGCACGTACCTGCCGAAGGACCTCGAGCAGTTCTACATCCGGGCGGCGGCCGCCTACGAGAACTACCTCGTCGCGTTCGGCGGTCCGAAGCAAGCGACCGAGAAGACGATCGAGGTGCGCTACTACCGCGCCGACATCCTGTGCTTCAAGCTCGCGAAGACCGAGGAGGCCGGCGACGAGTACCTCGCGGTCGGCAAGTCGGCTCCGGTCGGCAAGCTGCACAAGGACGCCCTGCTCAACGCGATGGCGGCGTTCGAGAAGGCACGACCGAGGGACACCGCCGGCAAGACGAAGCTGTATCCCGTCGACAAGAAGTTCGGCGAGGCGATCGACATCTACGCCAGCCTGTTCAAGAACGACCCGACGATCGTCGGCGTTCTCTTCAAGAACGGCCAGATGTTCTACGACTACGGCGAGTGCGACGAGGCGATCAAGCGCTTCGGTCTGATCGTCACGCAGTACGCGAAGGATCCGAACGCCGGTCCATCGGGCGATCGCATCTTATCCTGCCTGACCCGCGCGAAAGACTACGAGGTGCTCGAGGAGTGGGCGCGCAAGCTCAAGACCGCCCCGTCGTTCTCCGATCCGAAGAAGCAGAAGCTGCTGAGCGATCTGATCGTCGACTCGATCACCAAGAGCGGTGACAAGTACGCCGAGGCGGGCAAGTACGAACAGGCCGCCGGGTTCTACCTCCGCGTCCCCAAGGAGACCTCCGACGCGAAGATGTCCGGCCAGGCGCTGATGAACGCCGGCGTGATGTTCGAGAAGGCGAAGCAGCCGGAGAAGGCCGCCGACATCTATCTCGATCTCGCGGAGAAGTACGCCGACAAGAACACCGAGATGGCCGAGAAGGCGGCGTTCGCGGCCGGCCAGGTCTACGAGCGCGTGATCTACTACGACCGCGCGGCGAAGGCCTACGAGCTGGTGTGGGCGAAGTTCCGCACCGGTCCGAACGCCGCGAACGCGCTGTTCAACGCCGGCCTGCTGCGCCAGGCGCTCGGCCAGAACAAGGAGGCGATCGCGCACTACCGCGAGTACGCCAACAAGTTCCGCGATCGCAAGGACGCGCCCGATGTCGCGTTCAACATCGGCGTCGTCCAGGAGAACGCCGGCGAGGATGGCCCCGCGTACAAGGCGTACATGGAGTACGCGCGCAATTACCGCTCGACCGGCAAGCGCGTGATCGAGGCGTATACCCGCGCCGGCCGGATGAGCTTCAAGCTCGGTCAGTTCGCGCGCGCCAAGGAGGAGCTCGTCACCGCGCAGAAGCTGTGGAAGGCGGCGAGCGGCGATGCCAAGAAGGCCGGAACGACGTGGGCCGCCGAGGCGCGCTACTACGAGGGCGAGCTGGTGTTCCGCCAGTACGAGAAGGTGTCGCTGGACGTCAAGGTCGCGCAACTCAACAAGGCGCTGACCCAGAAGACCAAGCTCCTCGGCGAGGCCGAGAAGATCTATGTCTCCGTCGCCGAGTTCAACGATCCGAAGTGGGCGACCGCCGCGCTGTTCCGCTACGGCCAGATCTACGATCTGTTCGGCGAGGCGCTCGCAGCATCGGCCGCGAAGCCGCCGGCGAACCTGCCGCAGGATCAGGTCGAGGCGTACCAGGACAAGCTCAACGAGATCGCGGTGACGATCCAGGACAAGGCGGTCGAGGCGTTCACCGTCGGCTACAAGAAGGCGATCGAGCTCCAGGTCTACGACGAGTTCACCGGCAAGATCCGAACGGCGCTCGGCAAGCTGTCGGCGCAGAAGTTCCCGCCGGAGCGCGAGTCGCGCAGCAAGGAGCGCATCGGTGATCGCCCGCCGAAGCAGGAGCTCGTGACGGAGATTGCCCGATGAAGAAGCTCCTCCTCCTGATCGCACTCGCCGCGTGCGGCGGCAGCGCCACCACCAAGATCGGTCCGAAGGGCCGCACCGTGCAGCGCCTCGATCCGGTCAACCCGAAGGCGGCGAAGGAGTTCGAGGCGGCGATGCGCGCGATGCGCCTCGGTGGTCCCGAGGCCTACGACACCGCGAAGGTCCGGCTCAAGAACGCGCTCGAGATCGACAGCAAGCTGTGGGAGGCGCACTACGACCTCGGCGTCATCTCCTACAAGGAAGGCGACGACGACGCCGCGGTCGGCCACTTCACCAAGGCTTTGGCGATCTACAAGGATCACACCGCCTCGCTGCTCGCTCGCGCCGAGGCGCACCGCCGCGCCGGCCACAAGAAGGAAGCGCGCTCGGACTACGAGACCGCGCTGCGGACGACGGAAGAATCCGATCCGAATCGGCGCGATGCAGCGGCGCGCCTCGCCTCGCTGCTCCGCGATGCCGGCGACTTCGACGATGCGGTCGCCGTGCTGCGCGATACCGTGCGGCTGTCGGGCGTCAACGCGAAGATCTACACCGAGCTGGCGCTGATCTACATCCAGCAGAAGCGGTACGAGCTTGCCGACCTGGTGCTCCAGAAGGCGCTCGCCGACGACGTCAAGGACCCGGCGATCTACAACGCGGGTGCGCTGCTCGCCCTCCGCCAGGGCAAGGGCCAGGAAGCGTTCGATCGCTTCGACAAGGCGGTGTCGCTCGACGCGAATTACATCGACGCGCGTTTCAACAAGGCATCCGTGTTGCTCGATGCCGGTGACTACGCCCGAGCCAAGAC
>JAEYYY010000293.1 GCA_023430775.1 Pseudomonadota bacterium
CAGATCGACCGCGTGATCCGCGACCTCGAGCTTGCCGGCCGCGACCAGCCGCCGGCCCGCCTCGAGCAGCGCGCGGCGCGCGAGCCCGGCCGCCGGGGCGTCGTTGAGCAGACCGCGCTCGTCGCGGATGCGATAGACGAACCGCGCCTCGGCGAGCAGCTCGTCGAACATCGCGCGGTGCGGTTCGGGGACCTTGTCGCGCACGCGCTGCGTCGCCGCGGCGATCGCGGCTGCGTCGAGCTTCGGCGCCGGTCCGCTGCGCAGCGCACCGACGATCAGCTCCGGCTGCTCGAGCATCGTCGGGTCGCCGACGTCGTAGCCCGACGGGATCCGTAACCCGACCGCACCGACGTACGACCGCACCGCGATCCCGACATCGCCGGGAAACGCCGACAGCTGGTCGAGGATCTCGCGCGCCGGCGCCTTCGAGGCCAGCAGCGTCGCGGCGCTCGGGTCCGCCTTGATCGCCGCGATCGCGCGCTCGTGCTCGTCGGCCGCGCCGACCGACACCTTCGAGTCGCCGCGCAGCACGCCGCACAGCGCCTCGGCGCCGAGGCCGGTCCACTCGGTGACGTGAGCGAGCAGATCACCGGGCGGCAGGAGCGCGCACATGTTGAGGGAGTGGTGGCGATAGATCGAGTCGATCATCCGCGCCTCGACGTCGCGCAGGTGCTGGAGTAGCGCCGCATCGTCGAGCTTCGCCGGATCGACGGCCGCGAGCTCGGCGTTGCGCTTGACGATCGCCGGCTTGATCTCGTTGTCCCAGCGCGCCACGTCCTCGCGCCACAGCTTGCCCTCGAAGACCTCGCGTGCCCGCCCGAGGCGCCTGCGGATCTCCGGGTGCAGCTTGGTCAGCAGCTTGAAGATCAGCTTCGGCGGCGGCCCCTTCGCCGACTTCGGCGCGCCGACCGGCCGCGGCGCCATGTAGAGGAAGCCGTTGATCAGCGCGATCTCGAAGTGATCGAGGAGCGCACCGTTTCGAGCGGTGGCTTCCTTGAAGCCACGCATCATCTGCTCCGGGAGCACCGCGGCGAGGTACCGCGTCATCGGCCGCTGGGTATGCGTCGACTCGATCTCCCACGCGCCTGGGCTCGGGGGAGTGAAAGCTTTGTCCACCATCGTCCTGTCTCCTATTTCCGTTTCTTGGACCTGGCGTCGTCCGCCGCGAGCTGCGTCGACAGCGCACGGATTCCCCACTGTATCGCGTCGACGATCTCGTCCTGGGTCAAGCCCCAGTGATCGCGGAGAGCGAGCCAGACGTCCGAGCCGAGCAGCTGGTGCAGCGCGGCGGCCCGGAGCTTGACCTGGTCGGAGTCGAGATTCGGCGCACCTTTGGCGACCATCTTCGTCACCGCCTTGACCTGCTCGACCTTGCGGCGCTTCCGCAGCTCGCGGGCCGGGATCGACCGCATCGCCCGGAACAGCCGCTGGTTGGTCTCGAAGTAGCGGATCAACAGCGGGACGTTGTCGTGCATGTCCTCGACCGTCGCGGGTAGCGGAGGCGCTCCGAACTTCGTCCGCACCCAGTCGTGGAAGGCGTCGATCAGCGCATCCTTGGTCGGGAAGTAGCGGTACGCGGTGCGCACCGAGATCCGGGCGCGCTCGGCAACACTCGCAACGCTGACGTCGTGGGTGGCCTCGTCGGCGAGCAGCTCCGCGAGCGTCTCCAGGATCTTCTCCCGGGTCTGCTCCATCTGCTCCTCGCGCAGAGGGCTGTTGTACGTCCGTGACACGGTCATTGAATTGGTGACAGTTTTAATGTCACCGATTCGCGATGTCAAGAACCGAGTCCCGGGACTCGATCAGGGCCGAGCGGGCGCGTCGTTGACGTGCTTCACGTTCGCGACTGGCGTGCACAACATCAGCTTCGGCTTCTGCGACTTGGGCAGCGCTCTTGCCGGCGGATACTCGTACTCGAAGGCGACGTTGCGGAGGATGCAGGCCTCGGGTTTGCCATCGGGCTTGCCCACCTCGAGCTCGCGAACGCCGACCTCGGCCACCTTGCGCTTGCCGCCCGGAGCGAACAGCGGCGTGCCCTTCGTCAGTACCCAGCGCTCACCGGCCATGGGTTGCTTGATGCCGCCACTGCCGGATCCGGAGCCGTGGCCGATGCTCCCGTCCTCGACCGCGGACGCGGACACCGAGAACGTCGCCGCCACACACGTCGTGGCCAGCGAGGCGAGCGCGTTGTCGCCCTTCTTCGTCACCGCCGGAACGCCGAATGGCTCGGTCGACTCCGCGGTCAGGTCACCGAGCGCGAGCTTGGTCGGCTTGACGAGGAACTTGTGGCGCTGCCCCTTGGGACGCGTGATGCCGCCGGCCTTGTACGAGTAGCCGATCGCGTCGGCGGGCAGCGCGGCGGTCAGCCAGACGTCGCCGACGGCGACGCGATAGCCCTGTGGCTTCATCGCGATCACCGGGAGCCCGGGCTTGACCTCGATGCGCGTCCCGTCGGGCCAGGTCTTGGTGAACGGCTTGATCACCACCGGCGCGATATCCGATCGCTTGACGAACAACCGCAGCTTCGCGAGGTCGTCGGGCGGCAACAGCTTCGTCCACACGCAATCGGTCCCGGTGGTCGGCTCGACCTCGACGAACTCTCCGCTGGTCCCGAGCACCTTCATCGGCACCGCCTGGCCGACGTGATCGCGGCGCGCGCTCGCGAGCTTCGCGACCTGCACGCGCGGCCCGTTCGCGTCGGCATCGAGGAAGAACGTGGCGTCGCTCCACACCAGCACGTTGCCCGCGAGCTTGATCGCGTCGACCGGACCATCGGGATCGACCGGACCGATCCAGGTCAGGTTCACCGGCTTCTTCGGTTGAGCCAGTGCGGTGCTCGTCGCGAGCGCCAGCAGGAGGAGTGACTTCACAGGCACCTCTGGTTGGTGTGGAGCACCTCGCCGAGATTCGGCGGCACCGGCAGGTTCGATTTCTTCATCGAGCCGGAGAACTCCTCGACGGTGGGCAACTTGAGCCGCGAGTTGTTCTTGCGCTCGCGGCCCATCGTCGACGCACGGCGGCCATCGTAATCGTGGGCCGGGAACACCGCGATGTCGTCGGGCAGCGCGAGCAGCCGCTGCAGCGAGTGGAACATCGCCGACGAATCGCCGGTGGGCAGATCGGTGCGGCCGCAGCCGCCGATCAGCAACGTGTCACCGGTCAGCACGCGATCCGGAAGCACGAGACACACCGAGTCGTGCGTGTGACCGGGCGTGGCGATGACCTCCATCTTCAGACGTCCGAGCTCGATGATATCGCCGTCGGCCAGCCCGCGATCGACACACGCGACGCTGGTCCCGGCGTGCATCAGCATCTTCGCGCCGGTCAGATCCTTGAGCCGCGGCGAGCCCGACAGGTGATCGGCGTGGGTGTGCGTCTCGATCGTGTAGACCAGCTGGTAGCGCTTGGCCTGGATCAGATCGAGGTAGTCGTCGACCTTCTCGCGCAGCGGATCGACGATCGCCGCCTGCTTGGTCTCGGGGTCGGCGATCAGATAGCTCCGGCAGCCACCGTCGGGCTGCAGGATCTCGAACTCGTAGCCGCGCGGTGCGCCGACTTCTTCACCGAGCGAATAACCCTCGCCCTCGTGGGTGGCTTCCATCCAGCGATCCGCGCAGCGGCCGGCGAACTCCGCCGACATGTCCTCGCCCTTCATCCGGTAGCGGCCGGTCCACTTTCGCGCCCGGACCTTGCCGACGTACTCGATCAACCGATCGACATCGTGCTCGTCGTTGTAGAGCCCGACCGACGCGCGCACCGCTCCGCCCGGGGGCGGCCCATCGCCGCCGATCTTGTAGGCCGGCGACGCCAGCAGGCGGTCCATGTACATGTGCGCGCAGAACCGGCCGGAGCGCACGGCGATCGCGCCCTCCTCCGAGAGCACGGCGGCGGCGATCAGCTCCGACACGCCCTCGATGTTGAACGACACCACGCCGAGGCGATCGTTCGCCGCCGGTGGTCCGTACACGGTGATGCCACCGATGTCGCGCAGCCCGTCGAGGATCCGCTGCGTCAGCTTGACCTCGTGCGCGCGGATCTCCGGCAAGCCGATCGATTGCAGGAACAGCAGCGAGCGCGCCATCGCCACCACGCCGGCGACGTTCGGCGTGCCGCCGTGGTGCTTGTCGGGTGCGCCGAGGAACTCGACCTCGCGGGCGTTGACCGCCTTCGCGACGCCGCCACCCGGCAGATACGGCGGTGCGGCATCGAGCACCGCGCGCGGGCCATAGAGGAAGCCGGCACCGAACGGTGCGTAGGCCTTGTGACCGGCGGCGGCGAGGAAGTCGAGATGCTCGGGATCGTCGGGCGCCTTGACGTCGATCGGGTGGCGCGCGAGGGCCTGCGCGGCATCGACCATGATCAGCGCGCCGGCCTCGTGGGCCATCCGCGCGATCCGGTGGACGTCGGGCATCACGCCGGTGATGTTCGAGCCGGCGGTGACGCACACGAGCTTGACCTCGTGCTTGCGCAGCAGCTCCTCGAGATGGCCGAGATCGAGCGTGCCGTCGTCGGTGACGCGGCACCGCAGCGGCATGCCGCGGCGGCGATGCGTGAGCTCGTTGGAGTGATGCTCCATCTCGGTGGTCACCACGCGGCCCGGGCGCTCCGCCATCACGTGGCTACACAGATCGATCGCGTGCGTGGTGTTGTTGGTGAACACCACGCAGCCCTTGCGGAGCTCGGCACCGATGTAATCGGCGACGATGTAGTACGCCTCCTCGAAGCGCTCGGTCGCCTTGCGCGACAGCAGGTGGGTGCCGCGATGGATGTTCGCGTACTCGCGCTCCATGAACTCGACGAACGCGGCGAGCACGGTGTGCGGCGCGTGCGTCGACGCCGCGTGATCGAGGTAGACGAGTGGCCGCTCGCCCGAGCCGAGCACCGGCACGTGGCGACCGACGATCGCGAACTCGCGCCGCACCTCCTCCCAGTCGAGCTTCGCGCCGGGGATCCGGCACGCAGCGACCGCGCCGGCGACGGGCTTGCCGAGGTGCCGCCAGCGCTCGATGCCGCCGGCGAGGCTCTTGACGTTGGTGTAGCCGAGCTGCTGGAGCGCATCGCAGACCAGTGCGGAGCGCTCGCCGCTCGCCGAGTAGACGACGACGGGCGTGTCCTTGTGGGCGACGTGCTCGTCGATGTGGCGCTCGACCAGGCCGCGCGGCAACCCGACCGCGTCGGGCAGCATGCAGGCCTGCGTCTCGTCGGCCTCGCGAACATCCAGGGTCACGATCGCATCGCTGCCGAGCTTGCCGAGGTCCTCGCACGAAATCTCGGTGATCCGCGAGCGCGCCTCGCGTACCAGATCCTTGAAGGTCCGCATGCCGTGTCTATACCCCGGCATTTCGCGATAGGGTGCCGTCGTGATCGCGGACTCCGTGTTGGATCTCGTCGGCAAGACGCCGATGGTGAAGTTACGGCGCATGGCATCCGGTATGGCGGATGTCTTGCTCAAGCTCGAGAGCCATAACCCCGCCGGCAGCGTGAAGGATCGCGCGTGCCTGTCGATGATCGAAGCCGCCGAGCGCGACGGCATGCTCAAGCCCGGCGACACCATCGTCGAGGCCACCAGCGGCAACACCGGCATCGGCCTCGCGCTGGTCGCCGCGGTCAAAGGCTATCGCCTGATCGTGTGCATGCCCGACGACGCCTCGATCGAGCGCCGCACGATGCTCGCGCACTACGGTGCCGATGTCGTGCTGACGCCGGCGCGCAAGCTGATGACCGGTGCGGTGCAGCGCGCGCGCGACATCGTCGCCAAGAACCCGAACTGCTACATGCCGCTGCAGTTCGAGAACCAGGCGAACCCCGAGGCCCACCGCGCGGCCACCGCGGAGGAGATCCTGCGCGACACCGAGAACCGGATCGATGCGTTCGTCGCCGGCGTCGGTACCGGCGGCACGATCACCGGCGTCGGCTCGCGGCTCAAGCAAGCGATCCCCACGATCAAGATCGTCGCCGTCGAGCCATCGGCGTCGGCGATGCTGTCGGGTGGCACGCCCGGCACGCACGCGATCCAGGGCATCGGCGCCGGCTTCGTGCCGCGCGTGCTCGATCGCAAGCTGCTCGACGAGGTCAAGCAGTGCGACGACAAGGTCGCCATCGCGTTCGCGCGCCGCCTCGCCCGTGAAGAGGGCATCAGCTCCGGTCCGTCCGGCGGTGCCGCGGCGTGGGCCGCGATCGAGGTGGCCAAGGCGCTCGGTCCCGGCAAGCGCGTGGTCTCGATCATCCCGGACAACTGGGATCGCTATCAGAGCGTCGACGCACCGGACCGGCTGGACTTCATCATTTGAGTCTGAAGCTGCCCGGGTTGCTGCTGACCACCGCGATCGCGATCGCGGCGTACCAGCTGCACGGGTGGCTCGAGCTGCCGATCGACACCATGCTGATCGCGATCGTGATCGGCATGGTCGTGCGCAACACGATCGGCCTGCCGGCGCGGTTCGTCCCCGGTGTCAAGGCAGCCGTGCTGTCGCTGACCTCGCTCGGCATCGTCGCGATGGGCGCCAAGCTCGACTTTCGCGACCTGGCGCGGACGTCGACCACCGCGCTGGCGATCAGCGTGATCTGCGTCGGCGTCGCACTCGCGCTGACGATCGCGCTGTGTCGCCGGCTCGGCGTGTCCGACAAGCTCGGCACGCTGATCGGCGTCGGCACCGCGATCTGCGGCAGCTCCGCGATCGCGGTCGCGGCACCGGTGATCGAAGCCGACGAGCGCGACACCGCCTTCGCGATCACCACGGTGACGCTGTTCGGCATGCTCGCCGTGTTTCTCCTCCCGGTGCTCGGCCACGTGATCGGCCTCGACGAGACCGAGTTCGGCGTCTGGGCGGGCACCTCGATCCACGCCGTGCCCCAGGTCGTCGCGGCCGGCTTCACCTACGGTCCCGAGGCCGGAGAGATCGCGACCATCGTCAAGCTCGCACGCGTGCTGCTCCTCGCGCCCGTCGTGATCGGGCTCGCCATCTGGTACGGCCGCAAGAAGCGGGCGCAGCAGGTCGCGCACGTCACCCGCATTGGCTCGTTCACCACGCTGGTCCCACCGTTCATCATCGGCTTCCTCGTCCTCGCGCTCGCGAACACGTTGCAGCTCCTCCCCGACTTCACGCTTCACCTGCGCGAGTCGTTCCTGTGGGAGGCCGGCGATCGCAAGATCGTGCTGGCGCAGCTGGTCACCCAGATCTCGAGCTTCGTGCTCGCGATCTCGATGGCAGGTGTCGGCCTCGGCGTCGATCTGCGCGGCCTCGCACGCGTCGGGCTCGGTGCGCTCTACATCGGCCTGGCCTCCGCGATCGTGCTCGCCGGGTTCAGCCTCGCGCTGCTTCGCGTCCTGCTGTGACCTGCTCGGCGAGCGGGAGCCAGACCTCGAACGTGCTTCCCTGCATCGGCCCGTCGCTGGCGCCGGTGATCGTTCCCTCGTGGAGCTCGACGAGCTGCTTCGCGAGCGCGAGCCCGAGGCCGAGCCCGCCCCCACCGTCCGGCGCGACGCGCTCCTGCACGAACATCTCGAAGATCTTCGGCAGCACCACCTCGGAGATGCCGTGGCCATTGTCGATCACGCGGAGGTTCACGCGATCGTCGACCACCGCCGCCGCGATCTCGATGCGACCGTTGTCCGGCGTGTAGCGCGCGGCGTTGGTCAGCAGGTTCGAGATGATCTGGACGAGCCGCACCGGATCGGCGTGCACCACGGCGCCCTCGCCCGCGTGCCGGACCACCAGCTCGTGACCGCGACTGTCGATCGCCGACTGGCACTGGGTGATCGCTTGATCGATCACGCTGTCGATCGCGACCAGCTCCTTGCGCAGCGCCAGCTTGCGCGACTTGAACCGCGCCACGTCGAGCAGATCGCCGACCAGACGGTTCATGTGATGCACGTGGCGCTTGAGGATCGACCTCAGGGGATCGGGGAGCGGGGTGTCCGGTGCAGCGTCGATCAGCTCGATCGACGACAGCAGCGGCTGCAAGGGATTGCGCAGCTCGTGGGCGAGGATGGCGAGGAACTCGTCCTTGCGGCGATCCATCTCGACGAGCTGCTTCATCTGCGCCTCCATCGCCTCGGCCTCGAACCGGCGGCGCTGGACATCGAGCTCGCGCTCGTAAGCGAGCTGCTGCACGCGCTGCAGCTCGATCGTGCGCTCCTGGAGATCGACGAACACCTGCGCCTTGGCCCGCAGCACCTCGGCGCGGATCGGCTTCATCATGTAATCGAACGCGCCGAGGTCGTAGCCTCGCAGCATCGAGTCGTCCTGCCAGGCGACGCCGGTGATGAAGATGATCGGGGTGGACCGCGATCGCTCGCGCGCCCTGAGCAGCTTCGCGGTCTCGAAGCCGTCCATGCCGGGCATCGCGACATCGAGCAGGATCAGCGCGAAGTCCTGATCGAGCAGGCGCTGCAGGGCCTCGGTGCCCGAGCGCGCCAGCACCAGCTCGCGCCCGAGCGGCTCGAGCGCGACCTCGATCGCGACCAGGTTCGCCTCGTGATCGTCGACGACGAGGATGTCTCGCGCGTGCCCGATCAGTCCCTTGTCGTTCGCCAAGGCTACTCGTCGTCCGCGGGCCGCTTGCGCGTCAGGATCTGCTCGAGCCGCGTGAACTCGGCGGGTTTGGTGACGTGCTCGTCGAAACCCGCGGCGAGCGCCGTCTCGACATCCGAGTGATTGCCGTAGCCCGACAAGGCGACGAGCATGACATCGTTCAGCTCCGGCCGCTTGCGGATCTGCTGCGCGACCTCGAAGCCGTTCATCACCGGAAGCCCGATGTCGATGAACGCGATGTGGGGCTTGTGCTCGGTGATCAGCTGGACGGCATGCGCGCCGTCGGAGCCGTCGAACACCACGTGGTTGCGCGCCTCGAACAGCACCCGGAGCATGTCGCGCGAGTCTTCCTGATCGTCGACCAGCACGATCCGGCATGGCCCGCCCGGCACGTCGGGGCTCAGCAGTTGACTTCGTGGCTGGCCGAGTGGAAGCACGATCTCGAACACGCTGCCGCGATTCGCGCCGGCGCTGTGCGCGCGGATCGATCCGTGATGGAGCTCGACGATGGTCTTCGCGAGCGACAGCCCGACGCCGAGCCCGCCGCGCGACCGATCGAGCTTCTGCTCCGACTGCACGAACAGATCGAAGATCTTCGGCAACAGCACCGCATCGATGCCTTCGCCGTGATCCTCGACGCGGATCACCACGGTTTCTCCTCGCGTGCGCAGGCTCAGCCGTACCGTGCTGCCGGGCGTCGAGTAGGTGGCGGCATTGGCGAGCAGGTTCGCCACCACCTGGATCAGCCGTCGCGGATCGCCCTTCATCGGCAGCACGCGATCCGGCACGTCGCGGTCGAGCTTCATGCTGCGCTCGGCGAACGCGGGATCCGTGGCCTCGACCGCGGTGTCGATGACATCGCGGAGATCGATGTCCTCGACGGTGATCGTGAACTTGTCACTGGTGATCCGCGAGACATCGAGCATGTCGTCGAGCAGCCGCTTGATGTGCGTCGCCTGGCGCTCGATCACGGCCTGGCAGCGATCGTGGAGCTGCGGCGCCTGGCGCATCGCCGTCGTCGCGCTGAGCACGGCGGCCAGCGGGTTGCGCAGCTCGTGCGACAGCATCGCGAGGAACTCCTCGCGGCGGTGGGAGTGCTCCTCGGCCTGCGCGAGCAACCCGCGCACCTTGTGCTGCTCCTGCTCGAGCGCGCGCTGCGTCTGGGTCAGCTTGGAGATGTCGCGAGCGGATGCCGAGGCGCACACGATCTTGCCGTGGCTGAAGATCGGCGAGACCACCACGGAGACATCGACCAGCAGGCCATCCTTGCGCTCGCACATCGTCGCGACGTGCTCGACCTTCTCGCCGGTCTCGATCCTGCGCAGCAGCTCGCCGAGCTCGTCGGCGGTGCCCGATCGCATGAGCATCCGGGCGCTCTTCCCGATCGCCTCGTCCGCCGTGTACCCGAACAGCACCTCGGCGCCGTGGTTCCAGCTCGTGATCGTGCCCTCGAGGGTGAGGCCGAGGATCGCGTCATCGGCCCACTCGACGATCGCCGACAGCTGCTCGACCTTGGTGCGCGCCTTGTCCAGCGCGGTGAGATCGGTGAGCGTCAGCACGACGCCCTCGATCGGCGCCGGCTCGGGCGTGCCGTTCTTCTGCCACACCCGGTACGGGAGGATGCGCAGGAAGTACGGCGTACCGGCGTGGTCGCGGACCTCGTCCTCGACGATGCAGCCGCTGCGCCGCGCCTGCTCGATCTCCTCCATCAGCTGCGAGCGCTCGATGTTGTGCGAGAAGTCCGAGATCCGCCGGCCGATGTCGGTCTGCTGGAAGTGGAACACCTTCGCGATCCGCGTCGTGAAGCGCCGGATCCGGAGCTCGCGATCGAGGAACACCGTGCCGACATCCGTGCCCTCGAGCAGGTGCGCCATGTCGGCGTTGAGCTCCTTGAGCTCGGTGATCTTCTGCTGGTACTCCGCGTTGACCGTGTAGAGCTCCTCGTTGACCGAGTGCAGCTCCTCGTTCGTGCTCTGCAGCTCCTCGTTCGAGGCCACCAGCTCCTCGTTCGTCGCCTGCATCTCCTCGTTCGAGGTCTCGAGCTCCTCGATCGTCGCCTGCAGCGTCTCGCGCGTGTACTGCAGCTCGGTCTCGAGCGCGGTCATCCGCTCCTGCGACGCCTCTGACATCGGGATGTGGGTCGACACCACCGCCGGGTCGACCGGATTGTTCGCGTGATCCTCCGTCGACATCTCGCGGAACGTCACGAACACGTTGCACGTCCCGGTGCGCGGATGGATCAGCGGTTGCGCGCTGACGATGAAGCGCAGCTCGGCATCGTCGCGGACCACGCGCACGCCGGAGTACGACACCGTGTTGCGATCCTTCATCGCGCGCTGGATCGCACCCGCCACCACGGTGCGCAGATCCTCGCCGAGCATGTCGAGCACGTTCTGGCTCTGCCGCCGCGGCCGCAAGCGCAGCAGCTTCTCGGCGCCGCCGAACGCGTCGATCAACGTCCGATCCTCGTCGATCAGGAGCCCCGGCGGCATGTACAGCTCGAGCAGCTGGTCGTAGGTCGCGAGGATCAGCGGGTCGACGCCGGTGGTGCGCGGCAACTCGACCTTCGGGACCCGGGTCGGCGTGCGCAGGATCGGCAACCGCACCTGGTTGAGCAGGTGCACGTCGCGGCGCTTGCGGAAGATCTTCCAGTGATCGTGGACCACCACGAACTCGTCGCTCAAGGCACCCGGTGTCTCGCTGGCGCCGAGGAACAGCGTGCCGCCCGAGGTGAGCCCGAAGTGGAACAGCGACAGCACCGTGCGCTGTGCCTGCGGCTGCAGGTAGATCAGCATGTTGCGACACGAGATGAAGTGCATCTTCGTGAACGGCGGATCCTTGGTCACGTTGTGGCGCGCGAACACGATCAGCGACCGCAGGTCCTGCGAGATCTGATAGCCGCTCGACCGCTTCGTGAAGAAGCGCTCCAGCCGCGACGCGCTGACGTGACCGAGCTGCTCCTCGCCGTAGATGCCGGCGCTCGCATAATCGAGCGAGCGCTGGTGGACATCGGTCGCGAGGATCTTCAAGCGGACCGCGCGACCGCGCCCCTGGAAGGCCTCGTGGAACAACATCGCGAGCGAGTACGCTTCCTCGCCGGTCGCGCAGCCCGCGATCCAGACGCGCAGCTCCTCCTCGGGCTTGAGCGCGTCCATCAGCTTCGGGATGACCTCCTGCTCGAGCGCCTCGAACGCATCGGGGTCGCGGAAGAACTGGGTCACACCGATCAGCAGATCTTGATAGAGCTTGTTGAGCTCGTCGGGATCGATCCGCAGCTGGTCGACGTACTCCGGCAAGCCCGCGAGCCGAAGGATCTCGACGCGGCGCTGGATGCGGCGGCCGACGGTCGTCATCTTGTAGAGCGAGAAGTCGATGCCGAAGTTGTCGCGCAGCAGGCGCAGCACCGCGTCCATCGCCGGATCGTCGCTGAGCGCCTGCGCCTCCGCCGTCACCGCCTCGAGCGGCGCGAGCCCGCACAACAGGCGCGCGAGATCGCCGGGCGTGTGCGTGTGATCGACCACGCCACTGGCGGCCGCCGACAGCGGCATGCCATCGAACTTCGCGCTCGCCGGCGTCTCCGCGAGGACCAGCCCGACCGCGCGCTTGACCTCGACGATGCCGCGCGAGCCATCGCTGCCGCTGCCGGAGAGCACCACCGCGACCGCCTGGTGCGCGACGTCCTGAGCGAGCGAGCGGAAGAACGCGTCGATCGGGAGCGAGAACGTGTGCGGCTCCTTGTCCGCGAGCCACAGGCAGCGATCTCGGATGATCATCTCCTTGCGCGGCGGCATCAGGTAGATGTGGTTCGCCTCGACGCGCATGCCGTCCTCGGCGATCGTCACGGGCATGTCGCTGTGGCGAGCGATCAGCTCGTCCATCAGGCTGCGAAAGTCGGGAGACAGGTGCTGCACGACGATGAACGCCATGCCGGTGTCCTCGGGCAGCGCGGAGAACAGTTGCTCGAGTGATTCGAGCCCACCGGCGGATGCGCCGATGCCAACGATTCTTCCGTCTCTCCCTTCGCCGGTCGAAACAGTCGCGTCGTGATCCAAGCGGTCCTCCACGGATTCGCGTTGGACTTCAAGAGCCGAGCCACGAGGAAAGTCACGTGCTTGGCCGCGTTGTCGCGCCGGCAGTGTTACCCGCCGTTCCCAGCGATCTGCCAATCGGCCATCGCATCACGCCGGCGGTGTTACCCGCCGGTAAGCGCGCTGCACGTCGGTGCGCGATTCCGCACGTCGTGTGCGGTGGCGACCGATGCGATCAGGTCGTGCCGCGTCGAGAAGCGCCGACGACGAGCCGGATGATCGACATCAGCACGTCGGGATCCACCGGCTTGCGCAGCTGGCGTACGACGCGCGCGCCGATCCGCAGATCCGACGTCGACACCACCACCACCGGGATGAACGTGATCCTCGAGTCCGCCTGCTTGGCGTTCAAGAACTCGGCGCCGCTCATCACCGGCATGACGACATCGAGCAGGATGATCGAAGGCGTGATGCTGCGGCAGACATCGAGCGCGAGCTGGCCGTTCTCGGCCTCGTGCACCTCGTAGCCCTGCTTCTCGAGCACGGCGCGCATCGCCAGCCGATAGTCGGCGTCATCGTCGACCACGAGCACGCGCGTGGCCGACGACCGGGAGTGCGACGCGTTGTGGATCACCAACGAACGCACCCGTGCAACGCGAACCGAACCACGACATCAGGGCGGGCATTCACCACGCATGCCGCGCAATTTCCAGCTGTTAGGTCGCGCCGCGTCAGTCTTTTCGGTAACGCTCCGACGCCATCGTGGGCCAGCCATCTCGTTCACTTGGCCGGCCATGGGTAGTTTCGGTAACATCCAGGCTCCTCGTGTCCACGTGTAGTTACGTCCCGGATCCCTCGTGCCCCAGCGTGGCTTCCGCGCACGATCGTGCGGCTTCCGCCGGTGCGGATGGTCGCGGGTAGCTGGCGATGCGCGTCCTGCTCGTGCTCGAAGACGCCGCGCTGATCGAACAGATCCGAGGTGCGCTCTCGTTGCGAGGGCACCAGGTGTCGCTCGCCGATCGCGACGCGGACGTCACCAGCGCCGCGTTCGTCGCCGTCGATCTGATCGTCGCCGACGCCGAGATCGCGGACCACACCAAGCTGGTATCGACGCTGGCCGCCGAGTCACCCGGCATCGAGTTCGTCTTGATCGGCCCGCGCACCAGCGCGATCTCGTCACCCGACGTGATCGCGCACCTACCGCGTCCTCTCGAGCTCGAGCGCTTGCTCGGCGTGGTCGACGAGATCGCCGACGTGCTCGACGGCGAACGGCTGCGCGAGCCCGTCGAGCTGGTGGCGTACGAGACCATGTTCGCCGGCGACAGCCCGCAGATCCTCGCGCTGCTGCGGCGGGTGCGCCTGGTCGCACGCAGCGAGGCGCCGGTGTGGATCTTCGGCGACGACGGCTCGGGGCGCGCCGTGATCGCGCGCGCGATCCACGATCGCAGCAACCGCCGCACCAGGCCGTTCCTCGCGTTCAACACCGCCGCGCACTCCGACGAGGACCTCGCTCGGCAGCTGTTTCACGGCGACCGCGCCGCCGTGATCCAGGCGACCAACGGCACGCTGTTCCTCGAACAGATCGCCACCGCCGGCCCGCACACCCAGCGCGCGCTCGTGCAGTTCCTCGAGAACAAGAGCGAGGACCGCGACCGCACTCGCCTGATCGTCGGCGTCCAGCGGATCGAGGGCGCCCCGCCGCTGTTCTCGTCGGAGCTGTACTACCGGCTCAAGGTGCTCGAGATCGAGATTCCGTCTCTCGAGGAGCGATCGCGCGACCTGCTGCAGATCGTGGCGCGCATGCTCGAGCGCCTCACCCCCGATGGTCAGCCGCCGGCGGTCTCCGCCGAGACCATTCGCTTGCTCGAGAGTTACAGCTTCCCGGGCAACCTGCTCGAGCTCGCGCACGCACTCACGCACGCGGTCGTGCTCGCGCATGGTGGGTCGATCGAGCCGCAGCATCTTCCGGCCAGCATGCGCCAGCGCGCCAGCGAGCCACCTCAGGCGATCGAGACGGAGCTACAGTCGCTCGATACCGTGGCGAAGCGGTTCGAGCGCGATTACCTGCTCCGCGTGCTGCGCAGTGTCGATGGCAACCGTGGCCGCGCCGCCGAGATCCTCGGGCTGTCTCGCAAGGGACTGTGGGGAAAGCTCAAGGCGCACAACATCTCCGACGACGACATCGAATCCTCGACCCCGTGACACCGCGGCGTGTGCGATCTCAACACAGCGAGCGGTTCGGTCACACGGTGGCAGCGTTTCGCGCCGGAAACGAGCGTTACCGGTGCTACACGCTCGCGAGCAACTCACGCACTTCGCACGCGCTGATCGGCGCCGCGACGATACCGGCCGGTATCGCGGAAACACGTGATCCTGCGCGTGTCAGGGCACGAACGGTGAACCTCTCCGTAGCGACACGTGAGGCCAACGAACGAAGAGCGCAGCCTCCAGCTCATCACGGACAGCATTCGCGACTACGGAGTGTTCATGCTCGATCCGGCGGGCCGGATCGCGACCTGGAATCTCGGCGCCGAGCTGATCAAGGGCTACAAGGCGGACGAGGTCATCGGCGAACCGATCTACAGGTTCTACACGCCCGAGGATCGCGCAGCCCATCGGCCGCAGCGGCTCCTCGACAAGGCGCGCGCCGAGGGCCGTGCCGAGGACGAGGGATGGCGGGTGCGCAAGGACGGCACGCGGTTCTGGGCCGATGTCGTGATCAGCGCCGTGCGCGACCACGACGGCACGCTGGTCGGCTTCGTCAAGGTGACGCGCGATCTGACCGAGCGAAGACAGGCCGAGATCGATCGGATCACCCTCGCCCACACGCAGGAGGCGCTGCGGCTGCGCGACGAGTTCATGTCGATCGCATCCCACGAGCTCCGCACGCCACTGGTCGCCCTCCAGCTCCAGCTCGATAGCCTGCGCGCCCAGAGCACCAACCTCGATCCGCGGCAGCTATCGAAGATCGACCGCGCCAATCGCAACGTCCAGCGCCTCGCCGATCTGATCACCACGCTGCTCGATGCCTCGCGCATCGCCCAGGGCCGCCTCAATCTGCACCGCAAGCAGCTCGACATCGGGGTCGTCGTCGCCGACGTCATCGATCGCCTGCACGAGCCCGCGCAGGATGCGAAGTGCAGCGTCGTCACCGAGATCGAGAGCGGCGTGATCACGAGCGGAGATCCACTGCGCATCGGTCAAGTGGTCTCGAATCTGCTGTCGAACGCGTTCAAGTACGCCGCCGGCACCCCCGTCGAGGTGGCGGTGACGCGCCAGGACGACGTCGCCATCGTCCGCGTCGCCGATGGCGGGCCGGGCATCCCGGAGGCACACCTCGAGCGCGTGTTCGGTCGCTTCGAGCGTGCGGCTTCGCGCAACTTCGGCGGCATGGGCCTCGGCCTGTTCGTGGCGCGCGAGATCGTGGTCGCCCACGGCGGCACGATCGCGGCGCGCAACCGTGAGGCCCGAGGGGCTTTACTGGAAGTGCGACTGCCGATTGGCAATACTGCAGACGCACCATGACCGAGCCGCATCGAGTCCTCGTGGTCGAAGACGACGCCGAGATCCGCGAAACGATGATCGAGGTGCTGGAGGAAGCGGGCTATCGCGCCATCGGTGCGTCCGATGGAGTCGAGGCACTCGCCCAGCTGCGCGACCCCGCGGATAGCTGGTGCGTCGTGCTCCTGGATTTGATGATGCCGAACATGGATGGCTGGTCGTTCCGGGCGGAGCAGCTCCGAGATCCGGCACTTTCTCCGATCCCGGTGGTGATCGTGTCGGCCACCAGCGATGTCGACGAGGCGGCCGTCAAGCTCCAGGTCGCAGCTCACCTCACCAAGCCGGTGCCGCTGGCCAAGCTCGTGGATGTCGTCGACCAGTTCTGCCCGCGCGCCGCCTGAGTTACAGTGCTGGTCGTGCCGGACCCCGCCACCCGGGTCTTGATCGTCGAAGATGACGGCGACATCAGGTCGCTGTTCGAAGCCGGTCTCGTGATGCGCGGCTTTGCCGTCGAGACGGCGAAGAACGGGCGCGATGCACTCGCCTTGATGGAGAGCGCGCTCGCACAGCAGACCGCCCTGCCCTCGGTGATCGTCGCCGACCTTCACATGCCGGTGATGGATGGCTGGCAGTTCCTGACGGCGCTGTCGCAACATCCCCAGCTGTCGGCGATCCCCATCGTCGTCCTCACCGCCGCGGACGACCCGAGCCGCAGCGCGCCGCGCCCGGAGACCGTGCTGATCAAGCCGGTCGCGATGGATGATCTCGCCGCGGCACTCAGCGCGGCTGCAGCTGCGGGCCGCTCGCCGTAGCCGGCAGCGTCACCGGGACGCGATGCTCCACCGCGCGGAGCAGGTCCTCGATGCCGACCGGCTTGTTGAGATAGCCGCTGACGTGGAGCTCCCGGGCGACGGTGGCGACGTCGTCGTTGGCGGAGAACACGATGACGGCGATGTCCTTGAGCGCCGGATCGCGCTGCTGCTCCTCGCAGAACGCGCGAGCGTCCATCCGCGGCATCTGGAGATCGAGCAGGATCACCGACGGGTGGAGTTGTGGCTCGCGGCGCAACAGCTCGAGCGCCTCGAGGCCATCGCAGGCGGTCAGCGTGCGGTACCCGGTCTCCTCGAGGACCTGCGCCACGGTGATCCGGGTCTCGGCATCGTCGTCGACGACGAGCACGGTGCGTGCTTCCTCG
>JAEYYY010000344.1 GCA_023430775.1 Pseudomonadota bacterium
CGACGGGGACTTCCTCCGGTGCCTCGGCCTCGGGCTCGGGGACCGGATCCGCCGGTTCCGGTAGCGGTGCAGGACCGACCGCGGGGATCGGGATCGCGATCGGTGCCGTCACCGGCCGCTTCGGCGCGGGCTTCGGCGCCGGCCTGGGAAGCTGCGCGAGCACGTCGGCCGCTTCGTCGCGCGCGACGTTGCCGGCGAGCAGGGCGATCACCGTTGGCCACTGCGCCTTGTCGGGACCGAGCTCGATGTGGCGTGCGCGCGTGACGCCGCCGGCCGTGGTGTACGCGACCGTCGCGGTGGTCTTCGAGATCAGCACCTCGAGACACGCGCCGCGACAGCGATCGACGGCGACGATCGAGGTGCCGAGCTCGCTCGCGATCCGCGCGCGGACCGTCGCGGCCTCGGGTGCGCCGCGGACGACGACGGCGAGCGGCGCCGGATCGGCGGCGGCGGTGCCGAGGAGAGAAGCGAACAACAAGGCAGAAGCGATGCGCATGCCCCTAGTCCCCGGTCCCCGCGGATCCGTTCACCGCGATCTCGTCGATTCGTTCGACCAGCTTCTTCGCCTCGTCGCGGCGATAGCCGTTCTCGATCTCGCCGGCGGCGAACGGCGCGAGCGCGGCGCGCGCCTCGGCGTAGCGACCGAGACGCGCGAGGACGAGCGCGCGGTTGTAGCGCGCCTCGATCGCGAACCGGCCGGATCCCTCGGCGGCGAGATAGGCGTCCCAGGCCGCGAGGGCCTTGGCCGGATCGCCGCCGCGGAAGTGCGCCTCGTGGGCGGCTCGATAGAGCGCTTCCGTCGGTGCGGGAGCCTCGGGCGGCGAGACCTCCAGACGTTGCTGCTCGATCCGTGCGGGCTTCGCCGGGGACGGCGGAACCTCGTCGCTCGCCGTGGTCACCTCGGGGGTCGCTTCGGGAGCAGATCGAAACGGCAGGGGCAGTCGCCCCGTCGACCACGCCCACGACAGCGTGCTGACGAGGAGCACGCTGACCACCAGCGTCGACTGCACGAGGCGACGGCGGCGGGTTGCGCGGCGCGCGAGCGAGCGCTGCACGCGCACGCGCGTGGTCGCGGCGAGCGTGCCGTCGGCGGCATCTCCGGTCTCGCGCAACGCGGCGATCGACGCTTCGAGGCTCATAGTTCGTCCTCCAGCAACTCGCGGAGCTTGCGCTTGGCGTGGAACAGTCGGGTGCGCACGGTGCCCTCGGGTGCGTCGACGATCGCCGACACCTCGACGGAGGACCGCTGCTCGACCTCGCAGAGCACGAACACGATCCGTTGATCGAGCGGCAGCGTGTCGAGGGCGGACAGCAAGCGATCCGCCATCCGCTTGCGGATCAGCTCGTCGGTGGCGTCGATCGTGGTCGGCAACATGGCGTCGTGCTCGGCGAGCCGCTCGCTGGCGCGGCGGCGACGGATCGCGGAGCGCACGAACCGCCGCGAGTGGTTCGCGGCGACCCCGATCAGGAACGAGCGCAGCGAGGCCTCGCCGCGAAACCTCCGGATCGCGCGGGGCAGCGTCACGAAGGTCTCGTGCACGATGTCCTCGGCAGCCATCTCGTCGCCGACGAGGCGGCGCGCGAAGCCACGGATCGCTGCATGGTGCTCGACATAGGCATGCTCGACCGCCTCGCGATCGCCTGTTCGCAGGCGCGCGACCAGATCCGGGGGATTCTCCTGGTCCACGGGGACGACCAGCGAGAGCGGAACAGCGGTCACCGACGCATGGTGCCCGCACCCGGCGGAACCGTTCAATGCATTCGGCCGCCCCGTGTGATCGGCGCAACCCTCTGAAACGACGGCCATCTGCGCTACGGTCAGCGGATGGCCGAGGACCAGCGGGCTGCCCTCGAGGCGCGGATCGGTGACGATCCCGGCGACGTCGCCGCGTGGCAGGTCTACGCCGACTTTCTCCAGCACCAGGGCGATCCGCTCGGCGAGCTGATCGTGCTCCAGCTCGCCGCCGCGCGCGATCCGGTCGGCAAGACCCGAACGCCGGCCCAGCGCGCCTTCGTGACGGCCTTCAAGAAGCACGCACCACGGTTGCTCGGCACGCTGGTGCAGCACGGTGCGAGCACCACCGATCCGGCGGCGCCACCCTTGATCTGGCGCAACGGCGTGCTGTGGCGCGCCGAGCTCGGGCGAACCGCGGTCGATGGCTCGTTCGTGCCGCAGGCGCAGCACCTCGCCGCCCTCCTCCCCCACCCGGCCGCGCGGATGCTCGGCGAGCTCGCGATCCGATGCGCGGATCAGGCCGCCGCGGCCGCCGCGCTCGCGAGCATGTTCGCGCAGCGGCCGCCACTCGTCGAGCTCGAGCTCTACGCGCGCGGCGAGCTCGGCGAGCTCTCGGCGCTGTGGGCGGCGCTGCCGAAACTGCGGCGGGTGACGGTCGTCGCCCACGGCTTCGAGCTCGGTGACCTCGAGCTGCCGAGCGCTCGCCGCGTCGAGCTCCATCCCCTCGCGCTGTCCGCACGCTCGATGCGCGCGATCGCCGCCGCGCCGTGGCCGCGGCTCGAGCGACTCGAGCTGCGGTTCTCGGGCCACGACCTACCGCCCCACGCGGCGCTCGCCGATCTGGCGCCGCTGCTGGCGCGCGCCGATCTGCCGGCGCTGTCGATCCTCAAGCTGCGCGGGCTGCCGTATGCCGGGGCAGTGCTGCGCGCGATCGCCGATGGTCCGCTCGCGCCACAGCTCACCCTGCTCGACGTCAAGGACGGCAACTACAACCCGCACGACCTCGCGTACCTCGCCGCGCGCAAGGAGCGGTTCGGCAAGCTGCGCGAGATCTGGGTCCAGAGCCCCCACGCGACGCTGAAGAATGTCGAGCAAGCGCTCTCGGGCATCGCGAAGCACGTGGTGACCCGCGACGTCCGCGACCTGCTCGCGCAGGAGCTCGGCGCGATCGATCGCCGCGTGCTCGATCGCTATCGCGACCCACCCGAGGATCCGTGAGCGACCGCCGGCGCGCGCTCGAGGCCGCGATCGACAGCTCGCCGGACGACCGTGACGCCTACGCGATCTACGCGGACGAGCTCCAGCGCCTCGGCGATCCGCGCGGCGAGCTGATCGCGCTCGCGCTCGCCGAACCCTCGGTCATCGTCGAGGATCGGATCCGCGCCCTGATCGCCGACCACGACTTCGCGCCCGGCGGGCCACTCCACGACCTGCGCTGGCGCTGGGGTTTCGTGTCGCGCGCAGAGCTCGATCCGAGGGGCCTGACCCCGGACGAGCTGCACGGCGTGCTCGATCATCCGTCGCTACGGTTCCTCGCCGCGCTGTGGGTGCGGTGCCGCGAGCACGGCTTGCAACCCGCGATCGACGTCCTCGCCCGACGTGCGCGCTCCGCGCTGCGCGAGCTGTGGCTCGGTTCGCCGCGCGACGACGGCGCGTCGTACCACGCACCCTCGTTCGACCTCGGATCGCTCGACGCACTGTGGGTCGCCGTCCCGAACCTCGAGTCACTGACGCTGACCGGTCAGAACGTCAGCGTCGGCACGCTCGAGCTTCCGCGGTTGAGCTCGCTAACGGTGCGCTCGATCGCGCTGCGCCGGCCGCTGCTCGAGGCGATCGTCGACGCGACGTGGCCCGCGCTGCAGACGCTCGATCTGTCGTTCGGCACGACCGTGCCCGACCTGGCGCTCCTCGAGCGGCTGATCGCGCGTCCGTTTCCCGCGCTGTGCGTACTCCGGCTCTCCGCCAATGCCCTCGACGATCTGATCGAGCCACTCGCCCGCGCGCCCCTGCTACAGCGCCTGACGCACCTCGGCCTTCACGCCGGCCTGACCGATCGCGGCGCCGAGCTGATCGATAGCCATCGCGACGCGTTCCGCCATCTCGAGCGCCTCGACGTGTCGGAGAACCAGCTGTCGCCCGCCGGCATCGAGTGCCTCGGCGGCGCGGCCCGCGAGATCGCGACCGGCGCCCAGCGCGAACCCGTCGACCACGATCCAGACCTCTACGATTACTGATCTCGCGCATCGACGGCGGCGATCAGCCGCTCCAGCGTGTCGCCGAGCGCATCCATGCGCGCCCGCCCGACGCGGCGCGCGAGCTCGTCCTCGAGTCGTGCCAGGACGCCGAGGCCGTGCCGCAGCGCTTCACCGCCGCGCGGCGTCCAGCGCACCAGCTTCGCGCGGGCATCGCTCGGATCGGGGATCCGTTCCACCAGGCCTTCGTCGACCAGCTCGTCGACGAGTGGCCCGATCGCCTGCTTGGAGACTTCGAGGCGCTTCGCGATCGTGGTGAGGCGCACGCCATCGAACGTGATGTGCGGGAACAGCTGGGTATGGGCCAGCCGCAGATCCTTCGCGCCGTCGCGTCGCGCGGAGGCCACGGCCCGTTCGTTGACCAGCCGGGCGGCGCGAAACAACAGCTCCAGGGTGGACCGCGGCAACTTCGTGCGGCGCTTCATCGCACCCACGATGTGCCGGTTGACAACGATGGTCAAGCGCGCTTGACTATCGGCATGATTCGACAGCTCGGCGACGGTGCATGGCACGTCTCGGCGGACCCGCTGCGCATGCCGGGCGGTGTGTGGATGCCGGTCGCGTCGACCGTCTTCCGGTTGCCGGACCAGACCCTCGCGATCTACTCGCCGGTCCGCTTCGATGACGCCGAGGTGGCTACCCTCGACGGGCTCGGCCGCGTCGCGTATGTCATCGTCCCGAACGCGCTGCACCATCTCTTCGCGATGGAGGCGAGTGCGCGCTGGCCCGCCGCACGAGTCCTCGCCGCATCGGCCGCGCGCGCCAAACAACCGTCACTCCGCGTCGACCACGAGCTCGGTGCGCCGGTCGCCGCGTGGCGCGGCGAGCTCGAGCTCGAGCATGTCGATGGAGCTCCGAAGCTCGACGAATACGTCGCGTTCCACCGCCCCAGCGGCACGCTCGCCTGCGCGGATCTGCTGTTTCGAATCACGACTCCCCGCAATCTCCGCACGCGCATGGTGCTCGCCGTGATGGGCGTCGGAGGCGGCCAGCTCGCGCAGAGCCGTGCCTGGCGGTTCGCGTGCCGCGATCCGGAGGCGGCGCGCTCTGCGGTGGCGCGCATCCTCGCGTGGCCGATCGAGCGAGTCGCGCCCTGCCACGGTGAGCCGCTGGACATCGACGCCGCGACCCTGGCCCCCATGCTGCGCCGGCTCGTCGGTCGGCTGCCGCTACAACTGGCGTCGACGGAAGCGCGTCGTGGTGCCCCGCTCGGCTAGGCGATCACCGGCAGGTGGACGCCGGCGCGGCGCGCCTCGATCACCGGCACGCGCTCGAGCAGGCCACTCGCGAACACCTTGCCGAGCTCGAGGTAATCGAGGTGGACGTAGCCGATGTGGCAGTGGCAATCGTCGTTGCTGCAGGTGCGCGGCTCGAGCGCGGCGCGCCAGCTGGCGTCGTAGAGGTTGCCGATCGACTGCGCGATGAAGTGGCAGCGGCGCATCGTGCCGTCACCATCGACGGTGATCGCGCGCTCGCCGGCGCCGCACGGCTTGCCGAGCGACGGCCAGCGCTGGAGATTGATCCGGAACAGCGGATCGATCGCCTCCCAGCCGGCGATCTCGTCGGGCGTGTACGACAGCGCCTTGACCGCGTTGATCCAGACGTAGGTCTCGGCCGGCAACGCGGCGCGCAGCGCGCGGGCAGCATCGGCGTACTCGCGCTGGCCGACGACGCCGACGGAGAACGACACGCCGGCATCGGCGAGCTTCTTGGTCTGGGCGAGGAACGCTTCCTGCGTGGTCCACTCCGGGTGATAGGTGCACCACAGCGCGAGGCGCGCCGGATCGGCGGCGGCGATCCAGTCGAGCGATCCGGAGAGGTTGGTCTGCGCGGCGCAGCGGGTGACGTGCGCCAGGTGCGACAGCTCGGCGAGGCCCTCCTGATACCAGCGGCGGATCAGCGCCTCGCCCCACGGCGTCACCAGCACGCCGAGCTCGACGTCGGTGTTCGATCGCGCCCACGCGAGGAACCGCTCCCAGCCGGCGCGATCGGCGGCGAGCTGCTCGCGCGAGTCCTTGCGCTTCGCGAACGGGCAGTACTCGCAGCCGTAGTTGCAGCTGGCGAGCGGACCCCGGTAGAGGACGTCGAGCTTCATTGCAGCTCGAACGTCGCCATGCGCTGGCGGACGGTCTCGGAGAACAGCCACGGGCCGATCTGATCGGCGCGCGCGAGACCTTCCGGGGTCAGCCGCAGCGTGTTGCCGTCGACCGCGGAGTAGCCGTTCAGCTCGGCGAGCTGCGGGAAGTCGTCGAGCGGCGCGCTCGCGAACCGCGCGCGGTAGGCCGCGAGGTCGAGACCGTCGTCGGACAGCAGCGACAGGATCAGCCAGCGCCGGCGCTGCTCCTCGGCATCGAGCACGTAGCCATAGTCGGCGACGCCGAACGCGGCATCGGGCTTCGCGATCCAGCGATCGATGATGTCGCGCACGCCGCGGGCACCGACCGCCCACTCCGACGAGTAGTGCACCGTCTTGGTGTAGCTGCGCGCGCCGACGCCGAGGCCGATCATGCCGTCGTCCTGACAGCAGTAGATCGGACCGGGCGTGCCCTTGGCATCGGGGCGCTTGAACATCCGCATCGACACCTGGCGATAGCCGGCCTCGAGGAGCGCGTGCTTCGCGTGATCGTAGAGCTCGATCCGTGTCTGATCGAACGTCTGCACGCTCTTCTTGCCCAGCGTGGTCAGCGGGCGAACGTAGAGCGGATAGAGATAGATCTCCTCGGGGCGGTACTCGAGCGTGTTGCGCAGCGAGTACTCCCAGGTCTGGAGGGTCTGCCCCGGCAGGCCGTACATCAGATCGATGTTGAGGATCGGCACACCCGAGCCGCGGATCGCGCGCAGCGCCTGGTGAACGTCGGCGGCCTGCTGCGGGCGATTGACCGCCTTGCACTCGCTGTCGATGAAGCTCTGGACGCCGATGCTGATCCGATCGGCGCCGCCACCGACGATCACCGCGAGGCGATCCGGCAGCGCGGTCTCGGGGGACGACTCGACGGACATCGGCGCCGCCGCGGTGTAGCCCAGGTGCCGGAGCAGCCCGAACACGCGCTCGAGCTGTGCCGCGTCGAGGAGCGTGGGCGTGCCACCGCCGATCGCGGCGCGCGCGATCGAGAACGCGCCGCCCTCGTCGAGCGCGCGGCGAACGACGTGGACCTGGCGCTCGAGCGTGTCGAGGTACGCGGCGACGCGCTCGGTCTCGGGCACCGGCTGGGTGAACAGGTTGCAGAAGCCGCAGCGCTGCTCGCAGAACGGCACGTGCAGGTAGAGGAACAGGCTGTCGCGTTGCTCGCCGGCCCA
>JAEYYY010000428.1 GCA_023430775.1 Pseudomonadota bacterium
GCGGTGACCAGCGGACCGTCGACCTCGATCGCGGTGACGATGTCCGCGAAGATCACGCTGGTGCCCGACGTGGTCACCGTCTCGCCGTCGGCCAGATCGATCTTGCGCACGGCGTTCGCGAACCGGATCAGATCCTTGCCGTTCCACTCGTCGAGCGTCGGCGCCGGACGGATCGCCACCAGGTAGCCGATGCGGCCATCCTTCTCGGTCAGCTGCTCGCGCAACGCCGCGGGCAACTGCTCCTTGGTGATCGGCTTCAGGCCCTCGGGCGGCCGCAGCGCCAACAGCTCGGCGCGATCCTTGTCGTCGAGCTGGTCGAGCACCTGATCGGGCAGCGCCTTGCGGATCCGCTCGAGGACCTCGATCTTCTCCTCCTGGTGCTCCGGGACCGCGTCGAGGATCGAGTGCACCGCGCCGAACGTCTGCTTCTCCGCGGGCACGCCCTTCTCGTGGTTCTTGAGCGCGGCCACGATCTTCGGCACCTGGTCCTCGCGATCGGCGGCGATGTACGTCCGGCTCGAGATGCCGCGGCCGAACGTGCGATCGGAGAGCTGCATCCACTCGCGCGACTCGACGGCGATGCCGCCTTCGCTGCGGAGGTTGCGGATGTTGTACTCGAACGGATCGGCCGCGATGTAGCGATAGACGATGACGCCCGCGATGATCGCGAGCACGCTCGAGACGATGCAGACCACACCGGAGCGCCGGAAGCCGAGGAGCCGGACCAGCGCCGAGCCGACGAGCGGATCCCCGCTGTGGATGCGCGTGTTGCGCCCGAACCGCAGCACCAGCGCCGGCAACAGCACGTAGCTCGCGATCCAGCACACCATCATGCCGACCGCGCCGATCACGGCGAAGTCGGCGAAGCCCTTGAAGCTGGTCGCGGCGAGCGAGCCGTACGCGATCGATGCGCCGAGCGAGGCGACCGCCGTCGGTCGCAGCGTATTGGCCACCGCGATCGCCATCGCATCGTCGACCTCGTGACGACGGCGCTCCTCGAGGTAGCGCGCGATCAGCAGCACGCCGTAGTTGATGCCGTTGCCGGCGATGATCGCGCCGAGGAACGCGGTGGCCGCGTTGAGGTGGCCGACGGTGATCGCCGCCAGCCCGAACGAGATCACGGTGGCGAGCCCCAGCGTGCCGATCAGCAGCACGAGCAAGGTGGCGCTGCGGAAGTAGAGGACGAGCACCAGCCCGACGAGCAGCGTGGTGATCAGGCTCGACAGCACCATGCCGCGGAAGATCGCGTCGTGCTCGGCCACCGCGGTGACCACGCCGCCGGCGAAGCCGACGCGCGCCCCGGGATGATCCACCAGCACCACATCGCGGATGGCGGCCAGCTCGTCGAGCAGCTGCTGCCCCTTGCCGGCATCGGTGGAGCGAAACAGCGTCTTGACCTGGATCAGCGCGATCTTGCCATCGGCACTGACGTTGGCCGGCTTGTCGAGCTTGGCCTCGGCCTCGCGGCGCTTCGCCTGGAGGTCCTCGATCTGTTTCTTGTCGCGCTCGATCTCGGCCGGATCCGGATCGTCGAGATCGACGAACACCGGGTTGGCCTTCATCTTCGCCCGCTTGATGTAGTCATCGAGCGCGTCGGCGGCCTTCTTCAGATCCTCGAGCGGCACGAACAGGTGGCGGCGCGCCTTGAAGAACGCGCGGACCTCGCTGTCGTCGTGCTCGACGCGATCGACCAGCTCCTTGGAGACCTTGGTCCGCGCACCCTCGATCAGCTTCTCGGTCACCGCTTCCTGGGTCGCGCGGTCGGGTGCCTCGACGAGCACCAGCACGGCGTCGCTCGCCTTGACCCGGGCCTCGAGCTTGCGCAGATCCTGGACCGCCGGTGCGTCCTGCGGCAGCAGGTACGAGAAGTCGGCTCGTAGCGGCAGGTGGTTGATGATCAGGTAGAGCGCACCCACCGTGAGGAGCAGGTGGACGGCGATGATCGCGAGCGATTGCCGGCGCACCCAACCCACATAGCGGCGCGCGAGCTGCTCGGGACGACTGGACACCGCCGTATATGTACAATGGTCGGGTGAGCCAGCACACCGTGTTCGGTGACCTCCGCACACGCGCTGTCGCGGTCTATCGGGTCAAGACGCAAGCGAGCGTCTACGTGGTAGGGGTTCACGAGGACAAGGGCCGCCGGTTCGTCATCGTGCGCGGTGAGCCCGGTACAGATCGGGAGCACGTGATCGTGCGCGACAGCGATCCTCGGATCGGCGACCGCTCGATGTTCGACGTGCCGGTCGCGGAGTGGCCCGGCAAGCCGTTCGAGGTGGCGACCATGACATCGAGCACGATCGTGTCGGTCGAGCTCGAGAACGATCCGGCCGCCGTCGAGGCGGTGCAGCGCAGCCCGTGGGCACGGCCCGATCCGAATGCGGCCGTCCCGTTCCAGGCGCCGCGCCCCGCCGGCATGCCGGAGTCACCGCGGATCGTACCGTCGCGTGCGCGCGGCACCCATCCGGCACAGGCCGCGCCACGGTTGCCGTCGCCGCCGCAGGGTGTCGCGAAGCAAGTCGTCGTCGGTGGCGCCGCCCAGCCGGCCGAGGCCGAGCTGCCGTATCCCGAGCGCCACGTGCTGTACGCCGAGAACGTCGCCGCGCTGCTGCGATCGATCAGCCGCCGCGATCGGCTGTACGACGACGTTCGTCCGGACCAGCGCGACAGGCTGCGACGCGCGCTCGACGACGCAGCCAGCTTGCTGGAGCAGATCCGCCGTCGCGATCGCAAATAGCTTACAACCCGGTCATGAAGACTGGGGTCGCTCTGCTGGCCGCGCTCGTCGCGTGCTCGTCACCGCCGAAGCCGAACAGGCCTGTCGCCAGGGAGGACAGCGTCCCCGAGGTCGAGGAGAGCTGGGTCGATCCGACGACGGAGCTTCCCGTCGGCGTCAAGCGCACCACCGGCGCACGCACCGCGGCGCTGGCGAATCCGCGTGCTCCCGTGATCGCGATCAAGAACGCGCGCATCCTGACCGCGACCGGCAAGGCGATCGACGACGGCACGATCGTGCTTCGCGGCGGTGCGATCGCGGCGATCGGTGATGCCTCCACCGCGATTCCCGCCGGCGCGCGCGTGATCGACGGCAAGGGGAAGGTGGTGACGCCCGGCGTGATCGATGCGCACTCGCATCTCGGCGTGTACGCCGCGCCGTCGGGCCAGGCGCACGACGACGGCAACGAGATGAGCTCGCCGGTCACCCCGCAGGCGAAGGCGCAGTACGCCTACAACCCGCAGGATCCGCAGATCGTGCGCGCGGCGCAGGGTGGCGTCACCACGGCGCTGATCCTGCCGGGCAGCGCGAACCTCGTCGGCGGCGAGGGCTTCACCGTGGTGATGAAGCTCGGCCGCACGTCCGACGACGTCGCGTTTCCCGGTGCGCCGCGCACGCTCAAGATGGCGTGCGGCGAGAACCCCAAGCGCGTCTACAGCGACAAGGGCATGAAGACGCGGATGGGCGAGTACGCCGCGTTTCGCACCGCGTTCTACGAGGCGCGCGGCTACCTCGCCAAGGGCAACGCGTACGCGCGCGCCCGAGCGCTGTGGATCAAGAAGCGCAATCGCGCGAACGAGATCGACGCGGCGCGCGGTGACAAGCCTCGCCAGAAGGTCGAGAGCGCGCCCGACGTGCCAGCCGTCGATCTGAAGCTCGAGACGCTCGCCGGCGTGCTGCGCGGCGAGGTGCTCGTGCAGATCCACTGCTACAAGGCCTCCGACATCGCCGAGATGGTGGCGGTCGCCGACGAGCTCGGTTTCACGATCCGCTCGTTCCATCACGGCCTCGAGGCCTACAAGGTTCGCGACCTGCTGGTGAAGAAGGGCATCGCGCTCAACACCTGGTCCGACTGGTGGGGCTTCATGCTCGAGGCGTTCGACGGCATCCAGGAGAATGCAGCGCTGTTCCACGAGCAGGGCGGTCGCGTCACCATTCACTCCGACTCCGCGATCGGCATCCAGCGACTCAACCAGGACGCCGCGAAGGCGATGGCCGCCGGCCGCGCCGCCGGGATCGCGGTCGACGAGGAAGCCGCGCTGCGCTGGATCACCGCGAACCCGGCCTGGGTGCTCGGCATCGACTCGGTGACCGGCACGCTCGAGGTCGGCAAGCGCGCCGATGTCGTGGTGTGGAGTGGCTCGCCGTTCTCGGTCTACACCCGCGCCGAGCTGACGATCGCCGGCGGCGAGGTGATCTTCGATCGCAGCAAGGGCCTCGAGCCCGCCGACTTCGAGCTCGGGACGACGTCGACCGGTGGAGTGACCCGATGAAGGTCGTACTCCTTCTCGTACTCGTTCTCGGGCTGGGAACGGCCTCCGCCGAGACCATCGCGATCACCAACGCGACGATCTATCCGAAACCCGATCAGAAGCTCGACGACGCGACCCTCGTCATCCGCGACGGCAAGATCGTCGACGTCGGCAAGGTCACCGTCCCCGCCGGCGCGAAGGTGATCGACGGCAAGGGCAAGGTGGTCACCGCCGGCCTGATCGAGGCGTCGTCGCAGCTCGGCCTGATCGAGATCGATCTCGAGTCGTCCGGCAACGACGGCCGGTTCGGCACCCAGCCGACCGACGTCCACGCGGCATACCGCTCGAGCGACGCCTTCGATCCGCGCTCGGTGGCGATCGCCGTCGCGCGCGGCGGCGGCGTCACCAGCGCCGCGGTCGGGCCGCGCGGAGGCTTGATCGCGGGGCAGGTCGCGTTCGTCTCGCTCGGCACCGCCGCGCCGATCCGGAACACGGTGGCGATCAATGCCGCGCTCGGCGCAGGAGCGAGTGCGATGAGCTCGCGCGGTCACGCGATCGAGCGGCTGCGCGAGCTGTTCGACGATGTCGATGCCTACCGCAAGAACCGGGCGGGCTTCGATCGCAACCAGTCGCGCCGGCTGACCGCGAACCGGCTCGATCTCGAGGCGCTGATCCCGGTGCTCGACGGCAGGACCCTGCTGGTGATCTCGGCGTCGTCCGAGGTCGACATCCGCGCCGCGCTCGCGATCGCCGCCGAGCGCAGGCTGCGCATCGCGATCACCGATGGCGACGAAGCGTGGCGCGTCGCCAAGGAGCTGGCGGCGGCGAAGGTCCCGGTGCTGCTCGATCCCACCGCGAACCTGCCGAACAACATCGCGGCGTCCGACGTCCGCGACGACAACGCGACCATCCTCGCGAAGGCCGGGGTGAAGGTCGCGGTCACGACGCTGGGTGGCACGGCCATGGTGCGCACGATCCGCCAGCTCGCCGGCATCGCGGTGGCGAACGGCCTGCCGTGGGCCGATGGCCTGGCGTCGATCACGACGGTGCCGGCGCAGATCTACGGTGTGGATCACGGCACGCTCGCCCGCGGCAAGGTCGCCGATGTCGTCGTGTGGTCCGGCGATCCACTCGAGCTGTCGAGCCGCGCGGAGACCGTGATCATCGGCGGCGTCGTGCAATCGCTCGAGTCGCACCAGACGCGGCTGCGCGATCGCTATCGCCGCCTGAAGTAGTCACATCCAGTCGGGCGCGCCGATGCCGAGCAGGCCGAGGCCGGTGGCCATCGCCGCCTGCACCGCGGCGGTGAGTGCCAGCCGTGCGCTCATCACCTCGTGATCGTCGACGATCACGCGCAGCGTCTTGTCGCCGTTGCCCTGCGTGTACCAGTAGGAGAAGTCTCCCGCGAGCTGCAGCAGGTAGTGGCAGATCAGGTGGGGCTCCGCGGCATCGGCGGCGCGCACGACGACATCGGGCAACTCGGCGAGCCGCCGCGCGATCGCCCACTCGCTGTCGTGGGTCAGCTTGCCGAGATCGATGCCCGAGAGATCGACCGTCGCCGGGCCACCGTGCCTGAGGCTCTGCAGGCTGGCCTCGAGCGAGGCGAGCCGGCGCAGCACCACCGCCGCGGACGTCTGAGCGCCGAGCGTCTCGCGCGCCTTGCGGAGGATCGACGCGCAGCGCGCGTGGACGTATTGCAGATAGGGCCCCGAGTCGCCCTCGGTCGACGTCACCTTCTCGATGTCGAAGTCGATGTCCTTCTCGCGCTGCGAGGCGAGGTTCGCGAACACCACCGAGCCGATGCCGACGATGCGCGCGATCTCGTTGACCTCGGCCTCCGACTTGTCCGGGTTCTTCTCGGCGATCCGCGGCCGCTGCTCCTCCTGCATGATGTCGAACACGTGGTTCATCAGCACCACGTTGCCGAGCCGGGTGGCCGTCTTGACGCCGCCGAGCCGGATGTGGCCGTAGGCGACGTGCTGGAGCCGCGCCGGGATGAACTTGTCGCCCTGCATGGTGCCGGCCCAGGTGTGGCCCGCCATCGCGAGCGCCTTGTAGAGCTGGCGGAAGTGCAGCGCCTGCTCGCGCCCGACGACGTAGAGCTTGCGATCGAAGTGGTAGGTCTCCCAGTGGTACTCGGCGGCAGCGATGTCGCGCGTCGCGTACAGCGTGGAGCCGTCCTGCTTGCGGAGCAGCAGCGGCGTCTTCTCGCCGGGGATCTGGATCACCTGCGCGCCTTCGCTGGTGGTGACCAGGCCCTTGTCGGACAGCTCCTTGAACACGCCGGCGAGCGCGGGCTCGTAGGCGCTCTCGCCGCGCACCTCCTCGAACGTGATGCCGAGGATCTTGTAGACCTGCTCGAACTCGGCCCACGAGACGTCCTTGAACTTCTGCCACAGCGCCCGGGCATCGGGATCGCCGTCCTCGAGCCGCTTGAACCACGCGCGGCCCTCGGCCTCGAGCGCGGGATCCTCCTTCATCGCGGCGTTGAACTTGACGTAGAGCGCGTTGAGTCCTTTGACGTCGAGCGCGCCGTCGCTCGGCGGACCCCACTTGTTCCACGCCGCGATCAACATGCCGTGCGTGGTCCCCCAGTCGCCGAGGAAGTTGATGCCGACGACCTTGTGGCCGAGCGCGCGGAAGATATGGACGAGCGCGTGGCCCGTCGCCGTACCGCGGATGTGGTGATACGCGAGGTGCTTGCTGATGTTCGGCGAGCTGTAGTCGATGCAGATCGTCTTGCCGGTGCCGAGCTGGTTCGGGATCAGCGAGCTGCCGAGCGCCGCTTCGATCAACCAGCGGAACGCCTTCACGCGATCGACCTTGAGGTTGACGAACGGACCCGCCGCCGTCGCGCTCGCGATGTAGCCGCTCGCGGTGAGCTTGGCCGCGATGTCGCCCGCCACCTTCGCCGGGTTCTCGCCGCGCGCCTTCGCGATCGCGAAGCAACCGATCGCGAAGTCGCCGAGCTCGGGACGCGGCGGCGCATCGACCTTGAGATCGGTGGCGGCCACACCCGCGACCGAGGCGACGGCCTCGGCGGCGGCGAGATGAAGGGGCGTGTGATGGAGCGGCATGAGGATTTCCGTGAGAGGGTTGGGGACGCTAGCACGCGCGCAGGGCCTGCGAGCGACCTCGCGGCAAAAGGCCCTCAAGTTCTCGGCAGTTGAATTGACCCTCCGAGGAACAGCGTGGTACCAACGAACTGCTGGAGCCTTCGGGAGGACCTAGTGAGCAAGATCGTTCTTTGCGTCGACGACAGCGTGACCATGCAGCAGGTCGCGGACATCACGTTCCGCGGGACCGAGTTCACGTACGTCGGTGCACGCAGCTACGACGAGGGACTGGAAAAAGCCAAGTCGCAGAAGCCGGCCATCGTGCTGGCCGACTCGTCTCTCGGTAGCGGCAAGACCGGATACGACCTCTGCCAGGCGCTGAAGACGACCGATGCCACGGCCAACGTGCCGGTGGTCATCCTCGTCGGCAACAGTGCTCCCTACGACAACGCCAAGGGCGTCCAGGTCGGCGCCGACGCCAACCTGCCCAAGCCGTGGGACACGCAGACCATGCTCGAGAAGGTCACCGAGGTGGTGACCAAGGCAGCGGGTGGCGTTGCCAAGCCCGGCCAGGCAGCCGCGGCAGCTCCGGCAGCGACCAAGCCGGCAGTCACCACGGCCAAGCCGCCGGCAGCGGTCGAGCCCGCGAATCAGCCGCCGCGGTCCGCCACGATCATGGGCATGCCCACGATCAAGATGCCGGGCAACGTCGCTCCGAGCGTGACTGCCACGCCGGCGAAGACCACCGTGATGGCCGTGCCCCCGATCTCGGGTGCCGGTGACATGGTGGCGCCGTCGGCCCAGATGACCACGCCGGGCCCCGCGTCGCAGCAGATGCGCGCCCCCGCGAAGCCCGCGCCAGCCGTTGCGGCCGCACCCGCGGCAGCCACCGCTGTAGCGCCGGCTCTCAACATCTCCACGAATCGAGCCCCGATGATCAGTGGTTCCGCCACGAAGAAGTCCGCGATCGTCGAGCGCGCGCTCGCCACCATGGGCGCGCGCCTGGCCGAGGCCAGTGGGCTGCCGGCCGGGAGCCCGGAGCTCGCGGCGCTGCTCAAGCTGTCGACGGAGGTCGTCGAGCGCATCGTGTGGGAAGTCGTCCCGGATCTCGCGGAGCAAATCATCCGCGAGAACCTGAGTGAGCTGACCGCCCGCCGCTCGTAGTGAGCGAGCCCCCGGCGTGTTAGCGTCCCCGACGTGACGACGTCGTCGGCGCTCTCCAAGCAGTACGATCCCACCGAGGTGGAGCCGCGCTGGCTCCGTTTCTGGATCGACAACAACTTCTTTCACGCGGAAGAGACGAATCCCAAGATTCCGTTCTCGATCACCCTGCCGCCGCCGAACGTCACCGGCTCGCTGCACATGGGCCACGCGCTCGGCTCGACGCTCCAGGACATCCTGATCCGCTGGAAGCGCATGCAGGGCTTCAACGCGATGTGGATGCCCGGCATCGACCACGCCTCGATCGCCGTCCACGTGCTGGTCGAGCGCGACCTGATGCGGCGGGAGAAGCTGACGCGCTTCGATCTCGGCCGCGACAAGTTCCTCGAGCGGGCGTGGAAGTGGAAGGAGAAGAGCGGCAGCCGGATCTCCGAGCAGGAGAAGCTGATGGGCTTCTCGCTCGACTGGCCGCGCGAGCGCTTCACGATGGACGACAAGTCCAACGCCGCGGTGGTCGAGGCGTTCGTCAAGCTGTACGAGGAAGGCCTGATCTTCCGCGCCAAGCGGATGATCCACTGGGATCCGGGCAGCGAGACCACGGTCTCCGACCTCGAGGTCGACTCCAGGGAAGAGAACGGCCACCTGTGGGACATCCGCTATCCGCTGGCGGACGGCGGCGGCGAGATCATCGTGTCGACCACGCGCCCCGAGACCATGCTCGGCGATACCGCGGTCGCGGTGCACCCGACGGACGAGCGCTACAAGCACCTGCACGGGAAGCTGGTCAAGCTGCCGCTCACCGGCCGCGAGATCCCGATCGTGCCGGTCGAGATCAAGATCCAGGACAAGGTGTTCCCGGATCCGGCGTTCGGCACCGGCGCCGTCAAGGTCACGCCGGCACACGATCCGAACGACTACATGGTCTCGCAGGTCGCGAACCTGCCGGTGATCGAGGTGATCGATCGCAAGGCGAAGATGATCGCGCCGGCGCCGGACAAGTACGTCGGCATGACGGTCGACGAGTGCCGCAAGGCAGTGGTCGCCGACCTCGAGAATCAAGGGTTCCTCGTCGGAGTGAAAGACTACAAGGTGCCGCGCGCGCGGTCGCAGCGCAGTGGCGCGGTGATCGAGCCGATGCTGATGGATCAGTGGTGGGTCAAGGCCGCGCCGCTCGCCGCGAAGGCAGCCGAGGCGGTGACCGCGGGCAAGACGAAGTTCGTCCCCGAGCACCACACCAACGTGTTCATGGAGTGGATGACCAACATCCAGGACTGGTGCATCTCGCGCCAGCTGTGGTGGGGCCATCGCATCCCGGCGTGGCACTGCGAGTGCGGCGAGATCACGGTCGCGCGCACCGCGCCCACCGCGTGCGGCAAGTGCGGCAAGGCGGATCCGCCGCAGGATCCGGACATCCTCGACACCTGGTTCTCGTCGGGGTTGTGGCCGTTCTCGACGCTGGGCTGGCCGGAGAAGACGCGCTCGCTGCAGACGTTCTATCCGAACAACGTCCTGGTCACCGGTCCGGACATCATCTTCTTCTGGGTCGCCCGGATGATGATGATGGGGCTCCACTTCACAGGAAAAGTTCCGTTCAAGACCGTCTATCTCACCGCGATCGTCACCGACGAGAACGGCGACAAGATGAGCAAGACCAAGGGCAACGTGCTCGACCCGCTGGACCTGGTCTACGGCGCGTCGTTCCAGCAGCTGATGGAACGCGCGGATGCCGAGAACGCACCGAAGGTCGCGATCGACGCGATCAAGAAGAACTTCGGCCCGCGCAAGAAGAAGCGAAAGGGCCGCGACGGCAAGGAAGAGACGATCGAGGTCTCGGGCATCACCGGGATGGGCGCCGATGCACTGCGCTTTGCCCTCGCGGTGCGCAACACGGGTAGCCGGATCCGGTTGTCGGTCGAGCGCGTCGAGGAAGAGCGCAACTTCATCAACAAGCTGTGGAACGCATCGCGGTTCGCGCTGATCAACCTCGACGGGTTCGATCCCGAGCGGTTCGACGCGCAGCTCAAGACGCCCGCCGGCCGCGCCGCGCTGACGATGCCGGAGCGCTGGATCCTGTCGCGCCTGCAGGCCGTCTGCGGTGACGTGCAGACCGCGCTCGAGGGCTTCAAGTTCGCCGAGGCCGCGATCCGGATCCGCAGCTTCGTGTGGGACGAGCTGTGCGACTGGTACATCGAGCTGTCGAAGCAGCACCTGCACCAGGCCGAAGGCGTCGCGCCGGATCCGGCGAAGGCCGCGCGCCGGCACACCGCGCAGGGCGTGCTGGCGACCGCGCTCGAGACCACGATGCGCCTCTTGCACCCGTTCGCGCCGTTCGTCACCGAGGAGATCTGGCAGAAGCTGCCGAAGCTCCAGGCGCTGCCCGAGTCGCTGATGATCACGCTGTTCCCGCAGCCCAGCAAGGAGCTCGTCGATGCCGGCGCCGAGGCGGAGATGAAGCTGGTGCGAGACCTCGCGGTCGCGTGCCGGATGCTGCGGCAGACGTACAACGTGCCGCTGACGCAGAACATCGGCGTCGAGTTTCTCGCCGGCCCCGAGCGGCACGCGCTGCTCGAGCGTCACCTGCCTCTCGTCGAGCGGGCGGCGAAGGTCACCGCGAAGCTCGATCTCGCGGCGAATGCCGAGCTCGTCAAGCAGCGGCTCGCGGCGCTCGACAAGGGGCTCGAGAGTGCCAAGCATGGCGCCTATGCGCGCGCGCTGGTCGGCTCGGATCTCGAGATCCTGATGCCGCTCGGTGGCCTGATCGACTTCAACGCCGAGAAGGCGCGGATCGCGAAGGACATCGAGAAGTCCAACAAGGAGATCGCGCAGATCGAGAAGAAGCTCGGCAACGCGGACTTCCTGGCCAAGGCCGCCGAAGAGGTCGTCGCCGAGAACCGCGCGCGGCTGGTCGACGAGCAAGCGCGCCATCAACGCCTGGTCGATGCGCTCGCCACGCTCGGAGCTGCCCAGTGAAGCTCTCGCGGACGCGCGCGGCGCTGTTCGTCGTCGATCTCCAGGAGCGGCTGGTGCCCGCGATGCCCGAGGCGATCGCCGCCCAGGTCGTCAAGAACACGCAGATCCTGATCGAGGCCGCGGGCAGGCTCGGCCTCCCCGTGATCGTCAGCCAGCAGTACCCCAAGGGTCTCGGCGCGACGCTGCCGGCGATCGAGACCTCGCTGGTCGGCTCGAAGGCCACGCTGCACCGCTTCGACAAGACCGAGTTCTCGGGTGCGAGCACGCCGGAGTTCGCGTCGATCGTCGGTCGCTCGACAGGACCGAGGCTGGATCGCGATCAGTTCATCGTCACCGGCATGGAGGCGCACGTCTGCGTCTATCAGACGGCGCGCGATCTGGTCGCCCGCGGCTATCAGGTGCACGTGCCCGTCGACGCGATCAGCAGCCGCACCAAGGCGAACTGGAAGGTCGGCTGCGGTCTGCTCGAGCGCGCGGGGGCGATCCCGACGTCGACGGAGGTCTGCGTGTTCGACCTCCTGGAGCGTGCAGGGGGCGATGACTTCAAGGCACTCTCGAAGTTGATCAAGTAGGGGCGTCATTCATGGCCGGTTCTGCAAGCGAAGTCGTCAAGTCGTTGGTGGTGAACCTGGTGATCGCGGCCAGCAAGGGTGTGGCCGCGGCGATCACCGGCTCGGGCACGATGCTCGCGGAGACGCTGCACTCGTTCGCCGATTGCGGCAACCAGGTGCTGCTCCTGGTCGGTATCAAGCAGAGCCACAAGAAGCCCGACGAGACGCACCCGCTCGGCTACGGGCGCAACATGTACTTCTACTCGTTCATCGTCGCGCTGCTGCTGTTCTCCGGCGGCGGCGTGTTCTCGATCTACGAGGGCGTCCACAAGTTCCAGCATCCCGAGGAGGTCGGCGACATCACGATCGCGATCATCATCCTCGGCATCGCGATCGTGCTCGAGGGCTGGGCGACGATCGGCAACATCAAGCTGATGAACCAGCGGCGCGGCAACACCCCGTTCTTCAAGTACCTCAAGGAGAGCAAGGACTCCGATCTGGTCGTCGTGTTCGGCGAGAACAGCGCCGCCGTGCTCGGCCTCGTGATCGCGTTGATCGCGGTGATGATCGCGAAGACCACCAACGACGGCCGCTGGGACGCGGTCGGATCGCTCGCGATCGGCATCGTGCTGGTCGGCGTCGCGATCTTCCTCGCGCGCGAGATCAAGGCGCTGCTGGTCGGCGAGGCGGCAGACGGCAAGCTGGTGACGTCGATCCGCGAGCTCGCCGAGGCCGATCCGAACGTCGACAAGGTGCTCCGCATCCTCAGCATCCAGCAGGGCCCGGGCGAGGTGCTGCTCGCCATGAAGATCAAGTTCAAGAAGATGGACAGCGATCAGCTGGTCGACGGCATCAACGCGTTCGAGAAGAACCTCCACGTCCAGGTGCCCGAGGTGAAGTGGTGCTTCATCGAGCCGGACCGGATGGACTGACGTGGCCGGCGGAGGAGAGGGCGTCGGCTACATCTTCCGTGCGCTCGCCGCGAACTTTCTGATCGCGGTCAGCAAGGGCGTCGGCGCCGTGGTCACCGGCTCGGGAGCGATGCTCGCCGAGACGCTGCACTCGCTCTCCGACTGCATCAACCAGGTGCTGTTGCTCGTCGGGCTCAAGCAGAGCAAGCGGCCGCCGAGCGACCTCTATCCGTTGGGGCAGGGCAGGAACCTCTACTTCTGGTCGTTCATGGTCGCGATGCTGCTGTTCCTCGGCGGCGGCGCGTACTCGATCTACGAGGGCATCCACAAGCTGCGGCATCCGTCGCCGGTCGACGCCCCGTACATCGCGGTCGGCATCCTCGCGTTCGGGCTCGCGCTCGAGCTGTGGTCGATGGCCGGCGCGATCAAGGCCGTCAACCAGCGGCGCGCCGGGCGATCGATCGTGCGCTACCTCAAGGAGAGCAAGGACTCCGATCTCGTCGTCATCTTCGGCGAGGACTTCGCGGCGTGCCTCGGCCTGGCGATCGCGCTGGTCGCGGTGGTGCTGTCGTGGATCACCGGCGACCCGATGTTCGACGCGATCGGCACGCTCGGCATCGGCGCGGTGCTGATCGGCATCGCCGTGTTCCTCGCCATCGAGGTCAAGTCGCTGCTGCTCGGCGAGGCGGCGGACACCGAGCTCTCGCAGGAGATCCGGACCGTCGTGAAGCAGAGCCCCGAGGTGATCGAGGTGTTCCGGATCATCACGGTGCAGCAGGGACCCGGCGAGATCCTGGTCGCGATGAAGATGCACTTCCGATCGGATCTGTCGGTCGAGCAGACCGTGAAGCTGATCAACGAGATCGAGGCCCGGCTGCGCGGTGTTCGCCCCGAGCTCAAGTGGATGTTCATCGAGCCGGACCAACCTCCGAGCGCTGCTGCCGCAGTCGCCGCGCGGCTGTGACGGTGCGTGACAGCTGAGCGCGCTTCGCGCGGGATCGCGTGAGGCATGCGATCGAAATCCTTCCGCTTCGACGAGAATCGCGTACGCTTGACTCACCGTGTCAAACGCCGCCCTACAGCAAGGTCATGTCGATCTACTCGAGCTCGGTGACGTTCCCGACCTCGGTGTCGTCCCGCGCCGGATGCTCGCGCAGCTGATCCGCGCCTCGCGGTTCGGCGAGCCGCGCGATGCCTTCAAGCAAGAGGCGGTCGCGATCCCGGAGCTCGGTCCGCACGACGTCCTGGTCTACGTGATGGCCGCCGGCGTCAACTACAACAACGTGTGGGCCGCGATGGGCATCCCCATCGACGTCATCAAGAACCGCCAGAAGAAGGGCGAGACGGAAGACTTCCACATCGGCGGCAGCGATGCGTCGGGCGTGGTCTGGGCGGTCGGCAAGGATGTTCGCAACGTCAAGGTCGGCGACGAGGTCGTCGTTCACTGCGGCATGTGGAACCACGACGATCCGTGGGTGGTGGCCGGCAAGGATCCGATGTTCGCTCCGTCGCAGATCATCTGGGGCTACGAGTCGAACTGGGGTTCGTTCGCGCAGTACACCAAGGTGCAGGACCACCAGTGTCTGCCCAAGCCCGCTCACCTGACGTGGGAGGAGGCCGCGGCGTACATGCTGGTCGCGGCCACCGCGTATCGCATGCTGCACGGCTGGGCGCCGAACGTCGTCGGTCCCGGCGAGCCGGTGTTGATCTGGGGCGGCGCCGGCGGGCTCGGCTCGATGGCGATCCAGATCGCGCGCGCGGCGGGTGCGCGGCCGGTCGCCGTGGTCTCGGGCGATACCAAGACCGAGTTCTGCAAGAAGCTCGGCGCCGTCGGCGTCATCGATCGCCGCAAGTTCTCGCACTGGGGGAAGCTGCCGCGCTGGTCGGACGACATCGAATACAACCTGTGGCTCAAGGGCGCGCGCGAGTTCGGCAAGGCGTTCTGGGAGGCGCTCGGCGAGAAGAAGTCGCCGACGATCGTCTTCGAGCATCCCGGCGAGACCACGCTGCCGACCTCGTGCTTCATGTGCGAGACGGGCGGCATGGTCGTGATCTGCGCCGGCACCACCGGCTACAACGCCACGCTCGATCTTCGCTACCACTGGATGCGGCAGAAGCGCCTCCAGGGCTCGCACTTCGCGAACGACGAGCAGGCGAAGGGCGCCAACGATCTGGTGATCGCCGAGCAGATGGATCCGTGCCTGTCGCGAACGTTCAAGTTCGAGGAGACCGGCGAGTGCCATCAGCTGATGCGCGACAACCTGCACCCGTCGGGCAACATGGCGATCCTGGTCAACGCGAAGCGCCCGGGGCTGCGGACGCTCGGCGAGTCGCGATGACCAGACCGTTCAGGGTGCTGGGGCTCCAGCAGATCGCGATCGGCGGTCCCTCGAAGTCGGCGCTGCGCGCGCTGTGGGTCGACC
>JAEYYY010000462.1 GCA_023430775.1 Pseudomonadota bacterium
AACATCGGTGGCGAGGTCTGCGATCGGTGGTTCGGATCGATGCCGTTCGGAGGCATCATCGCGTTCGACATCGCATCGGGCACCGGTGTCGGCGGCATGCCGGGCGGCGATTGCATGCCGGGCTGCATCCCCTGCATGCCGGGTTGCGATTGCATGCCGGGCTGGATGCCCGACTGCATGCCGGGCTGCGACTGCATGCCGGGCTGCATCCCCTGCATGCCGGGCTGCGATTGCATGCCGGGCTGGATGCCCGACTGCATGCCGGGCTGCGACTGCATGCCGGGCTGGATGCCCGACTGCATGCCGGGCTGCGATTGCATGCCGGGCTGGATGCCCGACTGCATGCCGGGCTGCGATTGCATGCCGGGCTGAATTCCCGATTGCATGTGCGGCTGCATGCCCATGCCGTTCGGCGGCATCGGCGGTGGTGGTAGCGAGGGAGGTTGCGGCGTGACGCTGATGCTCGGCTGCTCGTCGATCGTCGACTCGTCCGCCTTCGCGCGCGGCGACGCACCCGGTGGCGTCGGCCAGCGCTGTGGCAAGCCGGGGACACCGGCGCGCTCGTGTACGGTGCCGGGGCTGGTGAACGGCGGTGGCGATGGCGATCGCGTACGCGCACCAGGGGGCATCGGCGGCGGCGCCGTCGCCGGCCGCGGCAGCGCGACGCGCTCGGGCATCGGCGTGCGGCGATCGCGCGGTGCGACGAGGCGCGTGCTCTCGTCGGAGTCGTAGTGCTGGTTGACCGAGTCCTCGGTCGTCCGCTCGTTCATCAGGTTCGACGCGAACGTCGCGACCTCGTCGGTGCGCAGCGGCGCGCGCGACACCGTGGGCTCGTCGGTCTGTCGACGACTGCGCGCCGGTCCCGGTGCCACGCCGGGCAAGCGCGGTGGCTTCGGAGGCTCGATCTCCTGGCTATCGCGACGGCCGCCGCGCAGCACGCGCAGCTGATCGCCGGAGAGCTGGGCCTGGCGGGTCTCCTCTTCCTCGAAACGATCGATCACCATGCGCGCCTTCGCGACGCTGGCGCCGTCCTTGTCGCGCATCGCGAAGTCATCGGCGGTGCGGATCCGGATCACCGTGTGCTCGCTCGGCTCGGAGCCTTCGAAGCCACTCATCGAGTTGCCGGCGCTGGCGGGCAGGTGCTGCGCCATCATCTGCGCGCTCTGGCGCTGCACCTCGTCGGCGTTCTCGATCACGCGTGCGAGCTCGCTCGCCGGATCGCCGACGGTGACCTCGAGCGAGTACCGGATCGCGCGCAGCTTCTGGCCAAACTGTCCGGCCGTCGGACGATTCTTCGCATCGCGCGACAGCGCGGCCATCAGCAGCTGATCGATATCGGGAGACAGGTTGCGATCGACCTCGAGCGGGCGCGGCACCTTCGCCTCGCGCACGGCGCGCAGCGCCTCGAGATCGCCCAGCCCCGAGAACAGCCGGCGATTGCAGACCAGCTCCCACAGCAGCACGCCGACCGAGAACACGTCGCTGCGCGGATCGAGATGCTCGTTGCGCGCCTGCTCCGGCGAGATGTACGCGAACTTGCCGCGCACCGCGCCGTGACCGGTCTGCTCCTGTTCGGCGCGCTTCGCGATGCCGAAGTCCGTGAGCTTGACCTCGCCGGCGCGCGACAGCAGCACGTTCGACGGCGACACGTCGCGGTGGACCAGCGACATCGGCTTGCCGTCCGGTGCCTTTGCCGCGTGGGCATGCTCGAGCGCCTCGCAGATCTCGGCGCCGATGTGCAGCGCGAGGTCGAACGGCATCCGCCGGCGCCGGACCTCGAGCGCGGTCTGGATCGCGCGCAGATCCTTGCCGTCGACGTACTCCATCACCAGGAAGTACTTGCCGTCGTCACCGAGGCCGACATCGAAGATCTGCACGATGTTGCGGTGCTTGAGCAGGCTCAGCACCTTGGCCTCGGCGATCAGCAGCTCGACGAAGCGGCGATCCTGCGAGAGGTGCGGAAGTATCCTCTTGATCGCGACGGGCTTCTCGAAGCCGCCGGCGGCCACGGCCTTGCCGCGGAAAATTTCCGCCATGCCGCCGACGCCGATGCGGTCGAGCAGCTCGTACCGTGTCACGTGGCGTCGAGACTAGCATGCCGACGTGGTCGGCGGCGCGACGGAGTAGGATGACATCCGTGAACGAAATCGCCGCACTCCTCGACGAGGCGCTCGTGCGGGGCGTCGGCTCGGGCGCTGCCATCTCGGTGGGCGACGGAGGTGTCGAGGTCGAGCGGCTGTTTCGCGGTCACGTCCAGCGGGTCCCCGAGCTCGGGGTCGAGGTCGACGAGCACTCCCTGTTCGACCTCGCCTCGGTCACCAAGCCGATGTGCACGGTCGCCTGTGCGATGACGCTCGTCGGCGATGGCCTGCTCGACCTCGATGCGCCGATCCGGCGCTGGATCCCCGAGGCCGCGAGCACCGGCACCGTGCGCCACCTGCTCGGGCACGCGTCGGGCTGCGTCGCTCACGTCGAGTTCTTCCGCCAGCTCGCGGTCGGCGACCACCCCGATCGCCGCGGCGAGCTGCTCTCGCTGGCGGCGCGCACACCCGCGAGCGCCCCCGGCGTCAGCACCGTCTACACCGACCTCGGCTTCATCCAGCTCGGAGCGATCGTCGAGCGCGCCGCCGGCGTGCCGCTCGAGCAAGCCTTCGCCGAGCGCGTCGCGGGGCCACTGGGACTCGGCGCGAAGTTCGGGACGATGACGCCGATCAACAACTGCGTCGCGACGGAGGCCGACGATCCGCACGGGCTCGGTCGAGGTGTCGTGCGCGGCGTGGTCCACGACGAGAACTGCTTCTACGGTGGTGGCGTCGCCGGTCACGCCGGGTTGTTCGCGACGCTCGGCGATGTCGCGCTGTTCGCGCGCGCGATCGTCGACGCGCATGCGGGGCATCCCGCCGGACGCTTCCGGGCAGACGTCGTGCAGCGGTTCGTACGCGAGTCCGCTGCGCCAACGACGACGTGGCGACTCGGCTGGGACACGCCATCGCACGAGCCCGGCATCTCGAACGCCGGCGATCGGTGGCCGCGCGACGGCGCGATCGGTCACACCGGCTTCACCGGCACCTCGATCTGGCTCGACCTACCGAACCGCCGCTGGGTGGTGCTGCTGACCAACCGCGTGCACCCGACGCGCGGTGGCACGTCCGTCGACGACATCAAGGCGCTGCGCCGCGCGGTGCACGACGCCGTCGTCGATCGGCTGCGTTAGCGCTTGGTGCCGTTGCGTTTCTTGCGGCGCTTCGGCGACTGCGAAGGGCGGGCATCCGCACCCGGCGAGCCGAACATGCCGTTGATGCCTCGATCGGCGCACGCCCACAGCGAGACCAGGATCGCGAGATCTGCGAGCGCGCGCCGGCTCATCGACGCGGGGATCACGAGGCCGTAGGTCTCCGACACGAAGCGAAGGTCGCGCAGGATCCGGTTGACCTCGTCGCGCGACACGTCGCCGTGCCAGTAGACGACGCGGGTGACGAGCAGCTCCTGGTGGCGGCGCAGGAACTCGCCCATCGACAGCGGCTCGACGATGCGCACCGACGGCGGCTTGCAGATCTCGAGCAGATCCTCGAGGTACTCGTTCCAGTGGCGAGCGAGCCGGCGGTTCTCGGGGCGGCGCAGGAACTTGACGCGCTCGACGGAGAAGTCGGCCTTCACCGTGGTGCGGAACCGCGGCGACACCGCCATCAGATCGTAGAGCGTGGGCGGGCGATCGATCGCGTAGTCGGTGTCGTGATAGCTCCACCACTTGCGGAGCTGCGGCCAGGTGCGGACCGACAGCAGTGGATCGTCCTGCGAGTCGACGACGACGAACCGGCGATCCTCCGCGCGGACCACCGTGATCCAGTGCGACCACTCCTCGACGCAGAGCAACACCGGCGTCTGCTCGCGCAGGTGCTTGGTCAGTACCTTGCGCGCCTCCTCGGCATCGCTCCGGCGCTCGAGCACGAGGTCGCACTCGAACGTGCGCGCGGCGCGAGCGAGCTGGATCTCGTTGGTGCCCGACCACCAGTGGGTGCGTGCGGTCGACGCGATCTGCGAGACATCGACCATGCGGCCGAGCGCGAGCAGCGCGTGCTTGAGGGCGAACGGACCACAGGTCCATTCGTTCGGTTGGGGATAGAACCCCGGACCGCCCACAGGACCCAGAACGGCGTTTGCCACGGGGCCACTCTAGCACCCGGCCATGACGGCACTTTCTCGGAGTCTTGTCGTTTTAAGCGAGCGATCTCAAGCGGTTGCGAGCCAGCTCCAGCGCCTGCCCACCTGTACAGAGTCCCTTGGATGTGCCTCGATCATCGCGGCCCAGCGATGCAGGGCACGGGCGTGCGCGGAGGTTCGCGCGGCATTCTCGATCGCCGCGATCAGGAACCGGCGCTGCCGCTCGAAGTGCTCCGGCGACCACGCGACCTCGCCGACATCGAGCGCCGAGGACGCCGCGCGATCGTGGAGCCAGCGCACGAGCTCGCGCTCCCAGTGATTGCCTGCCGACGCGGCCGCGGCGGTGGCCGTCTGGCGCAGCATGTCCTCCGCAACCTCGCGAGAAACCAGCAATTCGGCGGCGGGCCCGAGCCGATGGTTAGAGAACACGATCATGGCCCGGACCTTAGACAACGGGTCTGACAGTCACGCGGGGCGAACGACCTCCGCCGGCAGGTCGAGCGACTCGATCAGCTCCGCGCAGGTCTCGCACGGATCGACGCGGGTGCCGTTCGCGAACAGCAGCGAGTCGGTCGCGGCGATCTCGATCGCGTGCGGCCCGAGCTCGGCGAGCGCTTCGCGCAGCGCGGGTCCCGACAGCGTGCCGGACTCGATGTCGAGCCGCTGCTCGTGGAGGGCGAGGAAGCCGGAGACGGCATTCGGCAACGGACAGACGTTCGGTGGGACGATCTGCCACTTCGCGCCAGACGCCGATCCTGTCCCCGATCGGGAAGTGCTCGCGAGCCAGGCGCGATACCAGGCGGTGAACGACGGCGCGATCGGTTCGACGACGCCGATCGCGGGTGCGTCGATCCAGACCTGGCCGTCGAGCGATGCGATCGCCGCGTAGCCGCAACCGAGGTGCGCGACGACGACGCCCTTGCTCCACGGGCGCGCGGCCTCGACGACAGTCGCGATGCCGAGGAAGCCGTAGCCGGGACCGGCACCCGATGCACCGACCGTGGTGACGAACTCGATCAGATCGGTGGGGAGGTCGTGGGGAGAGCGATGGCCGGGAGGTGCGAGCTGGTAGCGATGGTGCGCGGCGCCGAAGCGCTTCAGATCCGGATCGCTCGCGGCGAGGGCGGCGAGGGCGTCGCGGATCTCACTCACCGATCACCGTGACGGTGACCTTCCGCTCGTGCGGCGACGTCCGGTGCTCCCACAGGTAGAGGCCCTGCCAGGTACCGAGCACGAGCTTGCCATCCGCGATCGGAATGCCGATCGACGTCTGGGTCAGCACGCTGCGGACGTGCGCCGGCATGTCGTCGTCGCCCTCGGCATCGTGCGAGAACATCGGATCGCCGTCGCGCACCAGCTTCGCGGCGAACGTCTCGAGATCGCGGCGCACCGACGGGTCGGCGTTCTCGCAGACGATCAGCGATGCGCTGGTGTGATGGATCCAGACGGTCGCGAGGCCATCACGAGCCTTGGAATCGCGCACGATTTGCGCGACCTGCTTCGTGATGTCGGTCGTCCCGCGACCCGATGTCGCGATCGACAGCGATTGTCGATGGTGCATGGGTACTTGCGTGGCAGGCAGGGGCGGCAAAGTCAACCTGTGCTGCCCGCTCGACGTCCTAACTGGCGACGTCCATGACGGGAGGAGTATCTTCCCCGGCAAGGTGCTGAAGCGGGGACTGCGGTACGTCGACAAGCTCGGCGACAAGGTTCGCGAGCAACTCGCCCTCACGTACTCGGCGAAGGATCTCCTCGGGTGGGGACTGCGCCGGCGGCTGCGCGAGGGCTACACGCGGCAGGACTTCAAGGCCGACCTGCTGTCGGGGCTCGTCATCGGCGTGGTCGCGCTGCCGCTATCGATGGCACTCGCGATCGCCTGCGAGGTGCCGCCGCAACACGGCCTCTACACCGCGATCATCGCCGGCGTGCTGTGCGCGCTGCTCGGCGGCACGCAGTTTCAGGTCACCGGTCCGACGGCGGCGTTCGTCGTGATCCTGCTGCCGATCGTCCACAAGTACGGGCTCGGTGGCTTGCTGGTCGCCGGCGCGATGGCCGGCGTGATCTTGCTGGCGATGGGGCTCGCACGACTCGGACGGTTGATGCAGTTCGTGCCGCATCCCGTGACCACCGGGTTCACCGCCGGCATCGCCGTGGTGATCGCGCTGTTCCAGCTCAAGGACGTGTTCGGGCAGCAAGGCTGTCCACCCGGCACCGTCGACGCCGCAGCGGCCGGATGCCTGACGCGCACCGAGGGCACGTTCGAGTACGTCGGGGCAGTGATCGAGGCGCGCGGCGGCATCAACGGCTGGGACGTGCTGATCGCCGTGGTCACCGTCGTGCTGCTACTCGTGTTGCCGAAGATCTTGAAGAAGGTGCCGGCACCGCTGGTCGCGCTGACCGTGGTCACGCTGCTCGTCATCCTCGCTGGCTATCTGATTCCCGGTTTCCACGCGACCACGATCAACTCGAAGTTCTCCTACGTGCTCGGCGGCGAGACCCACGCGGGCATCCCGCCGCTGCCGCCGTTGCCGGTGCTGCCGTGGTCGGAGGGCGAGACTCCGCTGGTCTTCAACTACACCCTCATTCGCGAGTTGCTGCCATCGGCGTTCGCGATCGCCATCCTCGGCGCGATCGAATCGCTGATGGCGGCTGTCGTCGCCGATGGCATGAGCGGCAGCGAGCACGATCCGAACTCCGAGCTGATCGCGCTCGGCATCGCCAACATCGTGTGCCCGTTCTTCGGCGGCATCGCCGCGACCGGTGCGCTCGCTCGCACCGCCACCAACATCCGCGCCGGCGCGCGCTCGCCGTTCTCGTCGGTGCTGCACTCGATCTTCGTGCTCGCGTGCACGATCGCGCTGGCGCCGCTCGTCGGCTACTTGCCGATGGCGGCCCTCGCGGGCTTGCTGTTGATCGTCGCTCGCAACATGAGCGAGGCGCGCCACTTCATTCGTCTCGCGCGGATCGCGCCGCGCTCCGACGTGGTGGTGATGATGACGTGCTTCGGCCTCACCGTGATGTTCGACATGGTGATCGCGGTGACGTTCGGCGTGCTGCTCGCCGCGCTGATGTTCATGAAGCGGATGGCCGTGCTGACCAAGACCACGCCGGTCGGCCAGATGAAGTTCGAGAAGTTCACGGTGCCGCCTGGCGTGCGGGTGTACGAGGTGGCCGGGCCGCTGTTCTTCGGCGCCGCGAAGACGGCGATGGAAGCGATCCACACCGCCTCGGGCGGAGAGAACCTCGACCACACGGTGATCGTCTCGATGCAGAACGTGCCGACGATGGATGCCACCGGCCTGGTCGCGCTCGAATCGGTCCTCGACCGGCTCAAGCGATCGAAGGTCAAGGTGATCTTCGCCGGGGTCACCACCGAGGTCCACGACATCATGAAGGAGGCGGGCATCGAGCGCGTGCCGGGGCAGATCGCCTATGCGCCCGACGTCGAGACTGCGGTAAGCATGGCCATCGTGCATGCCGCACGGACCGGGCACACGGTGATGAGCTCGGCCTCGATGCGGATCACGCCACCGGCAGCCAGCGCATGAAGCAAGACGATCGTACCGCCCGCCAGATCTCGCGCAGCCAGACCAAGAAGGCGGGCGATCGCTCGGCCAAGCTGGCGCGCATCCTGATGGAGATGAAGCCGGCGACGCTCGCCAAGCTGATGGTCGACGACGAGCTGCGGGAGGCGATCGATCGCGCGCGCCAGGTCGAGTCACCGCAGGCGCGCCGGCGCGCCGAGCGCACGCTGGCGGGAGATCTGCGCGGCGTCGATCTCGTCGAGCTGACCTCGAAGATCGAGAACGTCGGCACCGCCAACGATCCGGGGATCCAGTTCTTCCACACCGTCGAGCGCTGGCGCGATCGGTTGATCGCCGAAGGTACTGCCGCGTTGAAGGAGTTTCCCGTCGAGGACGAGGAGCTGCCGAGGCTGATCGATGCCGCGCAGCGCGAGCGCGATACCGGCAAGCCGCCGGGCTCCGCGCGCAAGCTGTTCCGTCACCTCAGCTCGCTGCTGCAGGCCGAGCCAGAAGCGCCTGCCGACGACGAAGAAGAAGAGCTCTAGAAGTTCCAGTCGGGCGGCAGCTCGGCGAGCCACGCGCGCGATCTCCTCGGATCCGACGTAGTGATAGAGCCGCATCACAACAGAAACGCGATCGCGGCGAACGCGACGAGGGCGAGCATGACCGCGATCACGAGCACCTGGATCGGAAACGACTTCTCCTCCTCCTTGAAGGACGTCGCCGCGGCCTGCTTCGGTCCGCCGCCGAAGTGCATGAGCGGAATCTCGCCGGTCAACGTGGGCAGCGCCATCCGCTCGAGCGCGGCGAGCGCCCACGCGGCCGACGGCGTGCGCTCGGCGGGCGACTTCGCCAGCATCTTCGCGATCAGCGCGTCGAGCTCGGGCGGCATGTTGAGGTTGACGTCGCGCAGGCGCGGCGCCGGCTGATAGATCTGCATCGCCATCACGTCGGTGGGTGCGTCGGCATCGAACGGTGGCCGGCCGGTGAGGAGCGTCATCAGGATGCAGCCGACCGCGTACAGATCGGCGCGCGCATCGATCTGGTCATCGCCGCGACACTGCTCGGGCGCCATGTACGACGGCGTGCCGACGATCGCCTCGCTCTTCTTCGGGCGCTCGGACAGCAGCTTCGCGATGCCGAAGTCGAGCACCTTGACGCGGATCGCGCCGGGCGCGGTGGGGTCGCGAACGAGGTAGATGTTGTCGGGCTTGACGTCGCGATGGACGACACCGCGAACGTGCGCGGCCTCGAGCGCCGACAGCAGCTGGATGCCGATCTGCACGGCCAGCGATGGATCGACGATGCCGCGCCGCGCCTGGAACGCGGTCAGGGTCTCGCCCTTGAGCAGCTCCATCACGATGTACGCGCGCTGATCCTCGAGACGCCCGAAGTCGAACACCTGGACGATGCCGGGGTGAACGATCGTGCTCGTGGCCTTGGCCTCGGTGAAGAACCGCTCGACCACCGCGGGCTGGGTGGTGAACTGCGGCAGCAGGATCTTGATCGCCGCCGGGCTCGACAGCATCAGGTGCTCGGCGCGATAGACCACACCCATCCCGCCTTCGCCGATCTTCTCGCGGATCTTGTACTTCCCGACGACGTGGCCGATCATCTCACCGGCGGGTTGGCTTCCAGGATCGCAGCGCCCGCCTGATCAGAGCATACGAGAATCGCGAACCGTTCGACGTGGTCGAGATCGGTAGTCGACAGCGAGGCGTAGTCGAACCAGCCCCGCAGGTCGGTGTAGCCGTCCTTGTAGAAGGCCACCGCCCCGCCGTGCTTGCGGGCGTAGACCTTGACGTAGGTCGCCGGCAGGGCCGTGCGATCGGAGATTCGCTGGACCCGGACCTGACCGACCTGGTTCGCGAGCGTGGCGGTGAGGTCGTTCGCGTAGTGGATCTTGGCCTTGCGCTGGCCGGCGCCGACCGCCTCGACGACGACGTTCTTGCCGCGTAGCGCGGCCGGCCACTCGACGCGGTGCTCGGGCGGTAGCTCCTGGAACGCCAGCCGATGCCCGGGCTCGATGAACGAGAACCGGGTGATATCGGACTGCACGAACGGCTGCCGCGAGAACAGCAGCTCGATGTCCATCTCGAAGAACCGCAGGTCGAGGTCCCTGACGTGCTGGCTATGGATCGCGATGCCGTCGCGATCGAGCGCGAGGTCGAACGACGGCTGCTTCGCCGCGAGGTCGGCGTGCTGCTGTTCGCGGCTGCGCGGATCGACGATCGCGGGACCCGAAGAACCTTCGACCTCGTCGAGCATCGCGTGGAGCGCGCCGAACTTGTGACGCCAGCGATCGACGGGATGCTCGCGCCACCGCGCGGCGGCATCGCGTGCACGCGGGAGTTCGCCGGTGACGCATGCGAGGTACGCGGCGAGGTAATCGTGCTGCATGCGATCGGCGATCTCGTCGGTGCGCACGCGGCCGAGCATGGCGAGCGCGTCGTCGACGCGATCCTGGGCGAGCAGATAATGCGCAGCCGCGAGCAGGTCCTCGCTCGTCGGTTGCTTGCGATGCGCGACGAGCTCGAGGAACCGCTGATACTGTGCGGCGAGCCCGTCGTTCAAGATCCGCAACTTCGGACCGAGGCGATGCGCGCGCGCGTTGATCAGCGGTGACAGCTCGAGGTGCTCGTAGGTGCCGAGTGCCTCGGCATCGAGATCCAGCATGTCGACCACCGGCCCGGCCTCCGCGAGGCGCTGGCGCAGCCCTCGGAGGTAGACCCGGATCCGCGGCGCGTCGCGGTGCATCAGCGAGTACGCCCACAGCGTCGCGCAGTACTCGCGCCGCTTCTCGAGCTGTGTCTTATAGACATCTCCGAGCCCACGAG
>JAEYYY010000489.1 GCA_023430775.1 Pseudomonadota bacterium
ACGATCACCTATCCCTTCATCTTCGACACGGCCGGCTGATGCGGCTGCTCGCCATCCTGGCGATCGGATGCTCGTCGGGTGAAGAGGCGCCGGCCGACCGGCCGCCCGACAAGCCGAAGCCGGTGGCGCCCGAGCCCCCCGATGCCGCCATGGCGGCGACACCCGATGCGCTGCCCGATGCAGCGGCGCCGGACGCCGCGACGGCCGAGGCGAAGAAGCCCGCCGGTGCCGGCAGCGCGGAGGTCCAGCGCGGCTTTCCGGCCGAGCTGATCCGCACGATCGTGATGGCGAACGTCGACCAGATCCGCGCCTGCTACACGGACGAGCTCGCGAAGCGTCCGGGTCTCGACGGCACGATCGGTGTCACCTTCGTGGTCGGTGAGGATGGCAGCATCGTCAGATCGACGACGCCGATCGGCGACCAGGTGGTCGGCACCTGCATCAACGCGGTGATCAAGACCAGGTCGAAGTTCCCGAAACCAGCCGGCGGCGTCACCGTGACGATCAACTATCCGTTCGTGTTCGAACCTTCCGAGTGACCGATGAGTCTTGCCGGCGGGCCACGTCTATACCGTCATGAGCCCCGATACCTTTGAAGAGCTGGTCCGGCCGTTTCGCAGGGAGCTGGCTGCCCACTGCTACCGCATGCTCGGCTCGCTCCAGGATGCCGAGGATCAGGTCCAGGAGACGCTACTCTCCGCGTGGCGCGGCATCGACGGGTTCGAGCACCGGTCGTCGATGCGGTCGTGGCTTTACAAGATCGCGACCAATCGTTGCCTCGACGAGATCCGCCGCCGCCCGCGCCACGGCTTGCCCTCCGAGCACGGCGCACCGCGCGATCCGCTCGCCCCGATCGAGCCGGTCGGCGAGCTGTTGTGGGTCGAGCCCGCCGCGCCCGGGATGTGGAGCGATGCGCCGCCGAGCGCCGAGGCCCTGTACTCGCAGCGCGAGAGCGTGCAGCTCGCGTTCATCGTCGCGTTGCAGCACCTGCCGGCCACGCAGCGCGCGGCCGTGATCCTGCGCGACGTGCTCGGCTGGTCCGCCGCCGAGGTGGCCGAGCTGCTCGACACCAGCGTGGCCGCGGTCAACAGCGCCCTGCAACGCGCACGCGCGACGCTCGAGCCGCTGCGCGACAGCACGGCGGTCACCGACGGCGACGCGATCGCCGCGCGCTACATCGCCGCCTGGGAAGCCGGCGACATCGATGCGCTGGTCGCCCTGCTCCACCACGACGTCACGATCAGCATGCCGCCGGTGCCGACCTGGTTCCGCGGCGCCGAGGCCGCGCGCGCATTGTTCGGGCCGAAGATGACGACCCAGCCGCGCCGCATGCTGCGGATCGCCGGGGCCGACGCCCTGACGTTCGCGTCGTATCGCCGCACCGGCGACGCGCCGTACGTCGGTTACGCGATCCAGGTGCTGTACGTGCGCGACGGCAAGATCACCGAGATGCACGCGTTCGTCGATCGCGCGCTGCTGCCGAAATTCGGCGTGCCGGCGACGATCGAGCGATGAGTTTCGCGGCGGGGCTTCGTCTCTACCGGCATGAAGCTCTACACGTACCCACTGTCTCGCTACGCCCAGAAGGTCCTGATCGCGCTCTACGAGAAGCAGATCGCGTTCGAGCCGATCAATCTCTATCCGGGTGATCCGGCGGATCGCGCCAAGCTCCTCGAGATCACGCCGCTCGGCAAGGTCCCGGTGCTGGTGCTCGACAACGGCTGGAAGATTCCCGAGTCGTCGATCATCGTCGAGTACCTCGACGGTCAGGGCAGCGGCCCGCGGTTGATCCCCGAGGATCGCGACCTCGCGCGGCAGACCCGATTTCACGATCGGATCGCGGATCTCTACATCACCGAGTCGTACGGCACGATCAAGCGGGACCAGCATGCCGAGACCAAGGATCCCGAGCGCGTCCACATGGCACACGAGCGACTCGACGCGCTGTTCGTCGGCATCGATCGCCACCTCGCGAACCGCACCTGGGTGATGGGCGAGTCGTTCACCGCCGCCGACTGCTCGCTGATCCCGGCGCTCGCCGACCACGCGCTCCACCCGATCGATCGGTTCGAGCACCTGGCCGCATACTACGAGCGCGCGCTCGGCCGGCCATCGGTGGCACGCGTCCAGCGCGAGCTCGCCGCGTGGCTCGCCGCGAATGCGACTACTGCGAAGGCTAGCTGAACAGCGCGGGCGCGTAGCGGGCGAACAGCGCGCGCGGGCTCGAGCGCAGCACGGCATCGCGAACGCCGGCGTCGATCGAGGCGCTGGCGTCGCCGCGGAAGCCCGCCTCGGTGGTCGCGATCACGTCCCCGTGCAGCGCGTCGAGCCGGGCGAACATGCAGGCCGCGCGCGCGATTCGTAGTGCGGCGTTACACGCCGGCAGATGTTGCTGGACGTCGAGCGCGACCCGCTCGAGCTCCGGCGGCTCCTCGCTCATGATCAGCGCGAGCTTCGCGACGTGGGCGCGATACGGCGCGTCGCTGCCGTCGGGACAGAACGGCTCGACCAGCGCGCCGAGCTGCGCGAACCAGTGGCGGCGATGCTCGAGCGGCAGCTCGGCCGGCTGCTGCGGCTGGAGGAGAAAGAAGTCGGGCGGCTCGGCATCGGGCTCGAGGTGCTCGGCATGCTCGGGCTGCTCGCCCACCGCGGCTTGCAGCTCGAGCACGAGCCAGCGCCGCGCCAGCCAGTAGATCCAGATCCATTGCTTGAACGCGATGTAGTGCGCGGTGAAGCGCACGAGCTCGTCGCGTACCGGTAGCAGCCGCGCGACCGCACCGAGGTTCTCGACCGGCGTCGCGGCGACGTATGGCTCGTAGAACTTCAGCATCATGTTCTGCGAGGCCGCGCACACCTCGTACTCGGCGATCAGCGTGTGGTTCGCCTCCGACGTCTCCCAGATCGCCTGGGCGGTCCACGCCGACCCCGGGTTCCGAAACGTGTGCGCCGCGAACTGATCGATCAGCACGCGCGCGCCCCAGATGCCGACGCCGAGGGTCGCCTTCGACAGCGCCGCCGCATACGCGGGACAGGTCTCGCCGAGACGCAGGATGTAGAACCACGGCAGCGCCGAGCCCATCTGGCCGACGCGCCAGATGTCCATCAGGTCGTGACGGTAGTCACCGCGAGCCGCTCGATACGCCTCGCGGAGAAATCCGATGCAGTCGATCATCTCGTCCCAGTGCGCCGACATCTGGCGCAGCGCGGACACGTTCATCGGGTTCTTGTGGAGGTAGCGAGATCCCGGATAGGGGCACTGCTTGAGCTCGATCTCTCCCTCGCGCAAAAGCTCGGGCGGCGTGCGGCTCTCGCGGATCGGCCGGCCCTCGGTGTCGCGGTGAAACCGCTCCTGCACCATGCGCAACAGCAGCACCTGGGGAACGTACCCCGACTCGGGTCGTAAACCGCGGGATGCGTCTGCCGGAGACGTTACCCGGGGAAAGCGAGGCAACTGCGCGAAAGCCCGGCCACTCCGTCGTGGCACGTCGGCTGCTGTAACCCGGAACAACCGCGGCTCACCAACCGTGGCCCCTCACCCCACCCGGAAAGCAAGCCCATGTCCACGAAGCCCACCAACGAGTTCGAAGCCATTGCCCTCGAAGCCCTGCAGAACGTCGCCGGCGGCGCCGCGCGCTCCAAGGGCAGCGACTCCGAGATCACCGCGATGCTGTCGTCGATCACCAGCTCGATCAAGGATCTCGCCTCCAGCAAGAACAACTCCTCGATGGATCCCATGCAGATGATCCTCATCATGATGATGATGGGCGGCATGGGCGGCGGTGGTGGCGGTGTGATCGCCGCACCGGCCGGCGTCGCGACTCCGCCCGTGATCAACGTCGACACCGGCGTGTCCGGCGGCGGCGGCTTCCCGTGCGGTCGCGGCAAGGGCAAGAAGGGCTGGTAATCACCAGCCAGCCACGGTTCGCCGTCGACTCGCTTACGCTTTCTTTCACGTCGTCGCGATCGCTTCGATCGCACGTACGTCGGCATCGCTCAATCGCTTGTCGAGCACGGCCAGATCGTCCTTCATGTGCCGCTCGCTCGACGTTCCTGTCAGTGGAATCATCCCGACCTGCAAGGCGAAGCAGAACACCACCTGCTCACGCGTCATCCCGCTCCGCCCCATGATCTGATCGATCACCGGCCTGCCCAGCTCGCGCCGGTTTGCCGTCAATAACGAGAAGCCTTGATAGCCAATGCCGCGTGCCCGGCACACGGCACGGGTGTGCGCGTCCCAGCCCGTCGACGCGTAGCACCGGTTCTGCACGAACGCCGGCTGGATCCGCGCCAGCTGGCACAGCTGCTCGAGCTGATCCGTCGACACGTTACTGATCCCGATCCGCCGCACGTCGCCGCCGTCACACAAGCTCTCCATCGCTCGCCACGCCTCGACATCCTGCGGCGCCAGCCCGTGGTGCGCCGACGGTCCGTGGAGCACGAGCGAATCGAGATAGGTCGTCCCCAGGTGCTCGAGCGAGCTGGCAAATGACTGCTGGACCTGGGTCGCCACCGGCGCCTGCGGGTCGTACGGCAGCCGCTGATCTTGCCCGCCCAGGTGGGTGAACTTGGTCTGCAGGAACAGCTGCTCCCGCGGGATGCCCGAGCGCGCGATCGCCGCGCCGACCCCGGCCTCGTAGTAGTGCTTGCGCTGGTTCGCGGTGTCGATCGCGCGGAAGCCGCTGGCCAGCGCCAGCGCGGTCAACTGCTCGGTACGATCCTCTTTCCAGGCCGTCCCGTACCAGAACGCGGGGTGCATGCGACCGTGTATCATGGTGAAGATCGATGAGGAGCCGCCGCGCCAGCTTCGCCGTCCGGATCGCCGGGTATCTCCTGGGCCTGTTCATCGCCTTCCAGGCCTGCCCCGTCCTCGAGGCGTGGGCGCAGGAGGCGTCGGAGACCGAGGACGGCGAGCCGAAGCCGCCGCCCGAAGAGAAGCCGTCGAAGCTGAAGGCGGTCGCCGGTTACGGCCTGTCGATCGCCGGCACGTTCGTCGTCGTCGCGCTGGTCATCCACACGCTGTCGAAGACGCTCAAGTACGAGAACGCGCGCAACGCGATCATCCACCTGTTGCGCTCCAACCCGAACCAGGCAGAGCTGCAGTGCGCGACGCTGCCGCATAGCTTCTACGACGCCGTCGGCGCGACGTTGAAGGTCGGCGGCATGGCCGGGCCGATGCCCGAACTGGCGACGCTGCAACAGGCCACCATCCCGACATGGGACGCATTCGCCGCGCAGGTGGTCCAGCACTGGAAGGGGCTGCTCGGCAAGGCCAAGCTCGCCACCGCTGCGGCCGCCGGCGCGATCATCCTGAAGCCCGGGGTGCTGACGATCATCCTCGGCGTCGCCGCGGTCGGCGGTCTGTTGTGGCTGCTGTTCTACAAGTCCGAGGTCGAGCGATCGTTGTTTCGGGCCAAGGTCGAGGTGCTGCCGGAGATCGAGGCGGCCTTCGTGCAGGGCCGCTACTACATCGCGCCAAAAGCCTGACGTGCTACCTCCGGCTCGCAATCCCTTCCTCGCCGGCAAGGCGAAGCCCATCGTCGTCGGCCACCGCGGCGTCCCGCACCTGCACCAGGAGAACACGCTCGCGGGCTTTCGCCGCGCCGTCGAGCTCGGCGTGCCGGCGATCGAGCTCGACGTCCGGATCACCAAGGATCGCCGCGCCGTCTGCGTCCACGATTCGAACCTCGAGCGGCTGACCGGGCTCGCCGGTGAGGTCGTCGATCTCCAGTGGGATCAGCTGTCGCGGTTGCGGGTGCTGCGCGACCTGCCGATGGGCGTCGACGCGAGCGGCACCGAGGTGGTGGCGCGCTACGAGCGCGAGGAGCCCATCCCGCTGCTCGCCGAGGTGCTGTCGGAGGTGGGGAGCAAGGTCGTGATCAACGTCGAGATCAAGATCGAGATGCCGCGGTGGTGGCGCGTCGAGGCGGCCGAGATCGTGGCGCAGGTGATCGAGGACACCGGTGTCACCGATCGCGTGATCGTGACGTCGTTCGATCCGCGCCTGCTGGTGTCGACCCGCCGCGCGCATCCCGAGATCGCCGTCGGCTTCTGCTTCGACGACACCATGCTCGACTTCACCAATGGCCTGCTCGATCGGCTCCCCGCCCTGCCCGTCGAGCTGACCAGGCACCACCATCATCCGCGCGGCCACAACGCGAGGCGCCTGCTCAACCGCCTGCTCGAGACCAACGTCGCCAGCTGGTTGCTGGGCACCAGGGTGATCGGCGCCGAGCACACGCTGGTCGGCCGCGAGACCGTGCGGTCGCTGCACGCCCGCGGCATCGCGATCGGCACTCACACGCTGTTCCCGCTCGGCTCGTCGACGGGCAAGGCGATCGCCTCGACCGCCGACAGCATCGAGGAGGTCAAGCGGCTGGTCGAGCTCGGCGTCGACTGGATCGAGTCCGACGACCCCGCGCGCCTCATGCCGCTGGTCTACTAAGTGTTGGCGAGATTCGACGGCGGAGTTTTCCCTGCGACCGCCTGCGACGCCGCCTTTGCCCCTAGGCAGCGCGTGGCTTCTGGCTATCGTCGCCGCGATGTTCTCTCGTCGCGACCTCCTCCGTGCCACGGCCCTCGGCCTTGCCAGTGCCGCGTGCTCGTCGTCGTCCACCACGTCCACCGTCACCAAGCCCGCGCCGCAGCCGGCACCGAAGCAGCCGAAGCGGATCCTGATCCTCGGCGGCACCGGCTTCCTCGGCCCGAAGACCATCGAGGTCGCGGTCGCGCGCGGTCACAGCGTCACGATCTTCAACCGCGGCAAGCGCGAGAAGATCCAGTCGCTCGATCAGCAGGTGGCGCCCGAGCTCGCCGCGAAGGTCGAGCACCTCTACGGCAACCGCGATCCCGAGAAGCTCTCCGACGAGGAGAACCCGAGCTCGCCGAAGGGCCTCGATCAGCTCGCCGGCAAGAGCTTCGATGCGGTGATCGATAACTCGGGGTACTTCCCGCGCCACGTCGCTGCCTCCGCGCAGCTGCTCGCGAAGACCGCGAAGCAGTACGTCTTCATCTCGAGCATCTCGGCCTACGACGAGGCCTCGATCCCCGGCACCGGTGGTGACGAGGACATCAAGCTCGCCACCCTCGAGGATCCCCAGGTCGAGACCATGGGTGATCAGTTCCAGAACTACGGCGGCCTCAAGGCGCTGTGCGAGAAGGCGACGCACGAGGCGTTCCCGCAGGGCGCCACGATCGTTCGCCCGGGCTACATCGTCGGCCCCGGCGATCCGACGGATCGCTTCACCTACTGGCCGGCGCGGATCAAGAAGGGTGGTGATGTTATCGCCCCCGGCACGCCCGACGACCCGCTGCAGTGGATCGATGTCCGCGATCTCGCGGAGTGGCTGGTCACCCTCGTCGAGAACGAGACGTTCGGCGACTTCAACGCGATCGGCCCGTCCGGCAAGCCGGCGCGCTGGGGCGACGTGCTGAAGACCTGCGTCGAGGCCGCGGGCAGCAACGCGAAGCTCGAGTGGATCCCGCAGTCGTTCCTCGAGGCCAACGAGCTCGGCGAGGATGGTGCGTTCCCGATCTGGACGGCGCCGGTCGGCAAGTACGCCGGCTTCCATCGCTGGAGCACGGCGCGTCCCGAAAAGGCGGGGCTCAAGTACCGCCCGCTGAAGGACACCGTCACCGCGCTGCTCGACTGGTATCCGAAGGAGATCGAGCGCCGCGTCCGCGTGACGCAGGAGCTGACCAAGATGGCCGAGGCCGCGGGCAAGCCCGGCCCGAAGGGCGATCCGACGGAGATGCGCGCCGGCTTGAAGGAGAAGCAGGAGCAAGAGCTGCTGGCGAAGTGGCGCGCGAGCAAGCCGGGCTGACGCGGGGAAGAACAACGCCGGCCGCGAGCGCGTCACGCCTGCAACTGGACGCCTTCCTCGACGGACGATCCGGCATACGACGCCGGCGCACTGCGTCCCCGGAATGAAGCACGGAGTCACAGGGAGACAGTGTTCGCACAGAGGGATCGATCAAAGGGAATGCCCTTTAAAGATCCTCTGTGCGGACTCTGTCTCATCGCGACTCTGTGCTTGCTCCGGCCACGCAGCTACCCGCGGCCGCTGACCCGCGCGGTCGCGGTTATCGGATGGGCTCGGTCGTGCAGCGCTCGACGGCTTCGCAGGCATGCGTTGCAGCGTCGAGCTCCGAGCCGATCACGCCACATGCCCCGCGGACGTCCCACAGCCGCATCGTGATCAGGCGCGCCGAGCCGGCATCGATCGCTGCCGCGAGCGCCGCACTTCGTTCACGCGCATCATCACGCTCCCCCATAGCCAGTGCGGCCGCCAGCGTTGCAACTGCGGCCGGTCGTCCACACTCATCTGCCTTGCACCCCGGCGCACCACCGAGCTCGTCGACGAGCGCCGCGTGCAGCTCGCGCGGATCACGCGCCGGCTTCAGGAGCTTCGAGAACTTCTCGTGCGCGACGGTCTCCCGACCCGCCGCTCGATGGAACGCACCTTCGAGCAGCAGGCCCGCCGCGTAGCGCGCGGCACACACCGGCTCCGGCTTGCCGCGCTTGCGACTGCGCTCGCGCATGCCGGGCCGGTGCGCGCGATCGTCGATCGAGGCCAGCGCTTCGTCGGTGCGCTTCATCGCGTGCAGGATCAGCGCACGCGCGACCCCGCTGTTGCGGCGCGCCGTCTCGACGACGGCGAGGGCCTCGTCGAGCCGGCCGAGCGCGAGCAACGCGTGGCCTTGCTCCTCGACGTCGACCCACTCGGCGAACATCGTCGCGCCGCGCCGCCAGACGGCGAGCGCCTCCTCGTAGCGCTCGAGCTCGTAGAGCACCTCGCCGAGCTCGTAGAGCGGCGACTTCAGATCGTGCGGACCGACGAGCTTCGCCGCGTTCTCGAGGCAGGCGAGCGCACGCTCGCGATTGCCGCGCTGGTGGGCGATCCGGCCCTCGATCCACCACGCCTGCTGCTGCGAGGCGCGCTCGCCACGCAGCCGGCCCTTCGCGAGCGTCGCGATCGCATCGTCGTAGCGGCGGAGCTGCCACAGCGTCAGGCCGTGCTCGACGTAGGCCAGGCCGGGGATCGACTTGTCGTCCTCGTACGCCGAGTGCTTGACCGCCTGCGCGAAGGCCTCGAGCGCGTCGTCGTAGCGACCGAGCTCGCGCAGCGCGCGGCCGTGATAGCGATGGGCGCGCGAGTCGTCCTCGTCGTGGGCGATCAGGCGCACGCACAGCTCGCGCGCTTGCTCCCAGCGGCCGAGCGCGTCGAGTGCCTCGGCCTTGGCGCGGAAGGTATCGACCGAGTCGTAATCGACCTTGTTGCGAAACAGCCGGATCGCGGCATCGAGCGGGACCAGCGCCTCGTCGGGCCAGCCGGCATTGACGAGCGCGTCGGCGAGGTCACCGCAGCAGCTGTAGTGCTCTTCCTCGGTGCCCGAGAACTGCAGGTGGTGCTCGAGCTCGGGCACGGCCTCGGCAGCGCGGCCGAGCTTCTTCAGCAGATGGCCGAGGTTGCTCGATTCGGCGCCGTCGTCCTCGTCGGGATAGTCCTCCGAGGTGAACAGCCGGACGTGCGAGAACTGGCTCGCGCGCTCGAGCAGCCAGGTCTCCGACTCGTCATCCTGATGGATCTCGGCGGCGGAGAACCCGAGCGTCTCGAGCTCGCGCAGCAGCGGACTACCGACCAGCGCGCGCAGCAGATCCCACATCAGGCCGTGCGGCCCGAACACGCCGAGGTGGCGCAGCTTCGGGAACACCTCACGCTGGATGATCGGCTTGAACGCGTCGGCGGTGATCCGATCGTCCATGCCGTGGAGGACCAGCCGCTCGAGATCGGGGGACAGCGACTCGATCGCGAGGGCGAGCAGCTTCGTCGACCGCAGCTTGCGCGAGGCCAGCTCGACATCGCGGAGCCCGCGCAGCGCGGTGCTCGCCGACCGCGGCTTGGTGGTCAACACGCCGAGCCCCGCGAGCTTCGGCAGCGCCTTGCGCAGCGCCTCGATGTGGTCGCCGCGGATCTCGCCATCGCCGATGCCGAGCCAGCGGATCGGCCTCCCCTCGACGAGCGCGGGCAGCAGGCCGAGCTGCCGTTCCGCGCTCCAGTCGGCGTTCCAGATGCCGCGCAGGTCGAGCCCGCGGACGGCGATCAGCTCGCGCTCCTCGAGCAGCTCGCGGAGCTTGCCGCGCGGGAACTTGTCGGGCGATTCACGCGCGTCGACGTCGACGTGGGTGACGAAGCCGAGGTGCCAGGTCAGCCGGACCACGTAGTCGGCATCGAGGCGCTTGCGCAACCGCGCCGCCACCGTGCGCTCGATCGCGCGCACCCTCTTCGCCGCCTCGGCATCGCCGGCCGCGGCCGAGAACGACAGCGCGATGTGCTCGCCCCGCGCGTCGCCGGCCTCCTGGAGCGCGTCGGCGTAGACGTGGCGGAGCTCGAGGTCGTCGGGATGCTCCCGGATCGCTGCTTCGAGCTCGGCGATGGACGGCACCGACCGATGTTCGGCGAAACGCTAGCGGCGCACCAGCGGATCGAGCTGGACTCGTGGATCCTTGCGGTCGAACAGCACCACGCGCGCACCGACCTTGGCGAGCAGCTCGTCGGTCTGCGATTCGTAGCGCGCACCGAGCACGATCGAGATCGGGTGATCGTTGATCGCGACGACGATCCGCTCGACCGTCGCCTCGGCCCGGAAGTCGGGCCCCCAGCCGTCCTTGCTGTGCCACACCTGGCCGCCCTCGACCTCGAAGTTGGCGAGCGTGCGGCCGTTGACCGACTCGAGGTGGACGTTGGCGAGCAGCGACGTGAACGGCGACACCGTGTGCTGCGTCAGCGTCATCTCGTCGCGATCGGCATCGATGTCCCAGCGCGCGACGGGGCCGATCGCGTAGCGCCGCCGGAACGTCCGCGTGCGCGACAGATCGAACAGCGCGGCCGTCTTGACCACGCCGAGGCGCACCGCGGTCGAGCCCGGCACCCACTCGATGCGCCCGGCCTCGGCGAAGCCGCCGACGTCGAACGGCAGGAACACCTTCTTCGGCGTGCCGAGCGGGATCACGATGTGGCCGTCGCGGGCGTGGCGGAGGAAGCGGCCGCGATAGAGCACACCGGTGAAGCGATCCTCGAAGCCGGCGTGCGTCGCCTCGAGCATCTGGTGCTCGAGCTTCCACACCAGGTCCGGCTCGTCGTCGAACGTCACCAGGTGGCGCAGCGCGAGGCTGCCGCCGAAGCCGTCGGAGCCGGCGGTGACGCTCAGGCGATTGCCGAGATCGAAGCAGGTGGCGAACCGCCCGCCCTTCCCGGTGATGCCGGTGCACGACTCCGCGTTCGCATCGGTGGCGCCGAGCGCGAGCAGCGTGGCGGCCATCGCCGCCGCGGCGAGCTTCACGGGCCCGCGGGGTGAGGGGTTGGATCGCGCGGCGGGGCCCACAGGCTGAACCGCAGACCGGCATCGGCGACGAACGCCCACTGATCCGGCACGCCGAAGATGTCATCGCGCTTCTCGCCGCCGGCGGCGAGCTTGAACGACAGCGGCTGGTCGTTGATCGCGAGGATGATCGCCTCGTACGTCAGCTTCGCCTTGAGCCGGTTCGCGAAGTGCTTGCCGCTCTGGAACGGTGCGAAGTAGCGCGGCGCCTCGTGGGTGAACTCGAACTTGACGTTGTGGAAGCCGTCCTCGTCGAGCACGGCATCGATCTCGAACGCCGAGCTCGGCACGATCGCGGACCGGTAGCCGGTGCCGTCGGTGTGCTGGCCCTCGATGCCGACACCGGTGCGGATGCGAGCGAACGAGTTGAGATCCTCGGATTGCCAGAGATCCAGCGTGCCCTGCAGGGTGGCGTGCTTCCAGATCGTCGAGTGGCCGCCCTGCGACGGGTGGATCTCGAGGCCACCTGCCTCGGTCCACAGGCCGAGGTTGACGTGAAGGTCGTGGCGCTGCGGGCGCCCGACGAACGTGGTGATGCGGAGCAGCGGGTCGAGGAACCGGCGCGACACGTCCCAGTGCGCGACCGTGACCTCGGCCGAGAACGGCTCGACGTGGACCTCGCCCTGGACGAGCCGGATGCGGTGCATCGTGGGCGTCTGCCCGTCGGCGAGCTTGTTGAAGCTGAGCAAGCCGAAGTCGGCCGACGTGCGCTTCGATTCGAGCGGGTTATCGAGCACCTTCTGCGGCGTGTAGGCGGCACCGAAGAAGATGCGCTTGCGGAGATCGAAGTTGACCTGGAACACGCGACCGCGCTCGTCGCGCATCCAGCCGTACGGCGCATCGACGCGGCCTTGCATGAAGTGGTAGCCGGCGGCCTCGAGCTTCTTGCGATCGAAGTCCTGATCGATCTCGCAATCGCGCGCGCGCTCGAGCGGCTTGGTGTGCTTGCCGCCGGCAGACAGCTCGCTATCGGCGGCGTACAGGCAGACCTTGGTGGAGGCATCGCACTGGATCCGCCAGACGTGGCCCTCGGTATCGCGCCCGCAGATCACGGGCTTGTCGTGGGACATCTGCGGTAGCTGGCCACGATCTGCGTGGCTGATGGCAGGCAGAGCTATTCCAGCGATCGCGGCGATCGCTAACGACGGACGATTCATGTCTGCGATGCCGTGTGCAATGCCGGAGCCACGGGCGATTTGTGTCCTCGTGTTAGTTGAGCGAACGAGACCGTGCCGCACCGGAACACGTGTTGTTCGCGAGCCACGGATTTCGTCACGCCTCGGTCACCAGCAACTCTGCGGTCAGCTGGACACCATCGGCGCCGATCTCCAGCCGCAGCGGGGTGCGATCATCCGAGTCGGTGAGCCAGATCGTGAGCGAGACGGAGACCTCGCCGCGGATCCGGGCGGGGATCCGCAGCGTCCGGGTGCCGCGCATGTCCTCGACGATCGGCTGCGCGAGATCGATCCGATACACGCCACCGTCGTGGACCACGTAGAGAAAGCCGGCGTGGGCATCGGGCGACGCCCACGCCCGGATCACGCCGAGGGCCGAGTGAAGCGTGTGCCCGACATTGCCATCCGGGATGGTTCCGACCTTGTCGCCCGCCAGATAGCGTGGACCACGCAACTCGAGGGTGGTGCGTGAGGTCTGACCGTCGAACTGGACCAGCTCGGTCGCGGCGCGGGCCCCTGTTCGATCGACGACAGTCGTCAGCTCGTGTCGCATGCGCGCGAACGCCGACGCCAGCCTGCTGGTCTCGAACCGACTCTTGACCTCGTTCATCTTCGATGGCGAGCCGTCGGCTGGCCCGGCGACCTCGAGGTCGGCGCGGCCGATCGTGAAGCCCTTGGCGTTGACGTTCCAGCTGAACTGCTCGCCCGGCACGAGCATCAGCTGCGGCACCGTGATCGCGGTGAGCGGCGCCTGCCGCACCAGCTCCGGTAACGGCCTACGTTGCAAGCTGGGCTCGCACGCAGCGAGGACGGAGAGCAACAGGAAGGCACGCATGGCCGGCACGGCAATACAAGAACGGCGCCAGGTCGCGTTACAGTCCGAGCGTGGCCGACGGCTCCGGACCTCGCACCCTGGTGGGCCGTGTCACACGTGGAATCGTTCTCGCTGCTCTGTTGTTCGCGCCGTCGATCGCGCTCGAGGTGTGGGCACGCAACGAGATCGAGCTCGTCCCCTACTTCCAGGACGGCTACCGCTACCGGCTCGAAGCCAAGAAGCTGATGTTCGATCGGATCGACTGCCCGAACGCGATCGCGATGGGGACGTCGATGACCGAGGTCGCGATCAACGACGGCACGGTCGCGCCGTACGAGCGGGCCACCGGCGATCGCTCCTACTCGCCGATGTTCGCCTTCGCCTCTCCCGGCACCCGGCCACTCGCGATGCTCGGCATCTGGCGCTGGCTCGATGCCCGCGGCTGCCATCCCAAGACGCTGTTCATCGAGGTCACGCCGGTGATCATGAACATCGATCGCGGCGAGGACTTCGAGCGCTCGTTCATGGACTGGCGGATGCAGCTCGACATTCCGGAGGAGCGCTTCGAGCTCGCCGACTACGACCTGCGCTTCCGCTTCGACCTCGCGACCTGGTGGCGGTCCTACGCCTATCGCAACCGCGAGCCGATCGTGCACTACCTCGGCGCCGAGCTCGGCATCGCCAAGCCGAAGCCGCCGATCGCGATGCCGATGGACGGCAACCTCCACGTCACCACCGACAAGGGACTCTCCGGCTCGGCGCTCGCCGCGCACTACCGGACCACCCGCAACACGTTCCTCAAGCGCGAGTTCAAGTATCGCTACACCCCGTCGTACGCGACGGCGATCCTGCTGATCGTCGAGGAGGCGCAGGCAGCCGGCACCAAGGTCGTGCTCCACACCCCGCCGGTGCCGGAGATGTTTCACGAGTTCATGATGATGATCGACGCGACGCGGCCGTACTGCGACTTCTACGACGCCGCGACCGCGCGCCCCGACGTCCACTGGTACACCGAGCACCGCCGCCAGGGCGTGCCGACCACGCAGTTCTCCGACTGGCTCCACCTCAATCGCGAAGGCGCCATCCAGTACGCCGCGCGTCTGTTCGCCGCGTCCACCGCGAACACCTTCCCGCGCGATCCGGGCTGTCGCGGACGCTACTGAGCCGTGCTGTTCTTCGACGGCATCTTCCTCGTGTTCTTCGCGGTGCTCGCCGTCGCGCTGCTCGCCGCGCGTGGCGTGCGCTCGCGCAGCTGGGTGTTCATCGTCGCCAGCTACCTGTTCTACGCGGCGTGGGACTGGCGCTTCACGTTCCTGCTGTTCGGCTGCACCGCGTTCGACTGGTGGATCGCGAGCCGGATGCCCGCCGCCGAGCCCGCCGCGCGCAAGCGCCTGCTCGTGTTCTCGATGGCGAGCAACCTCGGCGTGCTCGCGATCTTCAAGTACCTCGACTTCGGCCTGTCGCTCGTCGGCCTCAGCCCGCTGGGCATCATCCTGCCCGTCGGCATCAGCTTCTTCACGTTCCAGTCGATGAGCTACACGATCGATGTCTATCGCGGTCAGCTGAAGCCGTGCCGGTTCGAGGAGCTGTTGCACTTCGTGTCGTTCTTCCCGCACCTGGTCGCCGGTCCGATCATCCGCGCCGCCGACTTCTTGCCGCAGGTGCAGACCGCGCTGCGGTCGTTTCCCCACGATGTCGCGCGCGCCGTGCCGCTGTTCGTGCTCGGCATGTTCAAGAAGACGGTGGTCGCCGACAACCTCGCGCTGATCGCCGACAAGGTGTTCGCCAATCCCGCGGCATTCTCGCCGCGCGCCCGCGCCGAGGCCACGCTCGCGTTCGCCGGCCAGATCTATTGCGACTTCTCGGGCTACACCGACATGGCGCTCGCGATGTTCCTGCTGTTCGGCTTCACGTTCCCGCCGAACTTCCGCTCGCCCTATCTCTCCCGCGGCCCACAGGAGTTCTGGCGGCGCTGGCACATCTCGCTGTCGACCTGGCTACGCGAGTACCTCTACAAGCCGCTCGGTGGCTCGCAGCACGGCGTCAGGCGGATGTACTTCGCGCTGATCATGACGATGCTGCTCGGCGGGCTGTGGCACGGCGCGTCGTGGACCTTCGTGGTGTGGGGCCTGTTCCACGGCATCCTGCTCGTGATCGAGCGGTTGATCCGCGATCGCATCCCGGAGGTGGTGCGGCGATCGCTCACGCCGCTGACCTGGATGGTGTTCTTCGCGCTCACGCTGGTCGGCTGGATCATCTTCCGGGCCGATACGCTCCCGCACCTGCGCGGCATGCTGAGCGGCATCTACTGGCCGACCGGCAAGTCGGTGGCGACCGGCATGCTGTGGTTCGGCTGGGCATTCATCGCCGTCGAGCATGTCGCCGGCGAGATCCTGCGCCGCCGCGAAGGCCGTCCGCTGGCGTGGCCGTACATCACGTTCGCGGTCGCGGGCCTGATGCTGGCCGCCGGCCTGTTACTCCGGCCGGTGCAGAACATACCTTTCATCTACTTCCAGTTCTGACCCCGGCCGGTGAGACCGACCGCCGGCCCCAGGCGTGCCCTTCCGCCCGTTGTCTCGGAATCGCACGCCGGCGCCTTTCGGGAAGATCGGATCTTATCAATCGCCGCGAGCCGAGGCATGGTCGGCGGATGAGCCGGTTGTCGATGGGCAGTGAAGGCCTCGACCAAGTGCTGCTCGGCGGTCTGCCGCCCCATCGCCTCTACTTGCTGGAAGGCGATCCGGGTGTCGGCAAGACAACGCTCGCCGTGCAGTTTCTCCTCGCGGGTCTCGCCAGCGGCGAACGCTCGCTCTACATCACGCTGTCCGAGACCGAGGAGGAGGTGCGCTCGATCGCCGCCTCGCACGGCTGGAACCTCGACGGGCTCGCGCTGTTCGAGCTGTCGGCGCTCGAACAGCAGCTACGGATGGACGCGGAGAACACGATCTTCCGGCCGTCCGACGTCGAGCTCACCGAGACCACGCGGGCGCTGCTCGCGCACGTCGATCAGGTGAAGCCGGATCGCGTCGTCTTCGATTCGCTGTCCGAGCTCCGCCTGCTCGCGCAGAACCCACTGCGCTATCGCCGCGAGGTGTTGAACCTCAAGACCTACTTCTCGTCGCGCAAGTGCACGGTGTTCCTGCTCGACGATCGGACGTCCGATCCGGGTGACCAGCAGCTCCAGAGCCTCGCGCACGGTGTGATCGACATGCAGCAATTCGCTCCCGACTACGGCGCGGATCGCCGCCGTCTGCGGGTGGTCAAGCTGCGCGGCGCGCCATTCCGCGGCGGCTACCACGACATGAAGATCGAGACCGGTGGCGTCCGGGTGTTTCCGCGCCTGGTCGCGGCGGAGCACTTCTCGCGGTTCGAGCGCCAGCCGATCTCGAGCGGGCTCGCCGAGCTCGACGCGTTGCTCGGCGGCGGCGTCGATCGCGGCACCAGCACGCTGATCCTCGGTAATGCAGGCACTGGCAAATCGACGCTGATCGCGCAGTACCTGTGTGCAGCCGCGCGCCGCGGCGAGAAGTCGGTGATCTTCGGCTTCGACGAGCTGCGCGGGACCTCGATCGCCCGCGCCGATTCGCTCGGCATGGGGCTCGGCAAGTACGTCGACGAAGGCCTGGTGACGATCCAGCAGGTCGATCCGGCGGAGCTCAGTCCGGGCGAGCTCGTCCAGCGCGCGATCCAGCTGGTCGAGCGCGAGAACGTCAGGTTCGTCGCGCTCGACACGCTCAACGGATACCTGCACGCGATGCCTGCGGACAAGCACCTCTACATCCAGCTCCACGAGCTGCTGTCGTACCTCGGACAGCGCGGCGTGACGACGCTGATGGTGATGGCGCAGGTCGGCACGATCGGCGCGTCGTCGAGCCCGGTCGAGATCAGCTACGTCGCCGACAACGTGCTCCTGCTGCGCTACTTCGAAGCGCGAGGCCGGATCCGCAAGGCGATCTCGGTGGTCAAGAAGCGCACCGGCCAGCACGAGGACACCATTCGCGAGCTGACGATCAGCGGCGAGCGAGGCATCCAGATCGGGCCACCGCTCTCGGCGTTCACCGGCGTGCTGACCGGGTTGCCGCAGTTCCACGGCAAGGACGACGAGCTCAGCTGATGATCGCCGAGGCCAGCGAACGGATCTTGATCCTCGCGCCGCGCGGTCGCGACGCCGAGCTCACGATCGCGATGCTCGCGACGCACGGCCTCGAGGGCGTCCGCTGCGGCTCGGCGGAGGAGCTGCTGTCCGGGCTCCGCGGCGGCGCGGGGTGCGCGATCCTCACCGTCGAGGTGCTGGGCGAGGAGCTGTACGCCCAGCTCCAGGCCGTGCTGGCCGACCAGCCGGCGTGGTCCGATTTTCCGATCATCGTGCTGTCGAGTGCTCGCACCCGCTTCGACAAGGACCTCGGGAACATGACGATCCTCGAGCGACCGACGGCACCCGAGACGCTGGTCTCCGCCGTCCGCTCGGCACTCCGGGCACGCCGCCGGCAGTACGAGGCCCGCGCGGCGATCCAGCAGCGCGATCAGTTCCTCGCCATGCTCGGTCACGAGCTGCGCAACCCGCTGGCGGCGATCACGCTCGCGAGCGACGGCGCGACGTGTGCCGATCCCGCGGCGGTCGAGAAGCGCATCGGCGTGGTCGCGCGCCAGGCCGCGCACCTGACGAGGCTGGTCAACGATCTGCTCGACGTCGCGCGTGTCACGAGCGGCAAGCTCCAGCTCCAGCGCGAACCGGTCGAGCTCGACGCACTGATCCGCAGCTGCACCGAGACCCTCGAGCCCCGCGCCCGCGAGCGCGGCATCGTGCTGCGCCTCGAGCTCGAGGCGGCCGCCACCATCGACGGCGATCCGGGGCGTCTCGAGCAGGTGCTCGGCAACTTGATGACCAATGCGATCAAGTACAGCCCCGCCGGCAAGACCGTCACGATCCGATCTTCGAAGACCGGCGAGCACTGCGTCATCCGCGTCGCCGACGAGGGCGTCGGCATCGCGCCCGAGATGCTGCCGCGCGTGTTCGATCTGTTCGCGCAGGCGGACGGCAGCCTGGCGCGCTCCGATGGTGGGCTCGGCGTCGGCCTCGCGCTGGTCGATCGCCTGGTCCGCCTCCACGGCGGCACCGCCTCGGTGACCAGTCCCGGGCTCGGCCTCGGCAGCGAGTTCACGATCACCCTGCCGATCGGCGAGGTCCTGCCACTGCGCGCCAGCACCCCGGCGATGGCGGCGGAGATCGAGCGACCGCTGCGGGTCGTGATCGTCGAGGACAACCCCGATCTGCTCGAGCTCACCGCTGCGGTGATCGAGCATCTCGGCTGCACCGCCGAGAAGGCCTCCGATGGGGAGGCCGGTCTCGAGCTCATCCTGGCCAGCCGGCCCGACCTCGCGTTGATCGATGTCGGCCTGCCGAAGCTCGATGGCTACGCGGTCGCCGAGCAGCTCCACGCGAAGGCACTGCCGACGAAGCTGATCGCGGTCACCGGCTACGGCCAGAAGTCCGATCGCGATCGCGCGCTCGCCGCCGGCTTCCACGCGCACATCACCAAGCCGGTGCGCGCGGCGACGCTCCAGCAGCTGATCGACGAGACCCGCCAGCGCCTCACCGCGTGACGCGCCGGATCAAGCCGCGTCGCTCGTGGTCCCGACCCCGTGGTTCGCCAGCAAGTGAAGCACCGCGTCCGGCCACCGGACAGCGAGCCTCCGCAGCGTGAAAAACGCGTGCACGATCATTTCGTGGATTGACGCGTGATCGTGCGCTTGTCAGGGGTGGCGAAGATCGCGATCGATCCGCGATCGATCGGAGGTGCTCGAGTGGAGAAGAAGCTGACGGCCGAGGTTCTGGAAGCGATTCGCGTCGACCGAGAAGAGCACGGGCACACGCTTTCGCGAATCATGGAGCGCCATGGACTCAAGCGTTCGACCGCGTACAACGCGATCGCCGGCATGGACGCGTCGAAGGTCCAGCGAGCATCACCGTCTCGACGGGTGGTGCAACCGGTCGAACGTCCGCCTCGCCCACCATTGTCGAAGGCGAATCTCGGTGAAGCAGCGCGCCAGCTTATCGCTGCGCGGATGATGCAAGCCGGACTCGATGTCTTCATGCCCCTGGGTGAAGACACGCCGATCGATCTGCTCGTCCTGCGCGCGGACGGAGTCGCGCTGAAGTGTCAGTGCAAGGCCATGTTCGTCCACAAGAGCGGCATCCACGTGATGCCGCTGGTGACTGTCCGGAAATGGGGACCGAACAGCAGGGCCGTCGTTCATCGCTACACCCGGGACGAGGTCGACTTCTTCGTCGGTTACGCCGTCGAGGTCGACACGGTGTTCGTGTTTCCGTTCGACGACACCGCGCACTTCAAGTCTCAGCTTGGAGTCTGGCTATTGCGTAGTCCGACCAACAACAACCAGCACCGGCGGTTCGACGCGACGCCGTACAAGAACGCGTTTCAACTTCTCACCTGCGAACTGCCCTAAGTAATCGTGATCCCAGCAGGAATCGAACCTGCGACCTGAGCGTTAGGAACACCCTGCTCTAATCCAGCTGAGCTATGGGACCAAACAACTCGCGCTATGTAGCACGAGACGGCCGCGAGCCGAAGGGCTGGCGGTTCAGGGCATCTCCTTCGGCGGCTCGAGCTTGCTCGGGCAGTCGAGCGCGCCGAGGAACGCGACGAGATCCTCGAGCTCCTCCGCGGTCAGCTTGCGGTCCTCGAGCAGCGCGATCTTGTTCTTGTTGGCGATGCCGCCGGACGCCATCAGCTTCACGGCGTCCTCGAGCTTGGCGACCGAGCCATCGTGGAAGTACGGCGCGCTCTTGCTGACGTTGCGCAGGCTCGGCACCTTGAAGGCGGCCCAGTCGACCTCTTGCTTGCTGACCTTCATGCGGCCGATGTCGACCTGGTCGGCGGGTAGCTCGGCGCCCGCGGCGTCGCGCGTGCCGATGCCGACGTTGAAGTAGACGCCGCCCTCTTGCGCCATCGCGGTCGAGAAGAACGGCGGCGCGTGACAGACGATGCAGTTGCCCTTGCTCGGCATCAGGAACAGATCGAGGCCGCGCTGCTCCTGCTCGGTGAGCGCCTTCTTGTCGCCGGCCGCGAACTTGTCGAACCGCGTGTCGTCGCAGACCATCGTGCGCATGTACTCGGCCATCGCGCCGAACGCGTGCTCGCCCTTCGGCGCGGTGCCGGGGTACGCCGCCTCGAACAGCTTCTTGTAGCCGGCGATCGCGGCGAGGTCGGCGACGCGCTTGTCGAGCGCGGCGACCACCTCCTCGGGCTTGGCATCCGCCGGTGCGCCGCCCATGTTGGCGCCGCCCCACGCGCCCTTGACGTTGTCCTCGAGCGTCTTGGTGCGGCCGTCCCAGTAGAACGCGCCCTTCCAGTGGCCGACGTTCCACAGCACCGGCGAGTGGCGCGGCAGCTTCTTGCCGCCGGAACCGGTGGCGGTGGGATCGTGGCCGCCGTTGCCATCCTCGTTCTTGTGGCAGTCGTAGCAAGCGAGGTCGCCCGCGCCCGACAGCCGCTTGTCGAAGAACAGCGCGTTGCCGAGCGCGATCTTTTCCGCGCGCTTCGGATCGTCGGGAAGCACCAGCTTCTCGAGCTTCATCTGCGGCAGCGACGACGGCCGCTGCGGCGGCGGATCGGCGGTGGCGCCGCTCGCGGAGCCGCTGCCCGTGCCCGGATCGCCGGACTTCTTGCTTCCGCACGCGGAGAGCGCGGCGAGGACGGCAACCAGCGCGAACGACGTCTTCATGGCGCGCAGCCTAACGCATGCGCGCGCGTGGCTCTACTTCGCGGGTTCGGTCAGGTGGGACAAACAATCGACGAACGGCGCGCAGCTGGTCTCTTCCTTGTGGCAGACCTCGAGCACGCGCACCTGCCGCGACGACATCGTCGGCACGTTGCACTTCTTGACGAACTCCTCGGTGTGCTTCTCGAGGATCTCGGGCTTGGTGTTGAGGTCGAAGTCCTTCTGAGTCATCCGTCCGGCGTCGAGCTCCGCCTTCGCGCTGTCGTACGCGCACTCCGTGAGCTTCTTGCCGACGGTCTCGCACGCGGCGGAGAGCCGCTTCTCGAGCTCGGTCCGGGTGTCCTTCAGCGGCGGCGGTGGCTCGCTGTCGCTGCCGGTGCTGGTTCCACCGTTGGTGGTCTGCTTGCCGCCACACGCCACGAGGATCAGGAACAGGAGCGCCTTCATGCCGCCACGGACACGCAGTGGGTTGCCAGGTTTCACTTGAGGTCGTTCCCTTCGCTGCCCTCGTCGTCGAGAGGGCGCAGACACTTGGCCTCGATCTCGGCGATCGTGCTCGCGGACTGCACGCACGCGGACACCCTCGTCGGATCCTTCGCGCAGTCGTTCATCACCATCTGGGTGTTGTCGGCGACGGCATCGTCGACGCGCTTTGGTTCCTTGACCTCGGCCTCGGCGCGATACAGCTGCTGGACCTTCCCGCGGATGTCCTCGCACGCGGCGGGTGCAGGCCCCGAGCCGCTTCCACCGATCGGCGGCGTCTTGCCTCCACCGGAGCAGGCGACGACCAGGACCAGCAGCCACTTCATGACGCCGAACCTATCACCACGCGAAAGCCATCGATCAGCCACGGCGGGGTCGCGACCCGCCCGCGATCCGTCAGATCGAGGTGCATCGGCGTGATGCTGTTCCAGCCCTTGTCGATGGCCACGCAATCGGTCCCCGGGACGTCGTCGTGGCCCGTCGGACCACCGCCCACCCAGTAATACGGACGACCGCGCGGGTCCTTACGCTCGGAGACATCATCGGCGTAGAACCGCCGGCCGATCGTCGTCCACTGATACTGGTCGCTGCCGTTGCCCGGCAGGTTGACGTTCAGGATGGTGCCCTTGGGAATCGGCTCGCCGATCGCGGCGCGCACCACCGCGGCCGCGAAGTCGAGCGCGTGATCGACCTGCGGCGCACGCGGTGCGAGCGAGATCGCGATGCCGGCGGCACCGCGCAGCGCACCTTCGACCGCCGCCGCCACGGTGCCCGAGTAGAAGACGTCGCTGCCGAGGTTGAACCCGTCGTTGACGCCCGACACCACGACGGCCGGCACGCGATCGCACAGCTTGATGACGCCGAGGTAGACGCAGTCGACCGGCGTGCCCGACAGCGAGTAGCGCCGCGGCGCTCGCTCGGTCAGCCGCAGCGGCTTGTGCAGCGTGATCGC
>JAEYYY010000518.1 GCA_023430775.1 Pseudomonadota bacterium
ACGTGACCCGCCATGCCGAGCCAGTTGGCGACCGCGGTGCCCTGCTTCGACATCCGGGCGTCGAGCGACGACACGAGATCATCGGCGAGCGTGCGCTCGATCGCGAACAGCGTGCCCGCACCGACGATGACCACGAGGATGAGGAACGTGATCAGTAGCTTGTTGCGGAGCGAGCTACGCATGAGGTCGGTGAGGTCGGGTTCGACCTCGATGCCGGACCAGTCTAACCAGCATCGCGCTTCGCGCGGTACCCGAAGCCGTGGACGGTCTCGATGACATCCGCGGCGGCACCGAGGCTGACGCGCAGCCGGCGGACGTGAACGTCGACGGTGCGGGTGTTGATATCACCACGCATTTCCCACACCTGCTCGAGCAGCTCCTCGCGCGAGAACACGCGGCCGGGGTCACCGACGAGCAGCTGTAACAGTTTGTATTCGAGCGGCCGCAGCTGGGTGAGCTGGCCGTTGATCTTGACGTCGTGGGTGACGGGATCGAGCTCGATCGGCCCGACCTTGAGCACGTTGCCCGCCTCGCTGGTGGCCGGCCGGGCGCGACGCTCGGCGAGGCGATTGGCGAGCGCGGTGACGCGCAGGACGACCTCGCGGACCACGAACGGCTTGACCACGTAATCGTCAGCGCCGACCTCGAGGCCGAGGATGCGATCTTCGGCCTCGCCCTTGGCGGTGAGCATCAACACGCCGAGATCGCCGACCGCCGGATCGGCGCGCAAGGTCTTGCACACGTCGTAACCGGACTGGTCCGGGAGCATGAGGTCGAGCACGACCACGTCGGGCTTGTGCTTGGCGATGGCGGCCAGCCCGTCGTCTCCCCGACCGGCGACCGTGACCTCGAACCCCGCGTTCTTCAGGTTGAACTCGAGCAAGCGTGCGACGTCGTGCTCGTCTTCGATGATGACCACCCGACGTTCCATCGCCGCCGAGCATGCCGCACACCCTGGCTGGTTACAACGGCGAGACAGCGTGACCGCTGGATGATCGCGCGATACGCTGGCCCCGATGAAAGCAGTTGTGCTGGCGACGCTCGCCCTGCTCCTCGCGGGTGGATGCTCGTCGAAGTCGAGCGGTCGCACCGTCCGCGTGGCTGCCGCCTCGGACCTCGCGAAGGCCTTCGAGGAGATCGCCAAGGAGTTCGAGGCGCGCACCAAGATCAAGCCGATCATCGACTTCGGCTCGAGCGGTCTGCTCGCCAAGCAGATCGAGCAAGGCGCCCCGTACTTCCTGTACGCCGCGGCCAACAAGGCATTCTCGGAGCAGGTCATCAAGGCCGGGCGATGCGATGGCAAGACGGCCAAGCTGTACGCGCGGGGCCGCGTCGTCGTGTGGACGAAGACCGGGGTCGCCGCGCCGGTCAAGCTCGACGATCTCGCCGACCCGCGGTTCGAGAAGATCGCGATCGCCAACCCGGACCACGCGCCGTACGGCGTCGCCGCCCAGCAGGCACTCCAGAAGTCGGGCGTGTGGCCCAAGATCGAGGACCGCGTCAAGCTCGGCCCCGACGTCCAGACCACGATGCTGTACGCGCGCCAGGGCGAGGTCGATGCCGCGGTGGTGGCGCTGTCGCTGGCGGTCGTCACCGACGGTGGATCGTTTCTCAAGATCGACGCCGACCTCCACGAGCCGCTCGACCAGCAGATGGTGGTGTGCGGCAACGGTGAGGAAGCGGATGCCGCGCGCAAGCTCGCCGAGTTCATCGACTCGCGCGAGGGCCGCGAGATCATGACGCGCTACGGGTTCCTGCTCCCCGGCGAGTCCGCGAAGAAGTAGTACAACCGGGGCATGGTTCGCCCCGAGACGATCGTCGCGCAGGCACGGCCGAGCGCCGGCGAGAAACTCGAGCTTGCAGGCGATCGCGGGTTGATCCCGGCGATCGAGCTGTCGACCACCTACGTGCGCGACGCGCAGTACCAGCTCGCCGGGCCGGGCTACGCGCGCGACGACAATCCGACGCCGGTGCACGCCGAGCGCGTGATCGCGACACTCGAGGGCGGCAGCGAGGCCCTCGCGTTCGCATCGGGGATGGCAGCGGCGACCGCGGTGTTCCGCGCGATCTGTCGCCCCGGTGATCGGATCGTCGCGCCGCGTGTCGGCTACTACAACCTGCGCGGCTGGCTGGAGCGGTTCTGCGCGCAGTGGTCGCTGACGCTCGCGATCGTCGACATGACCGATCTCGATGCGGTGCGCGCCGCGATCGTGCCGGGCACCAGGCTCGGCTGGGTGGAGACGCCGGCGAACCCGACGTGGGACGTCACCGATCTGGCGGCGGTCGCCGCGCTCGCCAAGGCGGCCGGGGCGCTGTTCGCCGTCGACTCGACCTGCGCGACGCCGGTCCACTGCCGGCCGCTCGAGCACGGCGCCGATCTGGTGATGCACTCGGCGACCAAGTACTTCGCCGGTCACTCCGACGTGCTCGCCGGCGTGCTCGTCACCGCGCAGCGCGACGCGACGTGGGAGGCGATCCGCCGGCTCCGCCACGACGAGGGAGCGTGCCTCGGTCCGGTCGAGGCGTACTTGCTCCTGCGCGGGCTGCGGACGCTGTTCGTGCGGGTCGAGCGCCAGAGCCAGACCGCGGCGCGGCTGGCCGCCGAGCTCGAGGCACATTGCCGCGTGCTCTATCCCGGGCTGCCGTCCCATCCGCAGCACGCGGTCGCGAAGCGCCAGATGACGGGCTTTGGCGGCATGCTGTCGATCCGGGTTCGCGGCGATGCGCTCGCGGTGATCCGCAAGTTGCGCGTCTGGGTGCCGGCGACGTCGCTGGGCGGTGTCGAGAGCCTGGTCGAGCACCGCTACACCGTCGAGGGTGTTGGGACGCCGACGCCGCCGGATCTGCTGCGGTTGTCGGTCGGGCTCGAGCACCCCGACGACCTGCTGGCCGATCTGGTTCAGGCGCTGGCGCCCTAGAAACTCGCACGCGAACGTCGGCGAAACACCACGCGGCGCTCTTGACGCCCGCCGGAGGCGGTTTTAACGCTCCGATCGCATGCGCTTGCGCGTCGCCACCTGCATGACACTCCCCGAGCCGGACCCCGATGCGGTCCCGCTCGCGGAGGCGCTGGCGCGCGCGAACGTCGCCTTCGACGTGGTCGCCTGGGATGACCCGAAGGCCGACTGGACCTCGGCGCACCCGACGGTGATTCGCTCGACCTGGAACTACGCGCTCGATGTCGATCGCTACCTCGCCTGGGTCGACCGCGTCAGCAAGGTCGCGCCGCTGTTCAATCCGATCGAGGTCATCCGCGACAACCTCCACAAGCGTTACCTGCTCGCCCTCGAGGCGCGCGGCGTACCGATCGTGCCCACCACGCTGGTCGAGCGAGGTGCGAGCTGCGATCTGGAGGCGCTCGGTCACGCGCGGTTCGTGATCAAGCCGGAGGTCGGCGCCGGCTCGCTCGGCGCCCGTGTGTTCGAGTCGGCCAGCAGCGATGCCGCACACCACCTGGCAGGGTTGACCGCGAAGGGCGCCGCGCTGGTCCAGCCGTACATCGATTCGGTCGAGGACTACGGCGAGCGCTCGATGATCTACATCGACGGCGAGCTGTCGCACGCGATCCGCAAGTCGCCGCGGTTCGCCGGTCAGTCGGAGATGGTGTCGGGCCCCTACCCGATCGCCGACGACGAGCGCGCCGTCGCTCTCGCTGCGCTCGCGCCGTACGGCGAGCTGCTCTACGCGCGCGTCGACCTCGCTCGCGATCGCGGTGGTCAGCCGTGCGTGATGGAGCTCGAGCTCGTCGAGCCGTCGCTGTTCCTGGCGAAGAAGCCCGGCGCCGCCGACCGCTTCGTCGCCGGCCTGCTCCGCCGCCTCGCGGCGCACTGACACGCCTGTCGCGACGACCAAATCCCGGACACGTCCGCTCGCGAACCGCCGCGTCCGGATCTCGAGCTTCGCGACAATGCTGTCATGGCGTCGATGGCAACTCCGTCATCACGCTCACCGATTGACGCGCGCTCGTCCGGTGCGCCGGACTGGTTTGCACGAGTCGCGCAACAACCAAGTCGGACTCGAACTACGGTTTTCGCTAGTGCTACCGTGATCGCGTGCCCCGCAAGATCACGCTGGTGCTCGGGCTCGCGGTCGCCGCGTTCGGCGCGTACCTGTCGCTGTTCCCGCTGGTCACCGCCGAGGCGCTCGGCCGCCCGCACGGCGAGCCGACGCAGCTGATCAACCTGCGCGCGAGCTTCGGCGGCACGCTGCTCGGCCTCGGCGCATTCCTCGCGTGGCTGCCCGCGATGAAGCCGTACAAGCGCACCCTCCTCGGCATCCTGATGTGGGCGATGGCGGGCATCGGGGCCGCGCGCCTGCTCGGCTTCGTCCTCGACGGCTCGCCGGATGGCCGGCAGTGGATCTGGCTGATCGCCGAGGTGCTGATCGTGATCACGTGCGCGATCCTGCTGCGCCGGATGCAGCGACACCTGTCCCCCGCTCGCTGACATATGGGGCATGCGAGTGCTCGCGTTCGTGGCCGTCGGGATCCTGGCCGGAGATCCTGCCGAGGCCTGCAAGTGCACCGATCCCGGCCTCGGTGCCGACATGCAGAACGCGACGGCAGTGTTCGTCGCGACGATCGACGACGTCACCGAGACCAAGGTCTGCCCGCCGAAGGGACCGCAGTGGTGCTACTCGACCTACCGCCACGAGGCCCGCGTCGAGAGCGTCTGGAAGGGCACGCCCGGCAAGGCGGTGACGCTCGACACCGGCTCGGGAAAAGGCGACTGCTCGCGCGGCGGGAACCTCGGCAAGGGCAAGCGCTGGCTGATCTTCGCGCGCGGCGGCGGCCCGGTCTTCGACGTCCGGATCTGCGCGGGCAACCAGCTCGCGACGCCGGCGATCATCGATCGCATGACGAAGCGGTTCGGCGAGCCGAAGCGCAGCTGACACTCCAGCGACATCGGGGACAGGATCCACCCATCCACGATCGCGAGGTCGCGTAAAAACGCGCGCGCTACCGGATCTCGACGCGCTTGGTCGCGAGCACGGCGGGCGCCGGCGGCGTGGCGACGATCGCGAGGAAGCGCGCGGCCTCCTTGCTGTCCTGCTTGTCGTACGACTCGATCGTCTCGGGTGGGATCGGCTGATAGAGCAGCTCGAGCTCGAGCTTCGCGGCGCCGGCGGGCAACGCGATCTGGATCGAGTCCTGACCGGCGACAAAATCCGGATCGGAAACGCCGATCGGCTTGGTGCGCGCGGCATCGGCGTGCGTCTTGCTCCAGCCGACCGGCAGGATCCGGTTGTCCTTGACGATCGAGGCGGTGCCGAGCAACAGGTGCGTGCGCTTGCCCTGCGCGTCGACCGGGACGGCCTCCCAGATCACGACCTGACCCGGGCCATCGAGCGTGGTGCGATGCGGGGTGATGACGCCGGGCCCGTCGATCCGCTTGCCGTTGTCGACCAGCGCGCCATCGCGATGGCCGCCCCACTCCGCGAGCGTCTTGCCGCTGGCATCGCGCACGGTCGCGTGCAGCCACATCCGGCGCGTCGGATAGCCGGTGGGCAACTTGTGGCCGGCGCGGTTGCTGACGGTCACCTTGATGGCCTTCTTCGACACGCTCTCGATCAACAGCTCCGCCGACGACGTCAGGAACGTCTCGGTGGCATCGGCGGCGGCGCGCAACAGCTCCGGTTTGGTCGGCGCGTTGAGCCACGCCGTGTGGTCGGCGAGCCGGCGCAGCAGGTACGCGTTGCCACCGCGCAGCGCGTGACGGCGATAACCGCGGCGCGGCGGTGCATCGGGTGGACGGGTCGCGAACGGGGTCTCGATGGCGGCGCCCTCGCCGAGCTCGTCCTCGCTGGTCGGCATGTGGCAGCCCTGGCACGTCTTCGCGCGTGGCCCACCATCGACATACGCCGAGGCGCGCCATTCGAGGAACGTCGCCTGCTCGGGAATCTCGTCGCCGATCGGTTGGCCGGTCGCATCGAGCCGATGCACGAGCACGGTGTGACAGCTCGCGCACAGTCGACTGCTCGCCATGTGCACGGAGTGCTTCGGCGTGTGCTTCGACATCTGCTGCATCACCTCGCCGAGCGGCTGCCGCAGCAGGCCGAACGACACCCGATCGCCGCGCAGCGGTTGCCCGCCCGTGAACGACGACTCCTCGCCGAGCTTGTCGGGTTCGAGACCGTGACAGCCCGCGCAGCCGACGCCTTCGCGGCCGAGCGAGGCCGCCGGCGTCTTGGCCGAGGTCAGATCGTCGAGGGTGAGCGCGCCGTTGCTCTCGGCAAACCCGATCGGTGCGTGACAGCGATTGCACGTCGCCTCGATCGCCGACCTCGCGCCCGGATTCGCATCGATCTCCCGCCGCAGCGCCGCCAGGTAATACGGATCGCGCGCGGCGAGGCTCATCATGCCGGCCTGGATCTCGGTGACCGGCGAGATGTCCACGCCCTTGCTATCGCGCATCGCCTTGGGGCCGGGCGTGTGGCACCGATCGCAGACCACGACGCTCGCGAACCGCGGCGTATCGATCGGCGCCTGCTTCGGCAGGATCGCGAGCAGCGACGGATCATCCCCGGGCGGCTCCGGATCGGGCTTGCCGGTCGGCCCCGGCTTTGTCGAGCTCGGTCCGCAGGCGATCAGCGCGACGACCACGACCGCGCACTTCATCCCTGTGCGAGCTCCTTCTCCAGGCGATCGATCGCATCGATCGTCCACGCGCCGTACCAGAATAGATCTTTGCCCGAGACCTTGACGATGCGAGCGTTCGGAAGCGCATCGCGGAACATCTGGACGTCGGCGTCGCCAAATGCGTACGGCTCGTCGGGCAGGATCACCAGCTCGGGCGCACGCTCCTTGACCTCGAACAGCGAGATCCGCGGATACCGGACGTCGCGTCCCGACGCGTCCTGCGGCGCCGCCTTGCCGAGATCCGCCGCGAGCGGATAGAGCCGCAAGCGCTGGCCGAACACGTTCGAGATCCCGCATTGCACGAGCACGTCGGAGCCGAACGTGTCGGCGTTGAGCGTCATCAGCGGGTTGTTCCAGATCGGGATGAACGCGCGCACGCGTCCATCCGAGACCGGCGGCGCGGTCTCGCGCTTGCTGCGCCGCTGCGGCTCGACGACCGGCAAGCCCTCGATCGGCGTGTCGACATCCGGCGGCGAGACCGTGCGATCGCGCAGCGCGTAGCCGCGCCGGATCAGCGCCCGCGCCGGATCCTCCTGGCCGAGCCCGAGGATCCGCGCGAGCCGTGCGAGGTGCGCGATGCCCTCGTTGACCCGCCTCGGCAGCGACACCAGCACCGGCACGCGCGCCGCCAGCGCCTCGAGTGCCACCCGCGTATTCTCCTCCTGGTTCGCGATCACCAGGTGCGGTTGCAACCCGATCACCGCGTCGACGTCGACATCCTTCGTGCCGCCCACCACCGGCAGGTGCGCCGCCTCGGGGCTCTCGCAATACTTGGTACGCCCGACCAGCCGATCGGCGGCGCCGAGCGCGATCAGCGAGTACGTGTCGCTCGGTACCAGCGACACCACCCGCCTGGGCGGATGCACGAACACGAGGGTCCGGCCGAGGTCGTCGGTCAGCTTGATCGCCGGCACCGGACACATATACCGCGTGCTACAACCCCCGCGGTGGCCAAGGCCAAGGACAAGGACAACGAAGACGAAGTCGTCAAGGCGGCCTTCGATGCCAACTCGAAGGTCGATCTCGTCCAGTTGATCAAGGAGCTCCCGCCGGAGCACGCGGCCTACTACGTGGCCAAGCTCGAGGCCGCCTACAAGAAGCGCAAGCTCCAGCTCTCGGGTTACCTCGTAGCGCTCGTCGCCTGGCTCGTCGCGATGGTGCTCGCCCTCGCCTACTTCGGCTCCACCGAGGGCTTCACCGGCTGGGTCTTCCTGGTGCCGTTCGGTATCGTCGGTCTCGTGCTGTGGGCGTTCGGTCGCTGGGCCGAGGTGGTCGGCAAATCGGTCGGCCCGCCGCCCGAGGACATGAAGCTCGGAAAGCCTGCGCCCGCCAGATCCAAGAAGGTATGATCGCGCCATGAAGCGCCTGGCGATCGCCCTTCTCGCGGCCTGTGGCGGTAGCAAGGCCGTGCCCGACGCGGCCCCGATCACGCGTTGCGACACCCCCATCCCCGGCACCACCGTCCAGATGCAGCGGGTCGCCCAGGTCTCCGGCTCGGCGACGCTGGTCACCGCACCGCGCGGCGATCTCCGGCTGTTCGTCCTCGAGCAGCGCGGCGCGATCCGCATCATCGAGAACAACGCCCTCCTCCCGGAGCCGTTCCTCGATCTGTCCGGCGACGCCGACGGCCCGGTCACCTGCTGCGGCGAGAACGGCCTGCTCGGGCTCGCCTTCCACCCGCAGTACGCCACCAACGGCACCTTCTTCGTCACCTACACGGCGCGGCTCTCCGGCGATCCCGCCAACGCGAACCGCAACGTGCTCGCACGCTGCCAGGTCAGCGCCGATCCGAACCGCGCGGATCCCAGCTCGTGCGTCGACGTGCTCTCGATCCCCGACTTCGCCGGCAACCACAACGGCGGCATGATCGAGTTCGGCTCCGACAACTTCCTCTACTGGGCCACCGGCGATGGCGGTGGTGGCGGCGATCCCAACCGCAACGGCCAGGCGCTGAACGACGGCGATCCGATGCCCAACACCAAGGCGCTGCTCGGCAAGATGCTGCGCCTCGACGTCGACAGCCGCACCGCCGGCGAGTATGGCATCCCCGCCGACAACCCGTTCGCCGCCGGCGGTGGCAAGCCCGAGATCTTCATGATCGGCCTGCGCAACGCCTGGCGCTGGACCTTCGATCGCGGCACCGGCGACATGTGGATCGCCGACGTCGGTCAGAACCGCATCGAGGAGATCACGGTCGTCCGTCCCGCCGAGCAGAACGGCGCGAACCTCGGCTGGAGTCAGTACGAGGCGAGCGAGTGCTTCAACGGTCCGTGCACGGTCACCGCGATCGCACCGCAGATCGAGCGCACCCACAGCATCGGCTGGACCTCGATCACGGGTGGTCAGGTCTATCGTGGCGGCTGCTTCCCCGATCTCGTCGGCACCTACTTCTTCACCGATTACGACGAGCGAGGCCGGCTGTCGACGGCAACGCTGAACAGCGATGGCACGGTGACGGCGACCGACCTGCCGGGTACGTACCCGCCGAACGGCGCGAGCATCCACGAGGATGGCACCGGCGAGCTCTACGAGACGGACACGTCCGGGAACGTGTTTCAGCTAGTTGTAACTCCGTAAGCAACCCTGGAGAGAGGTGGGCGATGGGCTCGACCATGCATTGGCTGATGCTGTTCCTGGCGATCGCGGTCGCAAGCTGCGGAGCGCCGAATCCCGAGTTCTGCTGTGTGACCGAAGATCAGTGTGCTGCGGCAGGCGTCACTGGCGAGCTACGCCCGTGCGATGTGGGGCAGGCGTGCAATAGCGCCAGCGAGTGCGTCGCGCAGGAGTGCGTGACCTCCGCGGAGTGCACGTCGTTGGATCGTCCCAGTTGCGAGAACGGGTTGTGCGTCGCGGGCTGTGCGATCGATGACGACTGTCTCGGTATTTCCGGGGCGTCGCGTTGCGATGCAACCACCGGTGAATGCGTGGGTTGTGTGTCGAACGATCAATGTCCCGCCGAAGCGGAGATCTGTGACACCGAGACTCGTTCATGTCGCGGCTGTACTGGCGATGAGGATTGCGGCGGAGGCATCTGCGTCGAAGCCACCGGCGTGTGTGTAGATGCGGAGGACGCTGTCTACGTCACCGACGGTGGTGTGGACACGGGAGACTGTCCGAAGCCCAACCCGTGCGCATCGATCCAGTTCGCACTCGGGCGGGTCACGAACACGCGCAACGTGATCAAGATTCTGTCGGCATCGCTGAATCCATCCAATACTTCGATCAATCTCCAACGGCCAGTCAGGATCGATGCGACCGGAAACACGCGGCTGACGTTGCGGGGCAATCCAGGCATCGCGGTCAGCAGCGTCGGGACTCTGATCGAGGGTGTGTCTCTTCGCTACGAAGGCACCGGCGACTTCCTCAGCATCGAGGATGGCGCGGAATTCACACTGTTCGCTGCTGTCTCCGAAGAGAGTGCACTCACCACATCGCGGATTAATGGCGAGCTAGTGGTGGTGCGCTCGGAGTTTCAGAAGGGCAACTCATTGGCGTGCGAATTGGGCAAGCTCGCGATCCGCGAGTCGAGGATCATCGACTCGGTGGTCGACACGAGCGGGTGCACGGTGAACATCTCCCGCAGTCATTTCGTTCGCGGGGTAGGCTCCGCGTTCGGGCCCGAGATCCTTCGCCTGAGTGGAGGCTTGGCCGCCATCGAGAACAACCTCATCGTCCAAACTGAGGCTGGGGCTAACTCCCTGAGTATGAGCGGGCATGTCAGCGGAAGCGTCTTCCGGTTCAACACGTTGGTTCACACCACAACGACACCAGACAACACGACGGGGATCGCCTGCTCCGGCATCGAGCTCACTAGCAATGTACTCGCGTTGAACAGTTCGCTTCCGATCAGCCCGAATGGCGGCTGCTCCGCACGAAACACGTTGTTCGATCTCACGGCAGGGACACAACCCGGCGAGAACAACCAAACGGCCGACGCAGCAACCTTCTTCCTCGACCGTAGCGCTGGCGACTATCACCTCGCCCCGGACAGTCCTGCGAAGACGCTTGGTGAGCCCGGAATGGTGGAATTGGATTTCGATGGCAATCCCCGTCCTTCCGATCCCGACTCAGGCGCCTTCGAAGCTCCTTGAATCACAATTGATTCACCGAGACTCGATGGCCGCATTCGGACAGCCAGTGTTGCACCAAGCGCTGCGGCTCACAGATATGCTGCGACCCTATGCAGCGCCTCGCACTGGCCCTAGCTCTTGTTGCGTGCGGCGGAAAGAACGAAGCCAAGCAAGACGGACCTCGGCCGCCCGACGGCCCCCCGTCTGACGGCCCATCAGTCGATGCGCCCGTTCTCCCGACCTGCGCGAACCCGGTCAACGGCACGACGATCACGCTGCGAGAGCTCGAGAATGCGAGGATCCCGACTGGCGGAGGCGGAGCGATGCTCGTCACTGCGCCTTCTGGTGACCCGCGCCTATACGTGGTCGACAAGGGTGGTCGGATCCGCATCGTCGATGAGAACGAGGTGCTATTGGACGACCCCTTCATCGACCTCGAAAGCGTGGTTAATGGTGGGGGCGAAGCCGGGCTTCTAGGCCTCGCGTTCCATCCGCAGTATCACGTCAATCGGACCTTTTTCGTCTTCTACACGAGGACGCAAGCTGGCGTGGATGGCTTCCCGATTGCGGACGTCGTCGCCAGGTGCAAACGCGACGCCGTCGATCCAAACAAAGCCGAACCGAGCTGCACCGAGATCCTCGCGATTCGCGATCCTGCCAGCAATCACAACGGCGGCATGATCGAGTTCGGTCTGGACGGTTTCCTGTACATCGGTACGGGCGATGGCGGGCCCCAGAACGACCCGGCTGGCAGCGCGCAAGCACTCGTCGACGGAGTGCCTGACCCCAATATGACTCCTCGGGCCGCAACGGCTCTCCTCGGCAAGATTCTTCGGATCGATGTGAACGCTCCGGCGAACGGCAAGGAGTACAGCATCCCGTCGGACAATCCCTTCGCGGCGGGTGGTGGCGCGCCCGAAATCTTCGCCGTTGGACTCCGTAACCCATGGCGCTGGTCGTTCGACTCGGCGACCGGCGACATGTGGATCGGCGACGTCGGCCAAGGGCCGTCCAACGAGCCGCGTGAGGAAGTCACCTTCGTCAAGGCAGGCGAGCTGAACGGCGCGAACTTCGGCTGGCGGAACTACGAAGGAAACAACTGCCGCAACCCGCCCTGCGATCCCACCGGAAAAACGTTCCCGATCGACGAACGTATTCGTAGTCAAACCAGCTATGCATCGATCATCGGCGGCCAGGTCTATCGGGGGAGCTGCTACCCCGACATCGTCGGCACGTACTTCTACACAGATTTCGTTGCCGGGGGTCTCGCCAGCGGAAAGCGTGACGCGGACGGCAATTACACGCGCCAAGATCTCCCGGGAAGTTTCCCGGCGGGCATCGCAAGCATTCATGCCGCAGCAACTGGCGAGCTTTACGCGACGACGACTGGCGGTCGCATCTTCCACATCGAAGCCGGTCCCTGAGCGGCGTGCCGACGCTCCAGCTCGCGACCGGGCTTCGCTACCACGTCCTCGAGTGGGACCGTCCCGGCGACACCACTTACGTGCTGGTGCACGGCTTCTCGGATCTCGCGGCGACGTGGGAGCCGGTCGCCGAACGACTCGACGGCCACGTCGTCGCACCCGATCTGCGCGGTCACGGCGATAGCGACTGGGTCGGACCCGGCGGCTATTACCACTTCATGGATTACGTCGCCGATCTCGACGACGTGATCCGGCAGACCGCACGCAAGCGTCTCGTGGTGGTCGCGCACTCGATGGGCGGCACGGTCGCGAGCTACTGGGCGGGCTCGCGGCCGGATCGGATCGCCGCCCTGGTGTTGCTCGAGGGGCTCGGCCCACCCGACATGACCGGCGCCGATGGACCGAGCAGGACCGCGATGTGGATGGACGCGTGGCGAACCGGGCGCGACAAGCAGAAGGTGATGCCGACGCTCGACGACGTGGTGCGCCGGATGCGCAGGCACGACGAGCTCCTCGACGACACCAGCGCACGACGACTGGCGCAGGCCGGCACCAAGAGCGTCGAAGGCGGCTTCGTGTGGAAGCTCGACCCGCTGCACAACACGATGGGTCCGTACCCGTACCGGCTCGACGTCGCGAAGCGCTACTGGGAGCGGATCAAGTGTCCGGTGCTGTGCCTGGACGGCGCGCAGAGCAAGCTCAACCTCGGCGAGGCCGAGCGCGCGGCGCGGCGTGCGGTGGTTGCGAGCGCGACCCATCAGGTGATCGAGGGCGCCGGGCACGCGCTGCAGCGTCACCAGCCGGAGATCGTGGCGAAGGCGATCGTCGACCACGCACGTTCGTCGACGTAGGAGCTGCACGCGTGGCCCCCTACGGTTCGCCGCCGTTATAACCATCGTTATAACGAAGCTCGTTATTACGACGGTTATAACGAGGCCGAGTATAGGGGTGTCCCTTGTGGCTCCCTCGCGCGAGTGACCGTGCGACCGCAGCTCCGACGCCGGGCGACGTAGGAGCTGCCACCACCGGCAATGGGTGGCAGCGGCTGACCAGATCACGGTCATTTCACGGAGAGGTGTGCGTGAGCACTTCCCGCGCGCTGCGGGCGGCTCGACAATGGCTGGATGAGGTGGATGCTCCTGGCTTGCCTGAGTGGATGCTTGCTCAATCCGCAGCCGACGATCGAGATCGAGTCGCCGCAGGCCGGTACGGTGGTGACCGATCACGATCCGGTGACGTTCTTCGTCACGATGGATAACGTCGACTCGCTCGAGGATGTCGTGCTGACGGTCGACGGCGTGCCGCAGAGCGACGTCACGGTGTCGCCGGCGCCGAACGGCGGGAGCTGCGATCCGTGTCAGGTCCGCGTGACGTGGTCGGCGTTGAACGCGAAGGAAGGCCTGCGCGTGGTCGGCATCCAGGCGATCGCGGATGGCGAGCGGTCGCCCGGCGATGTCGTCGACATGATCTTCGACGACGTTCCGGAGATCGCGCGCATCACGCCGCAGGAGGACGAGGATCTGCTGGGCGTCGGGACGGTGCACGTCGAGGTCGATGTGATCGAGCGCGGCGAGGCGACGATCGAGCTCGCGATCGACGGGCTGCCCGCGGACACCAAGACGTCCGACGAGTGCCTGACGGCGAGCGGCTGCACGCTCGCGTACACCTGGGACACGGCGGTGTTGCCGGCGGGCCTCCACGAGCTTCACGTCACCGTCACCGACAACAAGGGCAACACCGCCCTCGACACCCGCACGGGCGAGCTCGACGACACCATCGACGTCACCTCGCTCCAGGTCACGGGCCAGGCCGACTCGGGCACGCTCGAGATCGAGGTCTACGCGTTCGACGACACGACGAACCAGTTTCTCGGCTGCGCCGGCAGCGCGCACGGCACCGGCCCGGTCGACGTCTCCGACGTGCTCTATCCGATCAGCGCGCGCCTCGTCAGCCCGACC
>JAEYYY010000559.1 GCA_023430775.1 Pseudomonadota bacterium
CGGGTGCACCGGCCTTGCGCGCCGCCTCGCCCCACTCGGAGTCTTCGCCCGCGCGCACCAGGCGCAGCGGCAACCGGCCGACGCGCACGTGATCGGCGATCGGCCGCAGGGCATCGGCAGCGGCGAGCGAATCGTCGGCGGCGAGCGCGATCGAGACGTCGGCGCGCCGCGCGCGGGCGGCCGAGGTGCGCAGCGCACCACCGTCGACCAGCCACAGCGCCGCGAGCTGGAGATCGAACGTCCGTGCAACCGCGTCGACGATCTTGCGCGACACCGAATCGAGATCGATCACGCTCGACACCGCGCGGCCGGCGTCGTGGAGCGCCACGATCTCGCGCATGCGCGCGGCCAGACGCGCCTGGTTGTCCTTGAGCGTGGCGGTCATCTGGTTGAACGCGGCCGCCAGATCGGACAGCTCGTCCCCACCGGCGACATCGATCCGGTGATCGAGATCGCCGCGCGATACCGCGATCGCACCGCGATGCAGCCGCGCGATCGGCGAGCCGAGCCGGCGCGACCAGAACAGCGCGATCACCAGCGCGAACACCACGGCGCCGCCGCCACCGACGATCAGCGTCCGGACGGCGAGTCGCTTGGTGGCGGCGAGCGGCGCCCGATCGAGCGCCACGCCGATCACGCCGACCGGCCGAGCCCCGCGATCGTGGAGCGCCGCGACCGCGAGCTTGTACTGGCCCTCGTCGGTGTCGAGATCGCGGATCACGCGCTGGCCTCCGAGCACCGTCGCGAGATCCTCGGGCGCGAGGGCCACCGGCTCGCGGCGCTGGCCGAGCCCCGATCGAAACGTCACCGCGAGGGTGCCGCTCGAACCACCGATCAGGACGTCGGCAGACAGCGCGCCCTTGATGCCATCGGCGAAATCTCCGTCGAGCGGCGTCGACAGCACCAGCACGCCACGCAGCGTCAGCGACGGATCGACGACCGGTGACACCGAGCGCATCACCAGGCGATCGCCGACCTGCGCGATCGAGACGCTGCGCGTCCACGTCTTGCCGGCGATCACGAACGGATCGTCGGCCATCACGCCCGCGTTGGCGAACCGGCTCTGCGCGCCACCGAGCGTGCGATCGAGGACCAGCTTGCCGGCGTCGTCGAACACCTGGACGCGCGCCGCCGGCACGTGCGCTTCCTCCTTCGCGATCCAGGTCTCGAGCGCGTTCGGCCCGCGCATCAGCGCGTCCGACAGCCCCGGGCTATCGGCCAGCTGCACGGTCTCGTCACCGAGCCGCTCGACCGCGCGCAGCACCAGGTTGAGGCCGACCGTCAGCTGGCGCCGCGCGTCGTCGTGCAGCCCGGTCTCGAGGTTGGTCAGGATCACGTTGGTGGCGAGCAGCGCGACCACGAGCACCGGAAACAGCGCCGCGATCACCATCGCGACGACGAGCTTGGTGCGCATCCGCAACCGGAGGCGCGGCGGCGGCGTGTTGGCCAGCCGCGGCATCTTGCGCGTGGTCAGGCGAAACCGCGACGGCCTGGGGACGGGCGTATCGGGCAGCGGCGTCGCGGTCACCGCGGCTCCGGGTGCCGGAAGATCGCCGCGTAGATCGGATGACCGAGCGGCGACAGCACGACGTTTCCGATCTCCTTGCGCCCGGCCACCACGTACTCGCTGTGCGCGATCGGCACCCACGGCGCGTCCTCGCCGAGCTTGTCCTGCACGCTGCGATACAGCCGGCTGCGCTCGCCCTCCTCGCTCGCCGCCTGCGCATCGATCAGCAGCTTGTCGACGACCGGGTCGCGATAGAACGCGAAGTTCTGCGCGTTGCCGACGGTGTTATCGGAGTGAAACAGCACGTAGAGAAAGTTGTCGGGATCGCCGGTGTCGCCGATCCAGCCGAACAGCGCGAGGTCGTGCTCGCCCTTCTCGAGCGAGGCGCGATGCTCGGAGTACGGCTGCATCACCAGCTCGGTGTGGATGCCGACCTGTTCGAGCGCGGCCTGGATGAAGCGCGCCACGCGCTCGGGCTGCGCGAGATACGGCCGCGGCGTCGACATCGCGTACAGCTTGTAGGTGACCGCGCGATCGAACGCGCCGGCCTTGACCGCCTCGTCGAGCAGCTGGCGCGCGAGCGGCGGATCGAAGCCGTAGCGCTGCTTGGGCCGGTGATAGCCCCACTGCGATGGCGGCAGCGGCCCGTCGGCGGCGACCGCCCTGCCCTGGTACGCGAGCTTGACGATCGGCTCCTTGTTGATCGCGTGGGCGGCCGCGCGCCGGACCCGCACGTCGGCGAAGCTGCCGGCGCCCTTGTTGCCCATGTTGAACGCCAGGTAGCTGACGTCGTTGCCCGGCGTGTGATGAAGGATCAGCTCGGGGTGGAGCTCGACGAACGCCTGCTCGTCGGGAAGGATCGAGGTCGCGAGATCGACCGAGCCCGACTCGAGCTCGGTGAGGCGCTGCCGCGGATCGACGACGACGCGAAACACGATCCGCTCGAGCACCGCGGGCTTGCCCCAGTAGCGCTCGAAGCGCCGCACCACGAGGTGCTCGCCGAAGCTCCAGCTCTCGAACGCGAACGGGCCGGTGCCCGCGGGATGTTCCTTGAACGCATCGCCCCACTGGCGCACGGCGGTCGGCGACACGATGGCGAACATCGCGAGGTTGCCGAGGAGAGGCGCGTACGGTTGTGCGACCTCGATGTCGACCGTGTACGGATCGACGGCGGTCACCTTGGTGACGGGCTTCATCAGCGATCGCCAGTAGCGGCCGTCGTCGCCGAGCGCCTGCGGGTGCTTCGGATCGAGCAGCCGATCGAACGAGAACTTCACGGCGTCGGCATCGCAGTCGGTGCCGTCGTGGAACTGCACGCCGGGGCGCAACCGGAACCGCCAGCGCTTGCCGGCATCGTGAACCTCCCAGCTCACCGCGAGCCCGGGAGCGACGTCGGTGGTGCCCGGCTTCCAGCGCACCAGCCCCTCGAACAGCAGGCCGCCGACCTCGATCGACTCGTTATCGGTGACGCGAACCGGATCGAGCTTGAGAGGCCCGGTCGCCTGGGCGACGACCAGAACACCGGGATCGCGCCGCCGATACCGCGTGTTCGCGTCGGTATCGCAGGCTGCGATCGCCGCGGCCGCGAGCAGCACGAGGCACTTGTCCCGTGGGCCGAAACGCCCCATCGCGGCCGACTGTATCGCGCTTCTTAGGCCATGGGCCGCGATTGACTCTCGGCTTTCGCTGACTTAGCGTTCCGCCCGAACAGTCGGGATCGGGGACCGTCGTGAATGCTGAGCCCCAACCGTCGTCGAAGGGAACGTTTCGCATGCGATCTTTGCTTGGCTTACTCGCGCTCGCGACCATTGCTTCGTGTGACATCGGCAAGATCACGGTCAACACCACCTCGAAGGTGCTCGAGCGTGCCCAGCCGGGTCTCAAGCAAGAGTCGGATTACGAGATGGCCCGGCAGGCGATTCCCGGCGCGCTCAAGACGGTCGAAGGCTTCTGGATCGTCGATCCGGAGAACAAGCGCCTGATCAAGATCCTCACCGAGGGCTACTGCCAGTACGGCACCGCGTTCGTCGAGGACGACTGGGAAGTGGCGAAGCTCAACAAGGACCTGAAGGGCGTCGAGTACCACTCGGCGCGCGCGTCGAAGATGTTCACGCGCTGCCTCAACTACGCGCTCAAGTCGCTCGGCTCGCGCTGGCAAAAAGAGCTGTTCGCCGACACCGCGGTCGCGCAGAAGCTGATCAAGGAGACCGGGGCCGAGAAGCGCACGCCGATGATGTTCGCCGGTCTCGCGCTCGGCTCGATCATCAACCACAACCTCGATCGCATCGAGATGATCGCGTACCTCAGCACGGTGCAGATGATCATGGAGCGCGTGATCGAGCTCGATCAAAAGAACCCGCCCGCCGACAAGTCGCACGCGGCGCTGCCGTACGTCGCGCTCGGCATGCTGAACTCCGCGCGGCCGGCGGCACTCGGCGGCGATCCGGCGAAGGCGAAGGAGATGTTCGAGACAGCGCTCAAGCTGACGGACAACAAGTTCCTGCTGCCGCGCACGCTGATGGCGTTCCGCGTCGGCAAGCAGACCAACGACAGGAAGTTCTTCCACGAGCAACTCAAGATCGTGCTCGAGACCCCACCGTCGGTGTGGCCCGAGCAGCGGCTGGCGAACGAGGTCGCGCATCGCAGGGCGCGCCGTTATCTCTCGAAGGAAAAGGAGCTCTTCTGATGCGAACCCTATTGAGTGTCTGCGCGGGCCTGGCGCTCGCTACCAACATGATCTCGTCGGCCGCCGCCGAGACCGAGATCCGGATCGCCACGCTGGCTCCCGAGGGCAGCGACTGGATGAAGGAGTTCGACAAGGCCGCCGCGGAGGTCAAGGAGAAGACCTCGGGCCGCGTCATCCTCAAGTACTTCGCGGGCGGCCAGCAGGGCGACGAGCGCGACTACGTTCGCAAGATCAAGCTCGGCCAGCTCGACGGCGCCGGCGTGACCTCGATCGGCCTGTCGATGATCGACGAGTCGATCCGCGTGCTCGAGGTCCCGATGATGTTCAAGGAGGTCGGCGAGGTCGATTACGTCGCCGATCGGATGTGGGGTTACTTCCAGAAGAAGTTCGAGGCCAAGGGCTTCCGGCTCAACGACCGCGGCGAGGTCGGCTGGATCTACCTGGTGTCGAAGGACAAGCTCGAGACCGTCGATCAGCTCAAGAAGGCGAAGATCTGGCAGTGGGGTGACGACAAGATGGTCGGCACGCTGTTCGGAAAGCTCGGGCTGACCGGCGTGCCGCTCGGCGTGCCGGAGGTCGATTCGTCGCTGACCAGTGGGCGGCTCACCGCGGCGTACGGCTCGCCGTACTCGACGGTCGCGCTGCAGTGGTTCTCGAAGGTCAAGTACATGACCTCGATGCCGATGAGCTTCGCGATCGGCGCCACCGTGGTCTCGCTCGAGTCGACCAAGAAGCTGTCGACCGAGGATCAGAAGACGGTCCAGGAGATCGGCAAGTCGTCGGCGAAGAAGCTCCGCAAGGTGATCCGCAAGGCGAACGAGGAAGCCAAGGCGACGATGAAGAAGCGCGGCATCGTGATCACCACCACGCCGCCGGACACCGTCGCTGCCTTCGAGAAGGCGGCCGCGGAGACTGCGAAGGCCCTGGTCGAGAAGAAGGTGTTCTCGCAGCAGGAGCTCGACATGGTCATCAAGTACCGCGACGAGTACCGGGCGAAGAACAAGAAGTAAGCGTCTCCGTTCGCGCGCGACGGCAGCCATCGGCTGCCGTTCGTGTTTTCGGAGGCCTCGTCGATTGCGGCGCGCGGGAGCAGCCGCCTACCATCGTCACGTGAGCTCAGACGACGATGGGGACAGCGACGGCAAGCCCGAGGAGCGCGAGATTCCACCGACGCGCCGTCACGAGAGCGTCCAGGAGCCCAGACCCGGCTCGCGGATGGAAGTTCCCCCGCTCGTCGGTCTCGGCGGAGCGCTGGCGCTCGTCGGGCTGGTGATCACCGCCATCGCCTTTCGAGCCGACATGCTCGACGGGCTGATGCTCGCGGTCGCGATCGGTCCGATCGTGGTCGGCCTCGGCCTCCTGGTGACCCAGCTCAAGGGCGTGCGCTCGGTCAGCGACACACCCGTCGACGAGCCGCCCCAGCGCGAGAGCGTCCACGACATGATGAATGCCAAGGTGACCTACCCCGACGACGACAAGGTCGCCGCGGTGGTGCGGTCGTCCGACGAGTGGCTCGGCCGGTTCGAGCAGGTCGTGCTGGTGACGCTGCTGTTCTGCGTGATGATGATCGCGGTGATCTCGACGCTCGCCGACAAGCTCGCCGATGCTCACCCGTTCGGTCACTTCAAGGACGATGCGATCCGCGGCGGCACGTTCGCGATGGCGCTGCTCGGCGGAGCGTTCGCGATGCACCAGGGTCGCCACCTGTCGATGGACCTGGTCTCGCGCAGGCTCAAGCCGCGTGCGCGGTTGTTCCTCAAGGTCGCGCTCGCGCTGTTCATCATCTTCATCGTGTTCCTGGCAGTGCGGTCGGGCTTTCACACGATCGCGAAGGAAGCCGAGTTCAAGGCCGACGACAAGCTGATCACCCCCGTGCGCCTCGCGTACCTGGTTCCGATCGGCGGCGCGCTGATCATCGCGCACACATTCCTCCACACGATCATCGACATCAACTACATCCTCCGTCGCAAGACACCGCCGGAGAAGATGAGGACGGGGCACTGAGATGTCGACCTTACTGATCATCCTCCTCGGCATCTTCTTCATCAGCGGCGCACCGCTGTTCACGATCATGCTCGGGGCCACCGCGCTCGGCGCGCTGTTCGGCGTCCGCGGCTTCGAAGCCGGCTTCGATGGCGCCATCAACAAGCTGTTCGGCACCTCCGGCCGCGACGAGATGGAGGTGCTGTCGACGATCCCGCTGTTCATCTACATGGGATATCTGCTCGCCGAGGCGAAGACGGCCGACCGCCTCGTCCGGTTCGCGAACGCGCTGATGGGCTGGGTGCCGGGCGGCCTCGCGGTCGTCACGATCGGCACCTGCGCCCTGTTCACGGTGTTCACCGGCGCCTCCGGCGTCACCATCATCGCGCTCGGCGGCGTGCTGATGCCGGCGCTGGTCAAGAACGGCTACCCGGAGAAGTTCTCGCTCGGCCTGATCGCCGGGACCGGCTCCGTCGGCCTGTTGCTGCCGCCCGCGCTGCCGCTGTTCATCTACGGCACGGTGTACGGCCTCGTGCAGAGCGAGGAGGAGAAGGCCGCGAACGTGTGGGGCACCGAGCGCTTCTTGTTCGCCGGCGTGCTCCCCGGGCTGTTCCTGATCGGGCTGCTGTCGGCGGTCGCGATCTTCGTCGCGGTGAAGAAGAAGCTGCCGCGCCAGAAGTTCGATCTCGGCGAGCTCGGCAAGAGCTTCGTCATCGCGCTGCCCGAGCTGCTGATCCCGTTCGGCGTCGTGGCCGCGCTCGGGCTCGGTGTCGGCAGCCTCTCGGAGGTCGCCGCGCTCAGCGTGACGTACGTCCTGATCCTCGAGGTGTTCGTGTTCCGCACGATCACGGCGAAGCTGATGTGGCGCATCAGCTTCGAGGCGATGGCGATGGTCGGCGCGATCTTCATGATCATCCTGGCGTCGACCGCGCTGACCGACTTCATGGTCAACGCCGAGGTGCCGAAGAAGATGGTCGAGTGGACCACCTCGAACGTCGGTTCGAAGATCGTGTTCCTGCTCGCGATCAACGTCATCCTGCTGATCGTCGGCACGGTGATGGACATCTTCAGCGCCATCGTCGTGGTGGTGCCCCTGATCGCCCCGATCGCCCGGCAGTACGGCATCGACCCGTACCACCTCGGCGTGATCTTCCTGCTCAACCTCGAGGTCGGCTACCTGCACCCGCCCGTGGGTCTGAATCTGTTCCTGACCAGCGTCAAGTTCCAGCGGCCGATCACCGAGGTGATGTGGGCGACGGTGCCGTTCCTCGTCACGATGATCGTGGCGCTGTTCATCATCACCTACATCCCCGAGATCACCACCAAGAGCGTGCCACCGGCGAAGAAGACCGATCCGGTCGTCAACCTCGTCGCGATCGTCAGGGACGGGCTCGAAGAGAGCAAGGTGGCCACCAAGGATCGCGAGATCACGCTCGTCGATGCGGTCGGCAACCCGCTCAAGGATACGGCGGGCAAGCCCCTGGTGAAGAAGATGGCGACCTGCCGGCGGCCGATCGCGCAGGAGGACGGCAAGACCAAACCGCCCACGGACTCCCAGGTTCGCGAGTGTCAGAAGCTGTTCTTCGCGGTCACCGATTGCATGACCGAGAAGACCGCGCCCGACGTCACCACGGCGTGTCGCAACAAGGCGATCGCGAAGTGGACGGCGAACCGCTTCAAGGACAACCCCGAGGAAGCGGTGATCACCGTCAAGAGCGTGGCGCTGGTCGACGAGTCCGGCGATCCGATCGAGTTCGAGCGCGACGTCGTCGGCGCGGATGGCAACCCGGTCCTCGACGAGCTCGGCATGCCCAAGAAGGAGACCGTCAAGGTCGCCGACAAGGAGGGCAAGCCGATCACGCGCACGCTCGACTGGTGCGACAAGCTGCAGTTCAAGAGCGACACCGCGAAGTGCAAGCAGCTGTTCGTCGGCGCGACCAACTGCCGGATCGATCTGCCGGAACCCGACGAGGAGTGCATCGAGGAGAAGTGCAAGGAACCGGAGGCGCCCGACGAGGGTGAGGGCTCTGGCTCCGGCTCCGGCTCCGCGGCGCCTGCAGCGGGCTCCGGCTCGGGATCCGGCTCGGCGCCACCGGTCGATCCGGAAGCGTGCAAGCAAGCCGAGCGCGCTCCGTGCCTCGACAAGGCGATCCAGAAGTGCGTCGCGCAGGCGACCAAGGACTGGGTCGACGAGAACCAGGGCATCGCCGTGTCGCCGAAGCTCAAGTGAACGGCTGCTAGGTCCCCGTGCTCGCGCTGGTGCGCCTGCTGCGACCCCACCAGTGGGTCAAGAACGTGTTCGTCGCGGCGGCGCTGGTGTTCTCGAAGCACCTCACCGATCCGCACCACGCGATCCGGACGGCGATCGCGATCGCGGTGTTCTGCGCGCTGTCGGGCGCGGTCTACGCGTTCAACGACGTGCACGATGTCGAGGCCGATCGCGCGCACCCGACGAAGAAGCACCGGCCGGTGGCGTCGGGAAAGATCTCCGAGCGCACCGCGATGTCGGTCTCGATGCTGCTCGCGATCAGCGCGCTCGCCGCGGCGTTCGTGCTCGACTGGCGCTTCGGCATCGTCTCCACCGCCTACGCGATCCAGAACATCGCCTACAGCCTCAAGCTGAAGCACGTCGCGTTCCTCGATGTCGCGCTGATCGCGAGCGGCTTCCTGCTGCGCGTGCTCGCCGGCGCCTACGCGATCGACGTCCCGGCGTCCGAGTGGATCCTGGTCTGCACCGCCCTGCTCGCCTTGTTCCTCGGGCTCGGCAAGCGCGCCCACGAGCTGGCGTGGGCGGAGCGCAGCGGGCAGGCCAGCCAGACGCGCGCCGCGCTCGCCGGCTACAGGCTCGGCCTCGTCCGCGTGCTGCTCTACATCCTGGCGGCGCTGACCACCGCCGCGTACGCCGCCTACACGCTCGAGGGCGCCCCCGGCGTGTTCGGCACCGACCGCCTGATCTGGTCGACGCCGTTCGTCGCGATCGGGATCGTTCGCTACCTCTGGCTCGCGCTGTGGCGCCCCCGCGACGAGAGCCCGACCGAGGCCATGCTGCGCGATCCGCTGTGCCTGATCGACTTCGCGCTCGCCACCGGCGCGGTGGTCTATCTGATCTACGGGTAGTCTGCGCTATAACGCGACAGGCCAATGAGCGACGACGGGCCCGCGATTGCGAGGCGAAAAGCCGACCACCTCGAGGTCGCGGCATCGGGTCGCGCGGATTTCACGCGCTCGACGCTGCTCGAGCACGTCCACCTGATCCACCAGGCGCTGCCCGAGCTCGCGCTCGACGCCATCGACCTCACCACGTCGATCGCCGGCAAGCCGCTCCGCGCGCCGCTCGTCCTCACGGGCATGACGGGCGGTACGGCCGAGGCCACCGTCGTCAATCGCGATCTCGCGCGTGCGGCACAGGCGGCCGGCGTCGCGTTCGGTGTCGGCTCGCAGCGCGCGATGGCCGAGCATCCCGAGCTGGCGGCGAGCTATCAGGTCCGCGACGTCGCGCCCGATGTCGTGCTGTTCGGCAACGTCGGCGCGGTGCAGGCGCTGGCGATGGGGCCGGCCAAGGTCGGCGAGCTGGCCAGGGCGATCGGTGCCGATGCGCTCGCGATCCATCTCAACCCCGGTCAGGAGCTGATCCAGGAGCACGGCGATCGCGACTTCCGCGGCGTCGTCGATGCGATCGCGAGGATCGTCGATCAGGCGGGCGTGCCGATCCTCGTCAAGGAGACGGGCTGCGGGTTGTCCACCGAGGCCGCGCGCGCGCTGATCCGCGCCGGCGTCACCACGGTCGATGTCGCCGGCGCGGGCGGCACCAGCTGGGTCGCGGTCGAGAAGTTCCGCGCGCCCGAGGGCTCCGATGCCGCGGCGCTCGGCAGCGAGCTGCACGACTGGGGCTTGCCCACCGCCGTCTCGGTGGTGGCCTGCGTGCGCGCCGGGCTGACGGTGATCGCGTCGGGCGGTCTGCGCTCGGGATACGACGTCGCGAGATCGCTCGCGCTCGGCGCCACCGCCGGTGGCATGGCCGCACCGATGTTGCGAGCACAGCGCGACGGTGGGTATGAAGGAGCGGTGCGTGCGATCGAGCGAGTCGTGTCATCGATCCGTTCCGTCTGCCTGCTCGCGGGCTGTGCCGGCGCTCGCGATCTGGCGCGCGCCCCGCGCCACCTCGGCGCGCCGCTGCGCGCGTTCCTCGACGATCTGGAGCTGTCATGACCGCCGTCGGCTGGGGAAAGATCATCCTGCTGGGCGAGCACGCCGTGGTCTATGGCTATCCCGCCCTCGCCGCTGCGCTCGATCGCGGCGTCACGATGGATGCCGTGCCGACGACCAAGGGCAGCATGCGCCTCAACATCCCGGCGTGGAACGCCACCGTGAAAGCCGACGACGATTCGCAGCTCGCGCGCTGCCTGTGCGCGGTGGCAGATGCGCTGGCGATCGGCCGGCCCGAGCTTTCGCTCGTCGGTGATGCCCAGATTCCCGCCGGCGCCGGGCTCGGCTCGTCGGCGGCGCTCGCCGTCGCGATCGCGCGCGCGATGCTGGTGTGGGCCAAGAAGCCCGCCGACGTCGCGACGCTCGCGCATGCCGCGAACGCCAGCGAGACGCTCGTCCACGGCAAGCCGAGCGGGGTCGATGTCGCGCTCGCGATCACCGGCGGCCTCGGCGTGTTCCGCAAGGCGTCGGGCCTGCTGCCGCTCAAGCGCGGCGATGGATCGGCGCCCTCGGTGCGCGTGCTCGTCGGCCCGAGCGGTCAGCCGCGCTCGACCGGGACGATGGTGAAGAAGGTCGCCGAAGCGACCGGTGAACGCCCCGCCGATACGCGGCTGTCCGAGCTCGGCAAGCTCTGCGACACCGGCACCACGGCGCTGCTCGGCAACGATCTGCCGGCGCTCGGCGCAGCGATGAATCGCGCGCACGAGGTGCTCGCCGATCTCGGCGTGTCGACGCCGGTGCTCGATGGGCTGTGCAGCAGCGCGCGCGAGCTCGGTGCGCACGGCGCGAAGCTGACCGGTGCGGGCGGTGGTGGCGCCGTGATCGCGCTCGCACCGCGTGACAAGGAGACCGAGATCCTCACCGCGTGGAAGACGTTGGGGGTGACGGGCTTCGTCGCGGTGATCGGCGCGCGCTAGCAGCGCCTGGACATGGCGGCGCGCGCTAGCAGCGCCTGGACATGGCGGCGCGCGGTAGCGGACTTCCCGACACGTTAGGGAGACGTTGGGTGCGGGCTTTGCCACCCTGGTAGGCAAGGTTCTCGTCTACAAGGGAACGATGAGGGGTTTCCTGATCATTGCTGGCGTTGCCATGCCCGGGATCGCGGTCGCGCAAGCACCGGATCCCGCGCATTCACCGGGGTTCGTGCACATCGATCGCTACGATGCGACCTCGGTCGGCGGTGGCGACATCACCTACGTCGCGCTCGACGATGAAGGGCTGGCGGACGATGTCACGATCCTGAGGTTCCAGCTCGGTGGCCGCTACGTCGATCAGGCGAGCCGGCTCGGCGGCTATCTGAACCTGCCGATCACGTACGCCTCCGGCGATGGCGAGAGCCTGACCGGCATCGGCAACCTCGAGATCGGCGGGCTGATGTTGCCGAAGATCGGGGACGGCTCGATGGCGCTGGTGCTCCACGCCGGCATCACGCTGCCGATCGGGTCCGACGGCGAGGACGCGTTCGCGAACCTGTTCGGCGCGGTCGCCCGCCCGCAGGACATCTACCTCGCGCTGCCGGAGGCGACGACCTTGCGCATCGGCGCCTCGCCGATGTGGCGCAGCGGCAACGTGTTCGGCCGTGTCGACCTCGGCCTCGACTACAACATCGATGTCGGCAACACCAGCGAGGAAGCCGACCCGCTGGTCCACATCAACGCCGGCATCGGCGTCGATCTCGGCACCGCCGCCGTGATGGGCGAGCTCTCGAACGTCTACATCTTCTCGGACGACGACGACGACGACTTCAGCGATCGCATGATCAACGTGTTCGCGCTGTCCGCGCGGTTCTCCACCGGCAAGGCGATGCCGTACGTGTCCCTGACGATCCCGATCGACGGCGACAGTCGCGAAGCCATCGACCTCGCGTTCACGGCCGGGGTCGAGGCCCGCCTGTGAGCTGAACGCGCTATCGTCGGGGCAATGTCCCTGCCCGTCGTCACCGCGCGCGCCTGCGCCAACATCGCGCTCGTCAAGTACTGGGGCAAGCGCGACGCTGCACTCAACCTCGCGGCAGCCGATAGCCTGTCGCTGACCCTGGACGCCCTGACCACCGAGACCACGGTCGCGTTCGACGACTCGCTCGCCGCCGACCAGCTGGTGCTCGACAACCAGCCGGCCAAACCCGACGACGTCGAGCGCGTCTCGCGGTTTCTCGATCTGGTGCGCGCCGAGGCCGGCGTGCCGATCAAGGCGAAGGTGACGAGCCGCAATGACTTCCCGACCGCGTCGGGGCTGGCCTCGTCCGCCTCGGGCTTCGCCGCGCTCGCCCTCGCCGCCACCCGCGCGGCCGGCTTGACGCTCGAGCCCAAGGCGCTGTCGATCCTCGCGCGCCGCGGCTCCGGCTCCGCCGCGCGGTCGGTGTTCGGCGGCTTCGTCCGCATGCGCACCGGATCGCGCAGCGAGGATGGCTACGCCGAACCGGTCGCCGCGGTCGCACCGGGCTTCCTCGAGCAGCTCCGCATGATCGTTGCCGTCGTCGGTGGCGGCGTGGTGAAGACGCACGGCTCGCGCGATGCGATGGACCACACCGCGGCGACGTCGCCGATGTACCGCGCGTGGCTCGATGTGGTCCCCAAGGATCTCGCCACCGCCGAGGCCGCGATCGCGAAGGGCGATCTCGAGGC
>JAEYYY010000578.1 GCA_023430775.1 Pseudomonadota bacterium
ATCGGCAGGATGCGATTCAACGTCCGCACGCCGGCAGATCTCACCATCGCGGATCCGCAGAAGCTGAGCCCGAACCTCGAGGATGTGGACACCACGACCACGGTCGGCACGGCAACCGTGAACTAGAAGCCCGGCGTCTCCATCGGTCCGGTCGACTGACCGCTGATGAACTGCTGCACGATCGGATCGGTCGAGGCGCGCAGCTCGGCGGGCGTCGCGACGACGTGCGTGATGCCGCGATAGAGCAGGGCGACGCGATCCGCGATCCCGAAGATCGACGGCGGATCGTGCGAGACCACGACGCAGGTGACGCCGAGCGTATCGGCGAGCTCGCGGATCAGGCGATCGATCCGGCGCGCGCTCACCGGATCGAGGCCGGTCGTCGGCTCGTCGAACAGCACGACCTCCGGCTCGAGGGCGAGCGTGCGCGCGATCGCGGCGCGCTTGCGCATGCCATCGGACAGCTCCGCCGGATAGCGACCGGCGTAGTCGGCCATGTAGACCTGGGCGAGCCGCTGGCGCGCTTCTTCGAGCGCCTTCGAGTGGCGCAGCTTGCCGTGCTTGCGGAGCGGGAGCGCGACGTTCTCCTCGAGTGTCATCGAGTCGAACAGCGTCGAGCTCTGGAACACCATCCCGATGCGCTTGCGCAGCGGCGGTAACGCGCGCTCGGCGAGCACGTCGACGCGCTGGCCATCGAACCAGATCTCGCCGCCGTCGATGCCGAGCAGACCGATCAGGTGCTTGATGGTGACGCTCTTGCCGACGCCCGACGTGCCGATGATGAACATCACCTCACCCTTGGCGATCGCGAGGTCCATGCCCTTCAGCACCGGCTTGCCGGAGAAGCTCTTGGTGACGCCCTTGAACTCGATGAACGGCTTCACAGGTCACCGCCCGTCAGCCACAGCGCCGAGGCCGAGATCACGAAATCGAGGACGATGACCGCGAACGAGCTGCCGATCACCGCGGCGGTGGTCGCCCAGCCGACGCCCTCGGAGCTGCCGCGCGCGCGCAGCCCGCAGAAGCCGGCGACGATCGGGATCGCCGCGCCGTAGGCGACGCACTTGACGATGAACAGCACGAGGTGGCGGGGCCGGATAAACGACAGGTCGTAGAACGTGTTGGGGTTGACGCCGAACGAGTACTCGGCGGTGAAGCCGCCGGCGACGTACATCACGGCGCTGCCGAGCACCGCGAGCATCAGCATCATCACCAGCGAGGCGATGAAGCGCGGCACGATCAGGTAGTCGATCGGCAGCACGCCGCTCATCCGCAGCGCGTCGATCTGCTCGGTGACCTTCATCGAGCCGATCTCGGCGGCGATGCCGGCGCCGACGCGGGTCGCCAGCATCATCGCGGTCAGCGTCGGCCCGAAGTCCGAGATGATCAGGCGGAGGAACTGACTGCCGACCTGCGAGTAATCGCCGGTGACGCGGCCGAGCTGCAGGCATGCCTGATAGGTCATCACCATGCCGATGAAGCCGAGCGTGACGGCGATGAACACGATCGACTTGTTGCCGATCGCGTGAAGCTGGCGGACCAGCTCGCCGCGCGCGCGGCCCTTGCGATCCTTGCGGCGCGCGAACCCGCGCAGCAGACCGGCGATCGTCGACACGTAGACCCGCCACAGCTCGACACCCTCGCGTGCGAACCGCAGGGTCGTCTCTCCGATGCTTTCGATCTGGCGCTTCATCCGGTCAGGTAGGTGAGGAAGAAGTCGAGCAGCATGATCGACACCGCGGCCGCGACGACCGCGCTGTTGACCGCTCGACCGACACCGACGGCACCGCCGCGGACGGTGATGCCGAAGTAGCAGGAGCTCATCGCGATCGCGACCCCGAACGCGATCGACTTGTAGATGCCGTGGAGGAAGTCGTACGGCTTGAGGTTCTCGGTGATCGAGTAGTACATGCTCGACAGATCGATATCGAGCATCAGCCGGCCGACCAGCGACGCGCCGACCAGCGCCACCAGATCGCCGATCGCGGTGAGCGCCACGAGCATGACGATCATCGCGATGACGCGCGGCACGACGAGGAACCGCACCGGATCGATCGCGAGCGCGCGCAGCCCGTCGAGCTGCTCGGTGACCGTCATCGTCGACAGCTCGGCGGTGTTGTTGGCGCCGACGCGCCCCGAGAACATCAGCGCGATCAGGATCGGCCCGATCTCCCGCAACACGGCATAGCCGGCGCCCCAGCCGGCGAGCCCGGTGGCGCCGAACTTCTTCACGAACGGCCCGGCCTGCAACATCATCAGCGCGCCGGCGAAGAACGCGGTCAACACGACGATGGGCACCGAGCGGTTGCCCATCTTGTAGAGGTTCTTCCACAGCTCGCGGGTGTCCATCCGCGGTGGCACGAGGGCGCGCAGCACCTGGCCGGTGAGCAGCACGATGCCGCCGACCTCCTGGGCGATCCGCAGCGCACCGGAGCCGATCGCGCTGATCACCGCGTGCTCCTGTCGAGCGATTGCATGCCGGGGCCGGCTTGATCGAGCGGCCCTTCGAGGTCACCGCGCACGAACTGGCGGACCAGCGCGTTCGGCGAGTCGGCGATGCTCGAGGCGGGGCCGCGATACACGATGCGGTGATCGTAGAGGAACGCGATCTCGTCGACGAACTTCGCGAGCGCGACGACATCGGAGGACACCGCGAGCACCGTCGCGCCGGTGCGCTGCTGATCGGCGGCGAGCAGGTCGTAGATCTTCTGCGTGGTCACCGGATCGAGGCCGGCGCTCGGCTCGTCGTAGATCACGAGCTCGGCATCGGTCACCGTCGCGCGCGCGATGCCGACGCGCTTGCGCATGCCGCCCGACAGCTCGCCGGTCAGCTTGTTCTCGCTGCCGGCGAGGCCGACCGAGCGAATCCGCGATGCGACGCGCTCGGCGATCTGGTCGGCGGTCAGCACGCCGGCTCCGCCTTGCTCGAGCGGAAACGCGACGTTCTCCTCGACGGTGAGGAAGTCGAACAGCGCGTAGTTCTGGAACAGCATGCCGATCCGCTTGCGCAGCGCACCGAGCTGCTCCTCGCGCTTGCCGTTGATGCGCTCGCCGAACACCTCGATGTCGCCGCGGTCGGGTTGCTCGAGGCCGCAGATCAGCTTGCACAGCACGCTCTTGCCGGAGGCGGCGGGACCGATCAGCCCGAGGCGCGTGCCCTTGACGAGCTCGAGCGAGATGCCGTCGAGCACGCGGCGCGCCTCGTAGGCCTTGTGGACCTCGCTGATCCGCACCGCGACCTCGGACATCACGGGCAGATCTCCTTGCCGCGCAGGATGTACTTCGACTCGGGCGACAGCTTCGCGAGCTCGTCGAGCGCCCGGCACGCGGCATCGTGATCGCCGGCCTTGTCGAGGGTGACCGCGAGCTCGTAGAGCGCGTCGTCCTTGAGGATCGACGCCGGGTAGTCCTTCGGCAGCTTGCGAAACGCGGCGGCGGCGCCGGGATAGTCGGCGAGCTCGTCGCGCAGCACCTTGCCGAGCTCGAGCTGGGCGTCGTCGAGCCAGATCGAGAAGTACGAGCCGGCGCCGAGCGCCACTTCACGGGTCGCCACCAGCGCGCGCAGGCGATCCGCCGCGCCCTTCGGATCCTTGATGGCGCGGGACAGCCGCGCCGCGTGCCAGCGCGCGTCGTCGCGCATGCCGCTCTTCGGATACTCGGCGGGGATCCGATCGTAGAACGAGCGCGCGCCGCTCGGGTTCGCGAGCTCGTGCTCGTAGAGATCCGCGAGCGCCCAGATCAGGTTGTCGGCGACCTCCGACTCGGCGAGCGAGGTCAGCAGCTTCGCGATCTGATCGGCGAGGGCGCGGGCATCGCGGGTGCGCCCGTCGTCGACCAGGAGCTTGAGCGCGTCGGCGGCGGAGCCCTCGTCGGGCCACTCGGTGATCACGCGCCACAGGCTCGTCCACGCGTCGACGGTGTGCTGCGCCCGCAGCTGGAGCACGCCGGCGCGATAGACGGCGATCGATCCGGCCGCGGTGTCGGCGGGCAGCTTGGCCGGCACCGCGAGGTACAGCGC
>JAEYYY010000622.1 GCA_023430775.1 Pseudomonadota bacterium
GCCTTCGGCCGCGCGCTTCTTGTCGAGCGCTCGCTTCGCCGCCTCGCGCGCCATCTTCGCCGCCGGATCTTCGCGATCGCTCGACCCGACATCGATCCGCTCGTGCTTCTCCGGCGCACTCGAGTACGAGCAGTAACCGAGCGCGACGTTGATGATGCCGATCACGATCATGCCGCCGGTCACCGGGATCCAGTACTTCCGGTGCTTGCGCGAGAACGGGCGCGCACGGTCTTTGGCCACGTCGACGGTCTACCATGCAACCCCGCGATCCGGGCGAGCCGCGCCACTGCGACCACGTGGCGCAGCTCAACGTGCCGTGAGCGCTTCGCGCATCGCCGCGTGGAGGTCGACGACGTCATCGATCTCGAGGAGACGAAGCACGAGATCGAGGTCGAGATCCGGCAACAGCGAGCTGCGTTCCCGAACAGCGTAGCCGTCGGGGCCGAGGACGTGGACGCTGATCACGTCCGTCTCCCAGAACCAGACCTCGCGAACCTCGAGGCGCCGGTAGATCTCGAGCTTGTCGATCCCTCCACGCGTCCAGTTCACCTCGATCACGAGATCGGGCGTCGCCGGGTTGTCGGCGTCGAACTTCACGAACGAGTAAGACTCATCCGGCTCCGCACCGGCTTCCTTCAGCCGTCGCCGCAGCGTAGGGCCTCCGCGGGGGCCGCCCTTCTTGTTCGCGCACACGAGATAGGCCTCGATGACCATGCCGATGCGGCTCTTGATGTTCTCGTGATGCGGCGAGGGGCTCATGATCTCCAGCACTCCGTCGAGGTACGCCAGCTTGGGGCGACTGCGTTCTCCTCGAAGAGAGAGCTGGGTCTCGTAGCTGTCCCAGTCGCAGGTGATCAACACGCGTTCGTCGGCGTTCGGAACGAGCATCCCGAGGTCGACACCATCGCGCTGACACACCATCGCAGTCATCGTACCACCCGTGACAGCACGTGCAGTGCCAGCGATAGCTCGGCGAAATCACACGCTGGCGCTGTCCGTGTCCGGCTGAAATCCGGCCGGCAGGTCCGACGGGCGGACGGTTAGCCGACGTAGTTGTCGTCTTGCTCGATCTTCGACAGGATCCAGTCGAAGTTTCCCGACTCGATCATCGCGTTGCAGTGCGTGCACGCACCGGTGTCGTTGATCTGGAGACCGGCACCGCAGTTCGGGCAGCTCGGCGTGTTGTTGACCGGGCCGCGACGCGACGAGCTGCGCAGCACCGTCCAGTACTCGGTGTAGTGGCGGTCATCGGTCTTCGAGCCGCCGACGACCTTGCCCTTGGCATCGAGCGTGTAGTCGTTGCCGACTGCACGCACGCGCATCGTGATCGCGTCGAAGTGGCGATCGCGCGTCACCTTCGCGAGCTCGATGTACTCGATCCGCGCGTTGTCGAGCCGGTTGTGTAGACCCTGGCGCTGGTACTCCTTCAGCCAGTAGTCGAGGTAATCCTGCAGCGCGGACGTGGCGAGGCCGCGGATGTAGATCAAGTTGCGCTCGTTCCAGCCCTGGTTCATGCGGGCGTAGATCAACGCGACGCGGGCACGCACCGCCTCGAACGTGACGTGCGGATCGTCGGCGGTGATCGCCTGCATCAGCTCCATGGCATCGGTGCGATAGACCGTCGGCTGGTGGTTGCCGTACTCGGCGACGGTGCCGGTCAGGCTCGCGAGCACGCTCTTCTCGGAGCGGCGCGCGATCCAGCTGACGCTCCAGTCGAAGCGCCCGGTCTCCATCACCTCGCCGCAGTGCTGGCACTTGCGGACGATGTCGCCCTGCCACGGCGCGCCGCAGTTCGGGCACGGCCAGGTGCGCGCGCTGACCGGCGGCTTCGACTTGACGTTCGGTGCGCGGGTCAGCGTCCACTCCTCGATCACGTAGCTCGGCTTGTGGGTGAACAGCGTCGCCTCGACGTGAAACACGAGCAGATCCGCGGGCGGCGTGCTCGCCTGCTTGTAGGCGATCAAGCGCAGCGTGCCGATGACGACCTGCGAGGGAGCGGCTCCCATGCCCGCGAGCAGGCTGATCACCCGGGGATCGAGATACGGCTGCAGCTTGTTCAGCTCGGCCGGGCTCGATCGCGCGCGATGCGCCGCGGCGAAGAGCTGGAACACGAAGTCCTCGATCGCGGGGAGCGAGAAGTCCGGATCGCGCTGGGCCAGCGTCGCCAGGTTAGCGGACGGTTGCGGTGGTGGAGGCGTGTAGCTGATCGCGCCGCTGCTCCAATCCTTGTCCTCGGTCTTGGTCTTGATGATCGAGATCACGACCATGATGCCGATCGCGATCAGCGCGATCTCCCAGCTGCCGCCACCACCGCCGCCACCGCCGCTGCTGCGATAGCCGCCGCTCGACGACCGCGACGACGAGCTCGACCGTCCGCCGCCCGACGACGAGTGGCCGCCACCTGGACGCGCGTCGGCGATCGCGGCGAGCCCGAGGAAGACGAGGAGGACCAGGACGCCGCGCTTCATCGCACCACTCCCCGCGCACGAGGCTTGCGCCGGCCGACCGCGTGGACCGCGTTGGCCAGCTCGTCGATGTCGTCGTCGCGCCTCGGCAGCGGCTTCTCGAAGGTCGGTGCCAGCTCGCGCAGCTTGGCCGCGACCGCGACGAGGCCATGCGGGATCTCCGCCGCCAGCGTCTTCGCGTGGGCATCGAGCGTGCGCTGGCCGAGCGCCTCGACGACGCCGACATCACCGACCAGCGCGACCCGGCGATCGAGCACCGCGACGAACACCAGCAGGCCGGTGCGCTCGCGCGTCTTGTGAACGCCGAGCTCGTAGAACGTGGCGCGCGAGGCCTCGCGCAGCTGGCGCTCGCGGATCCGCGGTGCGGTCAGCGCGCGCTGGACGGCCGGCAGCAGCTCGACGAGCAGGCCGAACACCATGCCGGCGAGCAGCGGGAACAGGACGATCTCCCAGTAGGCGAACTCGAGCTGATCGCTGTAGAGCGTGAACGCGAGCATCGCGAGCGCCGCGACCATGCCGATCGCGACGTGCGCACTCGGCCACCGCGCGAGGCGCTGCCGCACCGCGACCACGACCTCGACCGACGACGTCGCCTCGATCGCCTCGACCGCGCCCCTGATGTCCTGCTGCCCGCGCTCGCTCAGAAACCTCACCCCGGCATCTTATGCGAGGAGCGCGGCGAGATCCGGCGGCAGCGGTGCCTCGGCGGTGATGATTCCACCATCGGGATGCGGAAAGCTGACGCGCGCGGCGTGCAGCGCGTGGCGCGGCAGCACGAACAGCACGGCCAGCTCGGGGACCAGGCCGCGATCGCAGTAGTCGATGAACGCGTCGTCGCCGTGCGCGTAGAGCTTGTCGCCGACGATCGGAAACCCGGCATGCGCGAGGTGCGCGCGGATCTGGTGCTGGCGGCCGGTGATCAGCCCGCAGCGGACGAGCGAGTAGGGGCCAGTGGAGCGCTCGACGCGGACCTTCGTCATCGCCGATTGCCCCGCGGGATCGGGGAGCATGCGGACGTGCGGCAGCCGCGTCGGATCGCCGGGCTGGCTCAGCCGGAGCGGCGTGTCGAGCATCCGTTCCTCGCTCCACGGCGGCGTCCCGTGCACCACCGCGAGGTACTGCTTGTCGACACTCGTCTTGTGCTCCCACGCCTGCTTCAGCATCGCCGCGGCCTCCTTGTCGCGCGCGATCACCAGGCACCCCGACGTCTCGCGATCGAGGCGGTGCACGATCTGCTGCTCGGGCTCGCCGGGATAGCGGTCGGCCATCACCCTCGTCAGCGTGTTGAAGTAGAACTTCGCCGACGCGTGGACCGGCAGCAGCGCCGGCTTGTCGATGACGCGGACGCGCGCATCCTCGTGCAGCACGGTGAACGTGAGCGGGCAGGGCGGCTCCTGCGGTGCGGGTCGCCGGATCACGTAGTGCTCGCCGGCGACCACGCTGGTCGAGGCCTTCGGCTTCTTGCCGTCGATCCGGGTCAGCTGGGTGTCGATGATGTCCTGGATCTTGGTGCGCGACAGCCGGCCGATCTGCGTCTTGACGAAGTGATCGAGCCGTAGCCCCGCGAGCTCCGGTGGCACCAGCAGGTGGCGCTCGATGATCTTCGGCTGACCGTGCTCGTCGAGATGCGACGTCAATCCCCAGTCGATCGACGGGTCGGCACCGGGTGGCAGTTGAAACGTCGCGGGTCCGTCGTCGTCGAGGACGAGCGAATCACCGGCGACGGGATCACTGCTCGGGGGCGTCGTCGGCTTCGTCGACACCGGCGGCCTCGATGTCGTACTTCTTCATCAACTTCCGGAAGTACTTGCGGTCGATGTCGGCCGCGCGCGCGGCATGCGAGATGTTGCCGTTGTTGCGACGGAGCAGCTGGAGGATGTAATCGCGCTCGAACGCGGCGACCCAGCGCTCCTTCGCATCCTTGAACGTCACGCCCTCGGCGAGCAGCTCTTCCGGCGGCGTCGGCGTGGGCGCGTTCGGGTTCATCGGCACCACGGGGTTGCCGCCGGTGGCGCCACTGCCGTGCGTGGTGGCGCGGCGATGACCGCCGGTGTGGGTATCGCGCCGGATCTGCGACTGCGACGCCTTCGCGTTGCGCACGTAGTCGGGGAGATCGCTGAGCTCGAGCTGCCCCGACGAGCAGAACGACACCGCGCGCTCGATCACGTTGACCAGCTCGCGAACGTTGCCGGGCCACGGATAGGTCTGCAGCGCCTGCATCGCGTCGTGCGCGACGGAGTGCACGCGCTGGCTGCCGTTCGGACCCTTGTTGTAGTTGCCGTTCTCGAGGAAGTGCTGGACCAGCAGCGGCACGTCGTCGGCGCGCTCGCGCAGCGACGGCAGGTGCAGGCGCACCACGCTGAGGCGATAGAACAGATCCTGGCGGAACCGGCCGGCGCGAACCTCGTCCTCGAGGTTGCGGTTGGTCGCCGCGATGATGCGGACGTCGACCTTCGCCGCCTTGGTCGAGCCGACGCGACGGACCTCGCGCTGCTCGAGCGCGCGCAGCAGCTTCGGCTGCAGATCGAGCGGTAGCTCGCCCAGCTCGTCGAGGAACAGCGTGCCGCCGTCGGCCTGCTCGAACAGACCCTGGCGCGTCATCATCGCGCCGGTGAACGAGCCCTTCTCGTGACCGAACAGCTCGCTCTCGATCAGGTTCGGCGGCACCGCGCCGCAATCGAACACCACGAGGTCGTTCTTGACGCGGGGCGACAGCGAGTGGATCGCCTGGGCGACGACTTCCTTACCGGTGCCGGTCTCGCCGTCGATCACGACGGTGGTCGCCGTCGGCGCGATCTTCTCGATGATCGAGTAGATCTCGCGCATCCGCGCGTTGCCGCCGATCAGGCCGCCGCACTGCGTGTTGCGCGACGGGATGATCTGGACCTCTTCCTCGCGCGCGTTGAACCGCAGCTGCGACTGGCCGACCGACACGATCGAGCCGGGCTTGAGGAACGCCTCGCGGACGCGGACCTTGTTGATGAACGTGCCGTTGGTCGACCGCTGATCGACCAGCACGTAGCCGGTGTCCTCCTGCGCGATCCGGCAGTGGTAGCGCGACACCGTGTCGTCGGAGATCACGACGTCGTTGTCGTCCATCGAGCCGATCCGGACCTCTTCCTTGTCGAACTCCCACTCCTGCGTCGGATCGTCGACCGACTGCAGCATGCAGCGGCGAAGGTGCAGCGTGGGCCCGCGATCGAGGTACGCGACCTTGGTCGGGGGAACGAAGTCAGGAAACTTCTTCATGCCGAGGCAGGGCCATCATAGCCCCAAACCCGGGCGTTTCGCGACGTTCACCGCCGCGAGATGCGGACGACATGCGACGACCGCTCCTCGGTGTGGTTGGTGCCCTTGGTCGTCCAGGGCGCGGTCAGGGCGCGCCGGATGTCGAGCGCGTGGGTGGCGAGCTCGCGGGGCCTGCGCGGGCTGGCGATCACCACGACGCGGCGATCGAGCACGTTGCCCGCGGGATCGGCGACGCTCTCGCCGTAGATCGCCAGCACCATCCGATCCGACGGCACGCCGTGGACCCGCAGCCAGCTACGGACGGCGGCCGCGCGGCGGGTCGCGAGATCCATGTTGTACGCGGCGTCACCCGTGTGATCGGTGTAGCCCTCGATCACGAGCGTCAGATCCCGCCGCAGCTTGAGGTACCGCGCGACGGTCTCGAGCTGCTGCTGCCCGCTCTCGGACAGCGTCGCCGAGTTGTGGCCGAAGATGAGGTCTTCGGACGGCAGGATCTCGCGCGTCCCGCTCGATGCCGTGAGCTCGCCGCCGCGCGGCGTCGCCGTCGAGAAGTCCGGACCCGCGACGGCAGGCGCCGCGAGCGATCCTAGAAGAAGACCCGAGCACAGGATGGGGAGCTTCATGCCCGAAGAACGAGCATTCGCCGTGCCACGCAGCCGGCGGAACGCTGCGTGCACCCGTGTCGAACATGCCCGTCGCTCGCCGTGCGCGGCCGCGCCCGTCGGAGATTCCCGGAGCGGAGGTCTACCTACCGGATGTCCATACGCTGCCCGTGCTGCGTGCGGCCGTGCAGGAGTGCCGCGGTTGCCCGCTCTACAAGGGCGCCACGCAGGCGGTGTTCGGAGAGGGGCCCGCGAGCGCGCGCGTGATGATGATCGGCGAGGTGCCGGGCGATCGCGAGGATCGCGCAGGCCAGCCGTTCGTCGGTCCGGCCGGTCAGCTCCTCGACGACGCGCTGGAGCTCGCCGGCATCGCGCGCGACGACGTCTACGTGACGAACGCGGTCAAGCACTTCAAATACACGCTGCGCGGCAAGCGGCGGATCCACGACAAGCCGACGCGCTACGAGACCGAGGCCTGTCTGCCGTGGCTCGGCAGCGAGCTCGAGGCCGTCGATCCCGAGGTCGTCGTGCTGCTCGGCGCGACCGCGGCGCAGGCGCTGCTCGGCCGCGCGTTTCGCGTCACCAGGTCGCGCGGCATCGATGTCGCGAGCGAGCACCCGATCGGCAACGCGAAGCACGTGCTCGCGACCGTCCATCCCGCATCGGTGCTGCGCGCACCGGATGACGAGGCGCGCCGCGCGGCCCGCGAGGAGTTTTTTGCTGACCTCGCGATCGTCGGCAGGCTACTTCGCTGACCGCCGCCGGATCACCGTCACCAGCATCGCCAGCGCGAACGCGACCACCGCCGCGCCGCCGACGACGAGCGCGGTGGGCAGGCCCTTCGCTTCGCCGCGGGCGACCGGGATGGTGCACGCCGACGCGGGCGGGGCCGCCTGGTCGGTGACCTCGAACGTCAGCCGGAGGCCGTCGTCGGAGAGTGGCCCGCCGGGACCGACGAACTTGACGTCGCGGTCGGTCGACGCGCCGATCTTCGACGCCACGATCTTGATGCCGTGGGTGTCCTCGATCTTGACCTCGGTCTCGCCGGGGTTCGGCAGCTTGAAGCGGTCGCGCAGGATGACGGTGTGCGTCGCGCCGGGCGCAGAACACACGTTCGCGACAAGATCCACCGAGAACGCGCCAGCGCGGACCTGCGGCGAGCCCATGCCGACGACGATCTGCTCCCACACCACCTCGTGCTGCACCTTGTCGAGCTCGAGGTCGAGGGTGGCGGCGACCTCGGCGGCGAGCTTGTCCCCGAAGGTCTGGGCCTCGGCCTCGGAGATCATGCCGTCGCGATCGGTGTCGATCGCCGGCCGCGTTCGCGCGCCCGGAACCTCGCCGAAGAACACGGTGTAGGCGAGCCGCAGCCGGTCGGTCTGCGGGGTCAGCTTGAGGTAGCGGTTGTTGTCGTCCTTGGACGGGCCGACATGGGCACCGGCGGTCGAGGCCAGCGTGCTGGCGATCACGAGGACGAGCAGGAGGTGACGCACGCCGCGGCACTGTAACCCAAGGGCAGTTCCTCGCCTGGCGGCTCGGGGCGTAACAGGACCGTTGACCGGGCCGGAGCCCTCGTGGTTCAGTGCGCGCGATGAGGAAGATCAAGGGCACTGCTCTATTCTCACTGCTGGTCGGTGCGGCAGCCGCGTGTGGCGGCGGAAGCGATCCGACCCCGCCGGGCGATCTGTTTCCGCCCAAGCCGGAGTGCGAGGGAGCAGCGGTCTCCGCGCTGCAGGGCATGCAGCCGCAGGTGATCAACAAGCTCGAGATCGGCAAGGCCGCCGATGGCTTCGACCTCGACAACGACGGCGTGCCCGATAACAAGCTCGCCGCGGTCGCCTCGATCGCGAAGTCGGCGATCGATGACTCGCTCAAGGACTACTCGATCGTGATCCCGTTCGAGTTCTTCGACCTCGACGCGGCGGCGCCCGACACCTGCGTCAAGTTCGCCATCTACCTCGGCGATTACGTCATCGACGGCGACGAGGACGGCGACGATCCGTTGACCGAGGGTGGCGACTGCAACGATCAAGATCCGGCGATCCATCCCGGCGCCGCCGAGGTTCCGGACAACGGCGTCGACGACGATTGCGACGGCCTCGCCGACGAGGATGGCCAGGACAACCCGAACACCACCAACGTGGCCGACGCCGATGGCGACGGTCAGACCGTGGCCGATGGGGATTGCGATGATCGCGCGGATCTCGTGACGGTCGATGGCCAGCAGGTCGCGATCGGTTCGCTCAGCAAGAGCGGTGGCGTCGAGATCTGCAACGACGGCCTCGACAACGATTGCGACGGCGTCGCCGATCGCACCGAGCGCGCGGGCATGGAGCCGGCGTGCAGCCCGTTCGACTCGGCCTCGCCGGCGGATATCCCGCTCGATCCGCTGTCGTTCGTCGGTAACGAGCCGGCGATCACGTTCCGCGACGGCGTCATCTCGTCGGTCGGCGGTCGCCTGGTGCTCGATGCCGGCCCGTCGATCTTCAGCGTCAACATCCCGGTCACCGACGGCATCAACCTCGATCTGCGCATCAGCGGCGCCACGATCCAGGCCGACGTCGTCGAGGAGAACGGCGCGATCGTGCTCAAGAACGGCCGCCTCGGCGGCGTCATCGACAGCAAGACGGCGGACACCATCCGCGGTCTCGAGGTCGAGCAGATCGGTCTGACCCCGGAGAACTCGCTGCTCGATGCGACGTTCGCGAACCTCCTCGGCCCGCTGCTCGCGCTGCCCAAGTCCGAGCAGAAGATCCTCGACCAGTACCCGGGCTGCCGCACGCCGGATATCGACGTCGATCAGGATGGTCTCGAGTCGTACTGCGATTCGAACCCGGACGACGACATCAAGGTCGTCGACGTCTGCATCGACGGCGACGGTACGGAGTTCACCGACGTCGGCTCGATGCAGTGCACCGAGGCGATGAAGGGCGACAAGTTCCGGTTCGTCGACGGCATCTCGGTCGAGCTCAACTTCGAGACGACCGCCGTCAACTCGCTCGTTCGCGATTAGTCTAAGCTTCGCGCCATGCAATCACCGTTGCTGCTGGCGTCGGCCTCGCCGCGCCGGCGCGAGCTGCTCGAGCGGATCGGCCTGGTGCTCGAGATCCAGCCGGCGGACGTCGACGAGCGCGTGCAGCCGAACGAGCGGCCCGAGGCGTACGTCGCCCGGATCGCGCGCTCCAAGGCGATCGCGGTCGCCCGGCGCTCCGATCTGTGGGTGCTCGGCGCGGATACCACGGTGACCCTCGAGGGCGCGATCCTCGGCAAGGCGGAGGCGCCCGAGGAGGCGTCGAAGATGCTGCGCTGGTTATCCGGGCGCACGCACCAGGTGCTCACCGGGTTCGCCCTGATCGGCGAGCGCGACGGCAAGTCGATCGTGCGCGAGGGGCTGGTGTCGACCGATGTGACCATGATCGACATCGACGGCGGCACGCTCGCCGACTACGTCGCGTCCGGTGAGTGGCGCGGCAAGGCGGGTGCGTACGCGATCCAGGGCATCGCGGCGTCGCTGGTCAGATCGATCAACGGCTCGGTCACCAACGTGATCGGGTTGCCGGTCGCCGAGGTGGTCGCCGCGCTGCGCGAGGTCGGTGGTCCGTTGCCGCGGCTGGCCGCGGGTATCCCGTCGTGAGCGAGACGATCGCCACTCGCTGGGCCGCGATCGCAGCCCGGGTCGAGCGCGCGTGTGACCGCGCGAAACGCGATCGCGCCTCCGTCACGATCGTGGCCGTCAGCAAGACGCATCCCGCGACCGCGGTGCGCGAGGCACTCGCCGCCGGTGCGACGGACTTCGGCGAGAACTACGCCCAGGAGCTGGCGGCGAAGCGGCCCGAGGTTCCCGAGGCGCGCTGGCACTACATCGGCCGGCTGCAGCGCAACAAGGCAAAGCTGGTCGCCGGCCAGGTCGCGCTCGTGCACGCGGTCGATACGGTCGAGCTCGCGGCCGAGCTGGCGAAGCGACGTGTCGATGCCACGATCGTGCAGCCGATCCTGCTCGCGCTGTCCGGCGAGGAATCGAAGGCCGGGGTGTCGGCAGCGACGGCGGAGACGGTCGCGCGCGCGATCCTCGCGATCGATGGCGTGCGCCTCGACGGGCTGATGACGATGCCGCCGCCGGCGGACGATCCGGAAGCGTCGCGACCGGCGTTCGAGGCGCTGCGGGAGCTGCGCGATCGACTTCAAGACTCCCTCTCGCATCCGCTGCCCGCACTGTCGATGGGCATGAGCGACGACTTCGAGGTCGCGATCGCGTGCGGCGCGACCCACGTTCGCATCGGCACCGCGATCTTCGGCACGCGCGCTGCACCGTGATCGCGCATGGCAACCAGGCGAACCCGCATCAAACCGCGCGGTGGCGCGCGCTTCGTCCGCCGCAACAAGGAAGGTCAGTTCAAGGAGGTCGAGAGTGTCGGGCGATCGCTGAAGCAGGATCGCAAGCGCAAGGCGAAGACGCGCGTGAAGTCCGGCCAGGGCGACCGTGGCGATCGCAAGACGAAGTGATCGTCGAGCGTGGCGGCTCGTCACGTCGATCGCCGGCGCGCTCGCGCTCGCGTCGTGTTACGAGCCGCACTTCGATGACTGCGTGGTCGCGTGCGCGTCGTCGGTGGACTGTGCAACAGGCCAACAGTGTGGCGAGACGGGTGTGTGCAGTGCGCCCGGCGTCGACTGTCCGCTGACCAGCACGGCGGAGGTGCCCGACGCGGCTCCGAGCTCTCCCGATGCCGGCGCCGACGGGCCGTCGACGCCCGATGCACCGTTGACCGCGTGTCAGGCCAGCTGTCCCGGCAGTTGCGAAGGCGACACCTGCGTCATCGACTGCACGTCGGATGGCAGCTGCGAGAACCTCAGCTGTCCGAGCGGACTGCCGTGCCGGGTCAGCTGCGGCAAGAACGCGTGCAAGCGCCTCGACTGCTCGCTCGCGAGCTCGTGCGACATCACCTGCAATGGCAAGAACAGCTGCGAAGAGGTGACGTGTGGCAGCGGTCGCTGCGAGGTCGCGTGCAACGGCGACAAGGCGTGCAAGCGCGGCGTCGAGTGCCAGAGCGCGTGCGCGTGCGAGGTGACGTGCGGTGGCGACGACGCCTGCCGCGATCGCGCGGATTGCCCGCTGCCGATCTGCGGCTGGTTCGACGGCGGTTGCCGCGCCAACGACGCGGTCTGCGATCGCTGCGAGTAACCGTGCGATCTGGCTGATGCTTCCGGGGACGTGTAAGCGGTCCCCGGCCTCCTCGTTCTATCGGCACTCGCGGCAAGACGCCCTCCAAAGGCGGCGCTGCGAGATCCAGAGGAGGATCGCGCATGCGTTCTGTCTATTCCGCGTTGTTTGCCTGCGTGCTCGCGTCTGCCTGCGGTGGCGGTGCGAAGAGCGGCCACTACATGGCTTCGCCGGCGGCGTACCCGCACCAATCGATCGCCGGAGATCCCGGCACGGCGGAGGGCAACACCAGCGTCCACCACGGCATCAACCCGTGGGTCGACACCCGGACTGATAACCTGTCGACGTTCGCCGCCGATGTCGACACCGCGTCGTACACGCTGTCGCGCCGCACGCTGATGAGTGGCTCGCTTCCGCCGGCCGCGTCGGTGCGCGTCGAGGAGTACGTCAACTACTTCCACTACAGCTTTCCGCAGCCGGCCGCGGGCTCGCCGTTCTCCGTCGTGATGGATGCGGCGCCGTCGCCGTTCGAGCCCGGGCTCCACGTGCTGCGCGTCGGGGTCGCGACACCGCCCAAGACACGGCTCGAGCGCAAGCCGGCGAACCTGGTGTTCCTGGTCGACGTCTCCGGCTCGATGACCTCGGCCGACAAGCTCGGCCTCGCCAAGCAATCGCTCAAGCTCCTCGTCGAGAACCTGCGCAACGATGACTCGGTCGCGCTCGTCACCTACGCGGGCTCGACGCGCGTGGTGTTGCCGGCGACGTCGGTGGCCGAGCGCGGCAAGATCATCGCCGCGCTCGACAAGCTGACGTCGGGCGGCGGCACGGCGATGGGCGCCGGCCTCGACCTCGCCTACAGCGAGGCGATGAAGGGCCTGCAGCGCGGCGCGATCTCGCGCGTCATCGTGCTGTCCGACGGTGATGCCAACGTCGGCACCTCCGATCCGAAGGGCATCCAGGGCATCGTCGCCGAGCGCGTCAAGGCCGGCGTCACGGTGTCGACCATCGGGTTCGGCATGGGCAACTACCGCGACCACCTGATGGAGCAGCTCGCGGACAGTGGCAATGGCAACTCGTTCTACATCGACTCGATGGCGGCGGCGCAGCGGATCTTCTCCGACCAGCTCGCATCGACGCTCGAGGTCGCGGCGAAGGACGTCAAGCTCCAGGTCGAATTCGATCCCGCGATGGTGTCGCGCTACCGGCTCGTCGGCTACGAGAACCGCAACATCGCCGATGCCGACTTCCGCAAGGATCAGGTCGATGCCGGCGAGATCGGGGTCGGCCACCAGGTCACGGCGCTCTACGTCGTCGATCTGACCGAGCAGGCGAAGTCCAACCCGGGGCCGCTCGGCCTGGTTCGCATTCGCCACAAGGCGCCCGACGGCGACACCGCGGTCGAGAACACGTATGCGATGGCCGGCGCGCCGGCGGCGACGTTCGACGACGCCTCGCTCGACCTGCGCTTCGCGTACACGGCGGCGGCGTTCGCCGACGTGCTGCGCGGCTCCGAGGATGCGCAGAAGTGGTCGCTCGATCGGATCGCGAACACCGCGTACGCGACGGCAGGCAAGGACACCGATCGCCTCGAGCTGGTGTCGCTGATCGAGAAGGCCGCGCGGCTCCGCGGCAGTCCTCTCTCGCAGGTCGCCCGGTAACCTTAGCGAGCGAGCGCGTCGGCGACCGTCGCCACCTCGATGCCGGTCGCCGCGACGTGGTCGACCAGTGACTGGAAGTCGGCGATCGACCACTAGGTGGTCAGCGTGGGAGCGCCGTCGTCGAGCCGGTGGAACACCAGGATGATCCACTCGTGGCTCGCCTTCGCGCGATCGACGGCGAGCTTGGCCTGCGCGAGCGAGGTCCCGCTGGTGACGTAGAAGACGCGCAGCTTGAGCGGGTCGGACGGTGGGATGGCCTCGCGCTGGCGCTGGTAGATGGTGCGGCAGCTCGTGAAGTAGCGGCCGGCGATCGCCAGGATGCTGGAACCGCCGTAGCTGAAGTCGCCGCCGGGATACGCGCAGTGGTGGTGGCCGTTGAAGCCGTAGCGCATCAGCCACGCCCGGGCGTCGACCAGGTCATCCTCGACGACCTCGGCCGGGAGCGTCGGGAACCGGGCATCGTGATGCGCGCCGGTGAACGCGTGAACCGCGACGTCCCAGCCGTGCAGCTGGAGGTCCTTGAGCTGGTCGTGGGTCGCACGATCCTGGCGATCGATGTAGTCGATGATGACGTACGCGGTGCCGGCGAAGTCGTGAGCGGCGAGTGCCTCGGCGGCGACGCCGGGCAGCACCGACCAGTTGTCGTCGAACGTGAACGACAACAGGCCGTTCGGATACTCGCCGGTCGGCTCGGGCACGAGCGCGACGCCGCCGATCGTGAGCTCGACCGGAACGCCGGTGCCGTCGTCGCGGACGTGGAACGCGAGCTCCTCGATCGCGCCGCGGTCCGGGCTTCCTGTCGTGGTCAGGTACTCGGGGGACCACGCCACGCTGAACGACACCATGTCGCCCTCGGTCATCCACTTCTGCCCCTGCCCCGAGGCGAGCCGGAACTTGAACGCGTTGCCCATCCCCGGGGTGCCGAGCCAGAGGTCGATCGCCGCGGCATGCGCGACGCCGCGAGCCTGGAGCCAGACCTTGACGAGCGAGCCGCGCATGTCGGTCGCCGGGATCGAGGCCGTCACCACGCGCTCGACGCCGGTGCCGTCGGTCGCGACGCCCATGGTCTGGCTGCTATCGAGGACCCAGCTGCTGATCGGTTGCTCGGTCACCGGCTCCGGAGGCGCGGCACCGCAGCTGCGCCGGCCGGTCGACGTGGTCCACGGGCAGAAGTATTCGTACGCGTACTCCAGCGAGCTGCGATCGTCGTCGGAGAACACCGCGACATCGACCTTGTCCTCGACGAAGTTGCTCGAGCCGGTCGTGCAAGACAGCCGGGTCGCCGACTCGATCGCGATCTCGGTGCACGGCGCCGGGCCGACGTCGACGTCGATCCCCTGGTAGAAGCCGCGTCCCGTCAGGGTGACGCGCGTGCCACCCGCGACCGAGCCGCTCGTCGGCTCGATCGAGGTGAGCTGCAAGGGCTCGGTGGGCGCGGTAGGGACCGTCGGGGACGCACACCCCAAAAATCCAAGGACGCAGACGGCAGAGGCGAGGGGAAGGCGCATGTTCCTGTAGCAGCCCGTGGGCCGTACCAGAGATCTGCTCCGGGAGAAATCTCGCGTGCCCGAGATCCGATGAGATAGCTTCCAGTGATGCGCATCCTCGGGCTCGACCCCGGCAGCCGCGTGTGCGGCTACGGCGTGATCGACGAGCGCGATGGCGAGCTTCGGTACGTCGAGTGCGGCGTGTTGACAGCAGCGCGCACCGACGATGCGATGGAGGTCCGGCTCGGCGAGATCGCGCGAGGTCTGCGTGAGGTGATCGCGGAGCTCGAGCCGCAGGTCGTCGCGGTCGAGGACGTGTTCAGCCACCAGAACCCGCGGTCGGCGCTGGCGCTCGCGCAGGCGCGCGGCATGGTGCTCGCGGTGGTCGGGCTGGCGGGGCTGGCGGTCGCGTCGTATCCGCCGGCGAGCGTCAAGAAGGCGGTCTCCGGATCGGGGCGCGCCGACAAGGATCAGATCGCGCGCATGGTGCAGGTGCTGATCGGGCTCGGCTCGCTACCGCAGGCCGACGCCACCGATGCACTCGCCGTCGCGATCACGCACGGCCGCACCATCAGGCCCACGGTAGCCACGCTGACCAGCGCGATGGTCTCCGCGCGTCGCTAGTTCTGGACGACCTTGCCGGCCGACACCGTGCCGCCGGCGAGCGACTTCGTCGACTTGATGAAGCCGCCACCACCGCCACCGCCGCCGGCACCTTCTTCCGCCTCACCATCAGAGCCGGGCGTCGCCGCGGTCGGAGTCGCCGCCGCGGCCGCCGTGAACATGCCGTTGCCGCCCGCGCCGCCGGCGCTGCCCGTATTGCCGCCCGTGGCCGCTGCCGTGGCGCTGGTCGGATCGCTACCGTTC
>JAEYYY010000669.1 GCA_023430775.1 Pseudomonadota bacterium
CTCAAGTTCAGCCTCGGATCGCGCAAGCAGGAGAACCGGATCGTCGTGGCGCCGACCACGCAGGGAGGCACGCTCGCGTGGTCGCGCGCCTTCTGATCGGTTGCGCCATCGCGCTGTCGGCGGGCTGCCTCAAGAAGCTGCCGGCGTTCTCGTGCAGCGAGGATTCGCAGTGCGGCGCCGGCGGCACGTGCGAGAGCAACGGGCTGTGCAGCTTCTCGGATGCGACGTGCGCGAGCGGCCGGCGGTTCGGCGCCGAGCAGGGCGATCTGTCGGGCACCTGCGTCGGCGAGGCCCCGCCCGCCGATGGCGGCATCGATGCGCCGCCCGACACGCAGCAGTGCCCGAACGACCTCGACTGCGACAACGTCACCGACGATCTCGACAACTGCCCGACCGTCGCGAACGAGAACCAGTTCAACGAGGACAACGACACGCCGGGCGACGCGTGCGACAAGTGCCCGCCGTTCGACGACAACGGCGAGGACTCCGACGGCGACGGGCTCGGCGACCAGTGCGATCCGCATCCCGGCGTCGCCGATGTGCTGGTCGAGTTCGCGGGCTTCAAGGAGATGCCGGCGGGCTGGAACGCGACCGGCAACTGGGCCCTCGACAGCGGCAGCATCGTCGGGACCGCCGGAGGAACCGCGGTGAACCTGATGCGCGCCACGCCGCCGGGCGACAACTACGTCGTGTGGACGGAGGTCACCGTCGTCGACGTCGCCGCTCCGCTGCTCGGTGCCGTCGGGATCTCGGTGCTTCACGAGGCCGGCACCGACCAGCACGGCGGGCTCTGCCAGCTCGTCGCGGACGACGTCGTCCAGCAACTTCGGCTGTTCGATACCAGCGCGGGGAACACCCAGCTCGACTCGGTCAACCACTCCGTCCTCGAGGGCTCGACCTACGAGCTGTTCCTCGAGCGCGACCAGAATGATCTGGCCTGCGACGCGAGCAACCCGGACGTCGAGCTCGCAGGCACCACGATGTTCGTGCCGACCTCGTCGGAGGTCGGCCTGCGCGTCCGCAACGCGATCGGCCGCTATCGCTGGGTGATGGTCATCCGTACGCCGTAGCTGCGACACCGCCCGGTGACCATGCGCCTCGGCTGTCACCGGCCGTGACGACGCCGCGCTGACGCTCGTGTCGCCGCCGAGCTATCACGTGCCATGGGCATGACCGCCGGTGGAAGAGGAGAGATCAACGTCACGCCGCTGATCGACGTGCTGTTCGTGCTGCTGATCATCTTCCTGGTGATGATGCCGATCATGGCGCGGGTCGAGACCGTCGAGCTGCCGCCCAGGCAAGAGGGACAGCCCGAGGCGCCGCCGATCATCATCAAGCTGCAGGCAGACCTGACGATCGCGATCGACGATGGTCCGCCGCGACTGTCCTCGGAGCTGCCCGTGGTCCGGCCGCTCTTGACCCGCGGCAAGCACGTGTTTGTCGACGCGGAATCGTCGGTGCCGTGGGACGAGGTCGTGCAACTCGTCGATCGCCTGCGCGGGCTGGCCCCGACCACCGATGCGATCCAGGTCGCAGTCCGGATCCGAGACGCAGAATGACGCGCGACGGCTGGTGATCTCGGGCATCATCGAACGATGCGGATCGCCTCGCTGGGCCTCGTCACGCTGGTCGGTTTCTCGGGCACTGCCTACGGGCACATCGCGATGACCTCGCCGGCGCCACGCGGGGTCGATCAGAAGGCCGGCCCGTGCGGCCAGGCAGGCTCGACGCGCGGCACCAACGTCACGACGTTCGCGCCGGGCGAGACGATCACGGTCGAGTGGGACGAGACTGTCGATCATCCCGGTCACTACCGGATCGCATTCGACGACGACGGCAACGACTTCACCAACCCGAACAACCCGGACGACAACTTCCCGGGGACCATGGTCGAGCCGATCGCCGACAAGAGCGGCGGCCACTACACGCAGCAGATCACGCTGCCGACCACGCCTTGCGACAACTGCACGCTGCAGCTGGTGCAGGTGATGACCACGTCGGTGCCGTACAACTCGTTCTACTTCCAGTGCGCCGATATCCGGATCGGCGACGGTGGTGGTGGCGGCGATGCCGGTAACAACAACGGCGGCGGTGAAGAGTCGGGAGGCTGCTCGGCGGGTGGCTCCGGTGTGGGCCTGGGTGGTGGAATCTTGTTCGGTCTCCTCGCGCTACGAGTCCGCCGCAGGAAATGATCCTGCCGCGGCGCGCGTTGCTCGGACATGCATGATGCCGAGACTCGCGAAGCGGATCGCCAGCTCGCGATCTTCGTCGGGTCGATCCTGGTCGCCGTCGGCATCACGGTGGCGAGCCTCGTGATCGCGGCCTGCCACTGAACAAACACGTCGTAGCAACCGGGGGCGACGAGTTGCCGACCCGGATCGACGCGCGGCTCTCGCTAACTGCGTGGGACCATTCGCGCCCAAGAGTGGCCTGTCGCGTGAACTGGCGGTCGGGCATGAAGAAGCCCGTCAAGACCACCAAGCTCGACCTCTCGACCGAAACCCTGCTGCCGCTCACGAAGGCCACCCTCGACGGTGCCCGCGGCGGGTTCGCGCAGCGCACCGAGAACTGCACGAACACCAGCATCCCGTGCACCCGTCCGACCAGGGGCGCGGCCGAAGAAGCGTAGTACGCTGCCCGGCAGTGGCTGTCGCTGCCGAGTTTCATCCGCGTGCCGTGTGTGCGCGTTGCCGGCGACCGCAGGTCGTCTGTTACTGCGCTGCGCTGCCGACGATCGAGACGACCACGCGGGTGGTCATCCTCCAGCATCCGCGCGAGCGCGACATGCCGATCGGCACGGCGCGGATGGCGACCCTGTGTCTGCCGAATTCCGCGTTACTCGTCGGAATGAGGTGGGGTGAAGACCAGCGGCTCGCCTCCGCGCTGGCCGATCCGGATCGCACACCGATCCTGCTCTATCCCGGCGCCGACGCGAAGGACATCCTCCGCGAGCCGCCGCGCGGGCCGGTCACGCTGGTCGCCGTCGACGGCACGTGGTCGCAGGCGAAGACGCTGGTGCGCGACAACCCGATCCTGCAGACGTTGCCGCGCTACGCGTTCCGCACCCCGGAGCCGTCGCACTACCGGATCCGCAAGGAGCCGCGCGACGAGTACTGCTCGACGATCGAGGCGCTGATGCACGCGCTCGGCGCGCTCGAAGGCGATCCGGCCCGGTTTCGCGCGCTGCTCGATCCGTTTCACGCGATGGTCGACGCCCAGCTCGCGGCCAAGGCGACGCGCCCGCCGCGGCCGACGGCGACTCGCGATGCGCGCCCGCCGGTCGATCCGCGATCGCGGCTGCCGGAGCTCGTGCGCGAGCGCTTCGACGATCTCGTGCTCGTCGTCGCCGAGGCCTCGGCGTGGCCGTACTCCAAAAACGCTGCGCCGAAGCCACCCGACGAGCTCGTCCACCTCGTCGCGCTCCGCCCGGCGACCGGCGAGACGTTCGATCGGATCGCCGTGCCGACCGCGCTCGCACCGTCGACGAGCTTCCACTGCGGGATCCCCGACGAGCGGTTACTCGCCGGAGATCCCCACGCCGAGGTGATCGACGCGTTCTCGCAGTGGCTGCACCCCGGCGACGTTGTCGCCGCCTGGGGGTACTACACGCCGGATCTGGTGATCGCGGCCGGTGGAACGTTGCCGGAGAGGATCGACGTCCGGTTCGTCGCGCAGCGCGTGCTCCATCGCCGCTTCGGTTCGCTCGAAGCGCTCGCCGCCACGCTCGGCCCGGTCAGTACGCACCCGTTCCGCGCGCACCGCCGGCTCGCGGCGCTCGCGCAGATCGTCGCGACCTGGCGTTGATCACTGCTGCTTCGCGACCGCGTCGTGGTCGGCGGTGTAGACGATGCAGGTGCCGAAGATGCCCTTGCGGCCCTTCGGACTATCGACGAGCCAGCTCTCCTTGTCGCGCAGGCCCGGATCGCGCGACGACATGCCGCCGATGACGATCGCATCGCACCCCAGCGCTCCGGCGCGCTCGCGCAGCTTGCCGAGCATCTCGGCCGTCTTGTCCATCGAGAAGCTCGAGCTCTCTTCCGCTTCGAGCAAGAGGACGTCGACATGCGGCCGCGCGGGCGCGCCGGAGGTGTAGAGCTCGACCGCCATCGCGGGTCGCGGCGTCATCACGACGGGCGACGGGTTCAGGTGCGTGTGGTGGATCGAGGTGCCGCAGCCCGCGGCGACAAGCAAGGCGAGGAGCGTCTTCGTCATGCCAGACAGCTCAGCAAGCGCGTGGCCAGCTCGTGGCCGACGAGCGTGCTGGAGTTAGCCGGCGGGCGTGAACTTGCCGGTGTGGCGACACCACACCAGTCAGGTCAGCGAGGTGATCGCGGCCTCGTCGAAGCCATACTCGGCGAGCACTTCCTTGGTGTGCTGGCCGAGGGCCGGGGGCGGCTTCGGTGCCCTGGGCGTACCCAGCGGCGTGCGGAC
>JAEYYY010000755.1 GCA_023430775.1 Pseudomonadota bacterium
CGCCAGCTCGCGCAGCTGATTGCCGTTGAAGTCGTCGATCAGCTGCGGATGGATGTACGACGCGCGGCACACCGCGGGCGTGTGACCGAGCTGCTCGGCGACCTGCTCGATCACCTGCTTGACGCACGCCTTGCACTTGCGCTCGCTGCCGGGGTGCTCGAGCCCGCATAGCAGCACCGCCGCGCCGAGGGTGCCCGCCCACGTCCGGTAGTCCTTCGCGGTGAAGTCGCCGGCGATGGCGCGGATGTAGTCGTTGACGTCGGTCGACGTGATCGCGCGGATCTGATCGCCGTCGATGTACTGGAACAGCCGCTGGCCCGGTAGGTCGCGGCAGCTGCGGACGATCCGCGCGAGCCGGCGATCGGTGAGCTTGACCCGGCGCGCGATGCCCGACTTGCCGGTGTACGACAGCTCCAGCGTGTCGCCGTGAAACCTGGCGTGGCGATCGCGCAAGGTCGTGGCGCCGTACGAGCCGTTGGTTCGCGCGTACTCGTCGTTGCCGACCCGCAGCTGCGCGCGCTCCATCAGCGCGACGACCGTGGCGACCACCTTGTTCTTGCACAGGCAGCGACACGCCAGATCCTTCGCGACGGCGCGGCGCAGCCTGGGCAACGCGTGACAGAACTCGACGAGGCGCGAGTACTTCTCGCGATCGCGCTCGGCGCGCCACTGCGGATGATAGCGATATTGCTTGCGGCCGCGGGCATCGCGACCGGTGGCCTGGAGGTGGGCATCGGGATCCGGCGCGATCCAGACGTCGGTCCATGCCGGCGGAATGGCCAGCGCGCGGATCCGCGACAGAGTGGCGGCGTCGCGCACGGCTCGCCGGCGAGCGTCGACGTAGCGGAACCGCCTGGGCGCACCTAGCCGGTGAAGTCCCGGCGTCGCGTCGCTGAGGTAGTGCACGTGGCGATCAGCAGCACGGCACGTGCCATGATGCGAGCGTGACCGAGAAGCTCGGCATCTACGCGACGCGCGCACGCATGCTGTCGGGGTTCTTCGACCTGGCGCAACAGGTGTTCTTCCGCCAGCCGAAGACCCGCTCGGTAATGCTCTCGGCCGCGCAGTACTGGAGCGACGAGGCCGAGGACGCGGTCTATGACAACCTCGTGCGCTCGACCGATCTGGTTCCGCTGCGCGGCGACGAGATCGCCTACGACCAGCGCGCCGACTTCGCGTGGCACGCCAACACCAACGCGGTGTGGGCATTCTCCGCGACCTGTCACGAGGAAGGCTGGGAGCCCGAGACCAACGCGGTGAACCCGGAGCTCAAGAACATCTACAGCTACTACGACAGCCCGCTGATGATCGTGCAGCGGATCGGCGACCAGCTGCGCGCGAGCTGGCTGGGTGCACCGCTGCGCGCCTGGCTCGACCGGCCCGATTCGCTGCAAGACGCGCGCGGCTATCGCGGTGACGAGGAGCTGCCGCTGGTGGTGCCGGATCCGCCGATGCCGGAGCTGATCGGCCGCGAGCGCGAGCTCTACGATCAGGTGCTCGCGGATCCCTACGATCGCGGCGTGCGCGACGTGCTGCGCGATCTGTGGATCCAGCGCGGCGATCCGCGGGGCGAGCTCTGCACCGTCACGAGCAGTGACGATCCGGCGCTGCGCGTGCGCGCTGCAGATCTGGTGGCGCTGCACGGCAGGTCGTGGCTCGGTGCGCTGCAGCCGGTGATCCCGCTATCGGGTGCGCTGTTCGGCTACGGGCCGTTCGTCGAGGAAGCGATCGTCTACGCCGATCAGGCGATCTTCGAGCAGGTCGCGAATGCCCCCGAGTGGGGCGGCATCGAGCGCATCCGGTTCGCGCCGGGCTCGTATCGCAGGTTGGTGCCGGGGATGAAGAACGCGCGCGCGATCGGTCCGGTGACCTGGGATCAGCTCGCGCCGGTCGACAGGACATGGAAGCTGGTCGACGTCGACATCGAGCCCGGTGGGCTGCCGAGCTTCGAGCTGCTCGACGTGCCACTTCGTACGCTGCGGCTGCGCGTCGATCGCATGGATCCGTCGGCGATGGCGAGCGCGCTGCAGGATGCGATGACGCGCATGCAGCCGGCACCGGATCCCGGGAGTGAACGCAACGTGCGCACGCCGCCCGCGCTCCCGTGGAAGCCGGCGCTCGATGCGCTGGCGTGGTGGAAGACGCTCGAGCGCGTCGAGCTGTGGCTGCCCGGTGCCATTCCCGATCCACAGCGCGAATTCGTCCGGGCGGTCGACGGAGTCGTGCCCGCGTTGCGTGATGGCCAGACGTTCGCGGTCGGCATGCTCGACGGCGATCAGCGCACCGGCTGGATGCTCGTTGCCGATCGCACGTCGCGCCGCATCGAGCTGGTGCACCCCGACTCGCGGATGGGCTTTGGCGAGGGCCTGGCTGCCGCGACCGGGTTGCCGCTCGAGCCCCCCGTGCTCTCCCTCCCCGACTGGCTCGCGCTCGGGCTCGGCGTGCCCTCGATCCGGCCGGCGCCGAAGCTGTAACCAGCTCCCGCGCCCGGCGTAGGGAGGCCATGCTTCCCTCGCTGATGCTGGCGATCGCGTCGCACGGACGCGGCAAGGTCGGACTGTCTCCCCTCGATAACCGCGGCACGCTGGTCGGCGTCACTCCCGCGGTTGCCCACGACCGTGGGCAGCTGGTGAGTCATTCCCCACGAATGACTCACACCGTGTCGCCACGGCGCACTTGACTCTATCGAACAAAGTTTAATAGAAGGTGTCCCGAGGGAAACATGGGACACAGGCACGTCGCTGTTGTTGTGGGAGTGGTGCTCGCGGGGTGCGCGAACCCGGAGCTCGATGATCGGCCGGTGCTGATCCACGCGCGGTTCGATCCCGACGCGAAGTCGATCCCGATGCCAAACGATGCGGCGCGCGATGCCGAGCGCGGCCTGCTCGATCTGCCGAACGACACCGAGAAAGAGGTCGCCCGGCTGACCGAGGCCGAGAAAGAGTTCTACGCGTACCTCGAGACGCTCGATGGCTGGTCGTCGCTGATGACCGCGACCGTCGACTTCACCGGTGCGATCGATCCGGCGACGGTCAACCAGGAGACCGTGCAGGTCTGGCACTGGCCCGGGGCCGTCGATGATGCGCCGGAGCGCGTCGACGACGTCCGCGTGTCACTCGCCGAGGACGGCAACAAGCTCTATCTCGATCCTCCGCGCACCGGCTGGGTGCGTGGCGATCGCTACGTGGTGGTGCTGCGCGGCGGAGCGAATGGTGTGGTGGGCAAGCAGGGCGAGCGCGTCGAGTGCGATGCCGCGTTCTACTTCCTCAAGCAAACGGAGCCGCTCGATACACCGGAGCACGAGCGCGCGTTCCCCGGCGACACCAAGGAAGAGCGCCAGCGCAACGCGAAGAAGCTCGAGACCATCCGCAAGGACATCGCGCCGATGTTCGAGCACTTCGAGGCGCGCGGGATCGATCGCGACGACGTCGCCGCGCTGTGGGCCTTCACGGTGACCACTCGCACCGAGCTGGCGATGGACAAGGCCTCGCAGCGGATGCCGCTGCCGATCGAGCTGATGATCGACCCGGTCACCGGTCACGTCGATCTGCCGCTGGCGCCGTGGGACTCGGCGATGGAGGCGGAGGTCAAGCTGCGCCTCCGCGAATTCACCGGCTTCGGGCTGTCGAGCGACCTGATGTACGAATTCACCGGCCAGGTCGATGCGACCACGCTGGACGAGACGAGCGTGCACCTCTACCAGCTCGATCCCGCGCCGGTGTCGGTACCGATCAACGTCACGCTGATGCCGGATCACCAGCACGTGCTGATCTCGCCAAAGGATCAGCGGCTGGCCGAGGACACGCGCTACGCGGTCGTCGTCGACGACACCGTGCGCGATATCGACGGCAAGGCGATCGTGACGATGCCGGCCGGACACTTCCTGAAGAGCCACTCGACGGTGTTCGACGGGACGAGCCTGGTCTCCGGCGTCGACTCGCCCGACGCCCACAAGCTCGAGGCCGCGAGGACCACGCTCGCACCGGCGCTCGACACGCTCGGCCGCGACATGCTGGCCGCATGGCCGTTCACGACGATGGCGGGGCGGGCTCCACTCGGCGAGGCGCGCGACTCGGCAAAGCGCCTCGGCGTGTCGCCGGATCCGCACGACGTCGAGCACCTGTCGCCGGGGGAGGCGATCGCCG
>JAEYYY010000800.1 GCA_023430775.1 Pseudomonadota bacterium
GGTAAGGCGTGCCGCCCTCGACGCTCGGCAGCGTCTCGCCGCGATGGATCTTGTGGATCATCACCTTGAAGTCGACGGTGTTGCCGGTGTCGAGATCGCGCGACTGCGGCGTGTGGCAGACCACGCACTGCGCGGGCTCGGTGTAGCGACCGCCGTGCAGCGCGAGCGAGCCGTGGCAGCTGTTGCAGCTCGCCGCCGTGACCTCCTCGCGCGGCTCGACCGGACGCGAATCATCGGGCCGGATCGACGCCGTCGTCCGCGCGTGGAGCTGCGCGCCGTCGATCGTGCGCGACGCGATCGCGATCGCCGTCTGCGTCTTGCTCGCATCGAAGCCGGTCAGCGACGCCGCGAACGTGTAGCGATAGACACCGCCCGCGAGATCGATCGTCTCGAACGTGCCGGTCGCCTCGGTCGCCGCCTGCCCACCCGCGTTCACCGTGTAGGCCGTGTATTGCGCCGGCGATCCATCCGGTCGCTCGGCGAGCTGGCCGAGCACGAACGCGAGCGACGCCGGATTCTCGGTCAGCGCGATCGCTGCGCGGCCCTTGCGGTCGAGCGGGACGCCGTCGCCGTCGGTGATCTTGACGGTGATCGCGGCCGAGCCTGCCGCCACCTCGAGGTCCTCGATCGAGACCGCGATGCCTCCGCCGACCAGCCACGGGCCTGGATCGCCGACACCCGCCTCGCCCTGCGGACCCGCTTCGCCGCCGGGACCGGCATCGCCGGCTGGACCGCCGGGACCTTCGCCGCCGGGGGGCCCTGGGGGACCCTCACATCCAAGCACCACCAAAGCCAGGACAAGGGCGCGCATCGACCAGCCTTTACATCACGGGGTGTGCCAGCTCCAGTTCTCGATTCGAGAACCGTTCGCGCAAAACCTGCGGGTCCATTCGTATGCCTCGCAGGTTCTGCGTCAGCGCTGATGGACCTCTCCAACCGCGGCCACCCGACCGGGGCCGTGACAGATCAGACATTGCTCCGGCGGTCCGGCCAGCACCGTCGTCCGCGGGGCGTAGAACTGGCCGCCGTTCGCCTTCATGTGGTTGATGGCGACCGTCGAGTCGTGACAGGCGGCGCAGGCACCGGTGATCGGCGAGATCACCAGGTTCGCCGGGTTGCCCTGCGTCGTCGCCCCGGTGCCGGCGTTGAACGAGAACCCGTTGCCGTAGTCGGTGACGCCGTCGGCGATCACGTACGGCGACAGCGTGAAGAACGTCGAGTTGACCAGCGGATCGCTGTTGAACTTGCCCGTCGCCACCGTGGTCAGCTCCATGTTCGGCACGGCGTTCGCGCTCGCCGTCGCCGTGAAGTCGAACGTGCCCGGCAGGTGACACGTGGTGCAGGTGTTGAGCGTGCCCGGGAACTCGACCTCGTCGAAGCCGGGACCGACCTCCGCCGCGTGCCAGGTGAACGGCGTGGTGCGCTTGCGACCCGCGTGGATCGCGTGGATGAAGTACTTGCTGCCCGCCGACCAGCCCGCGCTGGTGCGGTTCGGGTTGTGACAGAACGAGCAGCTCGGACCGTCGTTGCGCTGGCCGCCGTGGAACGATTCGCCGGGCGCGACGCCGAGCTGGCCGTGGCAGCTGTTGCACTTGTCGTTGTCGACGATCGCGCGGCGTCCGGTGAAGCCGGTCGCGACCTTGAACACGTTCGGCGGCGGCACCGACAGACCACCCTGCGCCTTGCCGTTCGCCGGCACGTCGGGCGTCCACGGATAGTCCGCGAGATTGGTCTGCACGAGCGGCGGCGTGCCCGACAGCGAGTACGTGTAGCCGACGCCGCCGGTCAGCATCGTCGCCGTCGATGGAATCTGCACGCCGGTCAACCGGATCGTGTAGAAGCCGTTCGCGTCGGGACCGGTCATCGTGCCGGCGCCGGTGCCGGTCGCGGTGCCGTCCCAGATCTTCTTGATGTAGCCGCTCGCCGATGCGTTGTAGTCGGCCGGCGCCGCGATGCCGTCCTGCGGCACGGCGAACGCGAAGTACACGCTCGGCGAGCCGACGAAGTCGGGCATCAGCTCGGTGACGAGGCCACCGACGAACACGTTGAACACCACGCCGACGCCGTTGCGCTTGAGGCGGAACGTGATCTGCGGGCGCTTGATGCTCGAGGCATCCGCCACTGCGTCGACGCTCTTCACCTCGTACGTGATCACGTCGGCGCCGTCGGGCTTGAAGCCGCTCGCCGCCACGAACGCGGCGTTGGTGTTGTTGTTGGTGCCGCCCGGCTTCCACGCGTTGGTCGGATCCGGCGGGATCACCGGATCGTGGTAGCGCGTGGTCGCGAACGCCTTGCCCTCACCGTGGCACGTCGCGCACGCGCTATCGGGCTGCGGGCCACCGACGTGGTTGCACGGCACCGGCTTGCCGTCGGGCCCGCGCTCGAGCTGGCCGACGATGCCGCAGAAGCTCGGCGCCGAGTTGGTGAACGACACGTAGTCGTGACAGCCCTTGCACGAGATCACCTTCGGGTTGGTCAGGATCTGATTCTCCTGCTCGGCGCCGCCGTGGCAGGTGTCGCACTTCTTGATGTCCTGCGGATACGTCGCGGCGATGCCGTGAAACAGATTTGCATCGGCGACCTGACGACCGTTGTGGATGCGGTGGATGAAGCTCGCGGAATCGGCGAGCACGTTGGTCGTGCGATCCGGGCTATGGCAGACGTTGCACATCCCCGAGTCGACGCGGCCACCACCGTGAAACACCGCCGAGCTCGCGGTCTCGGCCTTGAACTTGGCGTGGCAGTTGTCGCACTTGTCCTGCGCCACGATCTCGCGCACCGACGGCGCGCCCGCGCCACTCGGCACGTAATACGACGACTCGTTCGCGGCGAAGAAGGTGTTCGCGTTGGTCTGGAACACCAGGTCGGTCTGGCGCGTCGCCTGGACCCAGACAACGTGCGTCTCGTCGAGCTTGGTCGCGTCGTACGCCACCGCCGTCGCGCCGTTCGCCGACGTCGTCGGGAACGTATAGGTGTACGAGCCGGCACCGAGGCCGTTCTCGACCAGCGTGCCCTGCCCCGCGCTCGCCGGGTTGTACATCGTCGGCGTCTTCGTCGTGCTGCCCGACTTGGTGTAGGTGACGAGCGGCGACACGATGCCGTTCGCGTCCTTCGTGAAGTAGCTGAGCGAGAACCGCGGCGCGATCGCCGTGTTCACCGAATAGACGCCGGCGAGGTCGAGCGGGAAGCCGCGATCATCGCGCAGCGTGAACTTGACGGTCACCGGATCGGCCGCGGCCGTGCTGACGCTCTGGATCGAGAGGTTGATGCCGGTGCTCGGCGAGATCGCACCCGACGGACCGAACGTGCACACGTAGCTGGTCGCGTCGGCATCGACCTCGGCGTCGTCGAGCGTGCCGTTGTTGTTGGTGTCGAGGCCGGTGTCGATCTGGGTGCCGCCGAACGGACAGTTCTCGCCCGCCGGCTCCGGCGACGTCTCGACCAGCGCGTTGGTGCCGGCGCCGTTGCAGACGTAGCTGGTCGACGTGATCTCGTCGGCGTCGAGCGTCCCGTTGCCGTTGCTATCCGGACCGGCGTCGACCTGGACGCCGCCGAACGCGCAGTTCTCTCCGGCCGGCTCGTCGTTGATGGCCGTCAATGCGGGGGTGCCGGGAGCACCGGGGTCGCCGGGCTGTCCCGGGGTGCCGTCTTCACCGCTACAGGCGACGAACAGCAGGACGAGGGGGAGCTTGCGCATGGCCATTTCCCTCACCACGACCCGTGCCAGGGGAAACGCGGATCTTGCGGGGGGGTTCGCGCAAATTCTGCGATTCGGTTCGCCCCACCCGCAGGCGGTGCATCAACCGGCGCCCTCGAGCGTGACGACATCGTCCCGAAGCACACGAGATGACAGGAAATAGCGCTCCTCTGCGTCGAGGTGCGCGCGCAGGTTCGCGATCACGTCGCGCAGCTCCTCGGTGACCCAGCCGTGCAGCCGGCCGCGGATCGCGGTGTGCTCGCGGACGTGCTCCTCGACCATCTGATCGATGTGCACCGCGCCGAAGGCGTCCTGCGCGAGCAGCACCGGTCGCAGCATCTGCTCCTCGAACTGGTTGTGGACGTCGAACGCGATCCGGAGCCGCGCCACCTCGCGGGTCAGCGCCGCGGGATTGTCGGTGCGATCCGCCTCGTCGGCCAGCGCCTCGCAGCGCTCCATCATGTCGCGCAGCTTGCCGTGTTGCCGGAGCAGCTCGACGAGTGCCGTGCTCGGTGTGTAGGTCATGACCCCTCCTAGATGGTGGTGGAGAACCCGGTCGACGTCGGCCGCAGGTAGCGGTCGAACACCATGCAGACGTTGCGGACGAGCAGCTTGCCGATCGCGGTCGTCGTGATCCGACGCGTCTCGCGATCGTAGGCCGCGAGGTCGGGCACCGTGCCGAGGGCCGACAGCTCGTGCGCGAAGTAGGAGTCGGCGTCGAGGCCGTGCTCGCTCGCCACCTGACCGAGGTCGACCTCGCCGTCGCACATCAGCCTGCCGATCACCGCGCGCCGCGCCTGATCATCCTCGTCGAGCACGTAGCCGCGCTCGACCGGGATCCGCAGCTCGGCGATGTCGGTCTCCCACACCGGCAGCTCGGTGTGGTTCTGCCAGTGCATGCGCGGGGTCGACGAGATCGCCGACACCCCGAGCCCGATGATGTTGTCGGCGCGCCGCTCGACGTAGCCCTGGAACGTCCGCGTCATCCGCTGCTCGGCCGCGGCCCGCGCGAGCCGCGAGCCGGGCTTGGCGAAGTGATCGAGGCCGAGATGGATGTATCCGGCCTGCTCGAACTGCTCGATCGCCTGGAGCAGCAAGCTCGCCCGCTCGTAGCGATCGAGCACGCGCCCGGCACGCTCGACGAGACGCTGGTGCGGGAGCTTGTCCGGCAGGTGCGCGTAGCCGAACAGCGCGACGCGATCCGGTGCCAGGTCGATCACCTGTCCGACGGTCTCGGCGAACGAGGTCTCGGTCTGGAACGGCAAGCCGTAGACGATGTCGATGTTGATGTCGTCGAAGCCCGACGCGCGGGCGCGATCGACGAGCCACCTCGTCTGCACCACCGACTGGTGACGGCGGATCGCATTCTGGACGCGCTGAGAGAAGTCCTGCACGCCCATGCTCATCGAGTGAAAGCCGGTGTCCGCGAGGGTGTCGATCTGCGCCGGCGTGGTCTGGCGTGGATCGAGCTCGATCGAGCGCCGCGCATCCGGCGCCACCGCGAAGTAGCGCTCGACGGCGGCCATCAGCGTGCGCAGCGTCTTCGGCTCGAGGAAGTTGGGAGACCCGCCGCCGAACGCGATCTCGGCGACCGGCGCCGTGAACAACTTGCTGGCGACCAGAGTCATCTCGGTCGCCAGCTGATCGACATACGCGACGCCGCGCCGCTCGTCGCGCGTCGGGATCACGTTGCAGCCGCAGTACGCGCACAGCGAGCGGCAGAACGGGATGTGCATGTACAGCGACACCGGTTCCGAGGCGGCGCCGATGTCGGCGAGCTCTCGTCGCACCCGCTCCTGCGAGAGCGGCCCGAACTCGGTCGCGGGCGGATAGCTGGTGTACCGGGGACCTCGACTCGCCTTGTCGGCCAGGCAAGAGATCGTGGCGTCGTCGCGCTGGAGCAACATCGCCCGCTGATTCATCAAGCGGCATGCCCGGCGACGTGGCGAGATTCGCGCAAACCGTGCGTGCGGCGCAGTAGCTGCCGCTCCGGTGCGCAGCGCGTGCGCTCCGGCTAGCCGCTCTGTTCGGACGATTCCGGGGTCTCGCCCGGCTCGGTCTCCGCGCTGATCGCCGACGGCGGCGCGCCCTGCTCGAACGCTTCGAGCCGGCGATACAGCGAGCGGCGATCGATGCCGAGCGTCCGCGCGGCGCGCGTCTTGTTGCCGCGCAACAGCTCGAGGACGTGGCGGATGTAGCGGCGCTCCATCTCGTCGAGCGTGATCAGCTCGCGCGGCGAACCGATCGCGACGGCCAGCTCGTTGCCGTGGGTCTGGATCTTCTGCGGCAGATCCTCGACGGTGATCTCGTCGAGGCGGCACAGCGCGACCGCGCGCTCGATGCAGTTCTCGAGCTCGCGCACGTTGCCCGGCCAGTCGTAGCGCATCAGCAGCCGCGCCGCGGCGGCGGAGATGCCGGCGACCGGCTTGTGGTTGCGCGCCGCGATCTTCTGCAGGAAGTACTGCGCGAGCACGAGGATGTCGGGCCCGCGCACGCGCAGCGGCGGCACCGGGATCGCGACGACATTGATCCGGTAGAACAGATCCTCGCGGAACCGCTTCCGCTGCACTTCCTTCTCGAGGTTGCGGTTGGTCGCCGTCACCACGCGCGCCTGGAACGGCAGCTCTTCATCACCGCCGACCGGGCGCACCGTGTGTTCTTGCAGCGCGCGCAGCAGCTTCGCCTGCATGTCGAGCGGCATCTCGGCGACCTCGTCGAGGAAGATCGTGCCGCTGCCGGCCTGCACGAACAGACCGCGCCGCGTGGCCTTCGCATCGGTGAACGCGCCGCGCACGTGACCGAACAGCTCGCTCTCGAGGAGCGGTGCCGGCATCGCCGCGCAGTTGACCGCGACGAACGGCTGATCCTTGCGTGGCCCCATGTCGTGGAGCGCGCGAGCGACCAGCTCCTTGCCGGTGCCGGACTCGCCGAGCACCAGCACCGTGGCATCGCTCTCGGTGACCCGCGAGATCATCTCGAGCGTCTTCTTGATCGGCGGGCAGTCGCCGATGATCAGGCCCGAGCTCTGGTGGACCGTGTTGCGTAGCCGCTTGACCTCTTTCTCGAGGGCAACCGTGTCGAGCGCGCGCGACACGGCGAGCGCCAACGCGTCGCCCTCGACGGGCTTCGCGATGTAGTCGAACGCGCCGGCGCGGATCGCCTGGATCGCGATGTCGAGGCTGCCGGCGCCGGTGAGGATGATCACCCGCAGCTCGGGGTGCTCCTCGCGGAGCCTGGTCGCCAGCTCGATGCCGGTGATGCCCGGCATCCGGACGTCGCTGATCACCACACACGCTTCACGCGTCTTCAGCCACTCGAGGCACTCGTCCGCCGAGTAGAAGCCGTGGGCATCGAAGCCACGGCGACGAAGCGTGTCGCGAATCGAATCGGTGGTATCGGGGTCGTCATCGACCACCAACACGGCGCCGCCTGGTCCTGATCGAGTGATGGTCACGTGTTCCCGCGGGATGATTGTAGGGGCTCGACGACCGGCTGGAGCTTGCCGTCGAGCGTGTTGCGCCAGCGTTTGAAGTGGCGATAAGCGATGCGTGAGGCGTCGAGGATCCGCTCGACATCGGTGGGTTGTGGTGCTGCGTTCTCGAGCGACTGCCCGAAGCTCCGCCACATCTCGCCGACCGAACCGGCGTAGCACTTGAGATAGGACGATGCGAACGCCATGTCTCCCGGGATCGCGTTCGCGAGCTTGCGAAACAGATTCGGGTGATCGAGCGTCGCGCGCTCGCTGACGAAGGCCCAGCCGATGGCGTCGCGGACGTCGTCGAACTGCGGCACCGTCATGCACTGTGGGATCGCCTGGAGCTCGCCGTGCTTGACGCCGAGTGCCTGGAGATCGTGAACGATCAGCTGGTGCTTGCGGACGCGTCGCGGATCGATCACGCGCGCGAGTGACGGCAGATCCGCGAGCTGGCGCTCGAGCGGGTACACGAACCCGTACCAGCGCGACAGGAACCGCCGGTACGCGGGGACCGTGACCTCGCGAAGCAAGGTTTCGCCTTCCGCCTCGATCTCCTTGTGAAGACCGCGCGTTTCCTCAGTCAGCCGGTCGAGAAGACGAGTCACAGCGAATCCAGCAGTTGGTGCGAACCCCATACCCATGGGTTCCCCTGTAACCGCATGATCCTTCACGGGCTGCGCTCACCGGATCGTGGCGAATACGCACATCGGGCGCATGGGCGCGGGGAGCAAACCTCTGGAGAGCGTGCGGAACTTCCGCAGTTCTACGCGAGTAGCGACCGCACAGCATCGACCATCGGGTCGGTGACGCAGATCCGATTGGAGGCGTGATGGATGGTGTCGCAGGTGACGATGCCTCGCGCTCCCGCGGCGACCAGCTCGTCACCGACGGCATCGGCGAACACCGCGTGGATCGCGATGCACATCGGCGGCGCGCTCCCGGCCGCGCGCAGCTGCTTGGTCGCCTCGAGCATGGTGCGTCCCGTCGACACGATGTCGTCGATGATGATCGGCGTGTGACCGTTCCACGCGTACTGCGGTGCCGATACCGAGACGTCGCGATCGCCGCGCCGGGTCTTCTCGAGGATCACGTACGGAGCCCCGCACCGCTCGGCCACGGCGCTCACCCACTGCACGCTCTCCGCATCCGGGCCGACGAGCACCGGCTGCGTGATCTCGGCGCTCACCCATGCCGCGATCGAGGCGGCGGAGCGCACGACGGTGGTCGGGATCGAGTAGCAGGTGGTCAGCGAATCGTAGCGATGGAGGTGCGGATCCACCGTCGCCATCCAGTCGACCACGCCGGACACCAGCTTGCCGAAGTACTGCGCGGTCACACCCTCGCCCGGATGGAACCGGTTGTCCTGCCGCATGTACGCGAGATAAGGCGCGATCAGCCCGACCCTGGTTGCCCCGAGGTCACGCGCGGTGCCTGCGAGGAACGCGACCTTCAAGAAGCTGTCGTGGGTGAGGTTGCCGACGATCGCGACCCCGCCGGGCAGCGTCTCGCGATCGATCCGGACGCAGACTTCTCCGTCGGGAAACTGGTGGATCGAGGGGATCGCGACCTCGCAGCCCAGCTTGGCGGCAAGACGTCGCGCGTGGTCGACACCATCTGGCAAGGCGATCAGCACGGCCACCGAACCATGCTAGCAAACCGCGCGCCCGAGATGTTCTGGTTCGCGACTCGCTGTGGTCTCACTCGCGACGTGCGGCCTGGTGCGCCGCGAGCGCCTGCTTCGCCGCCTCGTAACTCGCGTGGCGCTGGTGCGTGGCGTGGCGGAGCTCGACCCGCGCGCCGACGTCCATGAGGAGATCACCGTCGGCGACGAATTCGATCTTGTCGACGACGAGCCGATCGGCGCCGTCGTCGGTCTTGCCCCACGCGCACGCGATCGGCTTGCTCTTCCAGCCGGCGAGCTTCTCCCAGCTCCTGCACGCGCCCTTGTCATCGACGGTGACGACCGCGTCGACCCCGGGCTGACAGACGATCGCGGCCTTGCCCTTGCGCACGCCGAGCCCGCCGAACGAGACGACGAGCTCGCCGTTTCTGATCGCGAAGAACTTCCGGGTCGTCGGTACGATCGCGTTGTTGTCGGCGCCGGTGATCTGCTCGAAGTCAGCGATGCAGGGCGCGACGATCGTGAAGCCGAGCGGATACTCGCTGGCGCCGTCGAACGCCTTCGCGCCACCGTCCTTGACGTCGAGCACGGCCTCCGCCGGTCCGGCGAGCGAATCGTTCAGCACCAGCGGCGTCGTGAACGAGCCCTGCCACAGCTTCGCCGCGTCGCTCGGCATCCACGCCGCGAGCTCCGCCGGAACCTCCGAGCTGGGTGCCGATGTCCCCGCGGTCGGCTCGGGCTTGCCGCCGCACGCGACCACCAGGACAAGCAGCCACTTCACAGCGACTTGAGCCGCGTCACCCGCAACAGCAGCGGGATGACCTTCTTGCTGGTCACGATGCCCATGTGATCGTACTGCGAGCGGATGTAGAGCAGCTTCGCGCGCCGCTCCGCCTTGGTGAAGCCACCGAGCGTCGTCGGAAACTTCTCGCGCGCGACGGCGAACTTGTACTGCTGCGCGAAGCCGGCCGACGCGCGGGCGACGCTCGCACCGACGACGATCATCTTGTGCTCGTCGGCGCGCTTGCCGCTCTTGATGAAGTCGTCGAACGCCTTCTCACCGGCGTACATCGCGTCGAGCAGGATGATCTGATCGACCAGCCGGTGATCGACCCACTGCATCACCGTGCGGTAGGCGCCCGAGTGGCCCATCACCACGATCGGCCCGTCCGGCATCTTGATGTTGGCGCGCGCGATCGCCTTGCGGAGATCGGTGAGCGCCGGCCACTTGACGTTGTCCTCGTTGCTCGCCGGTGCCTCGGGCACGATGAACAGCGCGTTCTGTCGCGACATCCGGAACTGCTTCGCGAGCTGGTATTCCTTCCACGCGTTGTCGACGTTGGTCCAGTAGCCGTGGACGTAGACCACGGTGCCCGCCGTCGAGCGATCGTAGCCATCGGGCACCCAGACGTGGACCGCGCCGGTCGCCGTCTTGATCCGCCAGTGCTTGCCACCCTCGACGCGATCCTCGGTCTTCTCGAGCCGCGACACGCCGTCGTCCTTGGTCCACTGCGCGCGATTGATCATCGTGCGCTTGGTGATCTGCGGAACCCTCGCGGCCGGCGGTTGCGGCGCGGGCTCGGGTGCAGGCGTCTCGCTGTTCTCGCCGGGCGTGCCCGGCTCGTCGGTCGCGATGTCTTCCTTCGGCATCGGATCTTCCGCGTGGGCAGATCCTCCGAACAGGGCGACGATCAGGGCGACCGAGACAAGCTTCATTTCTTCGACTCCGCGGGCTTGGTGATCATGAGATGGATATTTCCTTCGCTATCCGGATAGCCATAGCGGAAGGGCAGTTTTCGAAACGGCTGGCTGGCCCACAGCTTCACCATCTGGGCCCCGACGCTCTGGCTCGCTTCCTCGAGGAACGGCCCCTTGAAGCGACCGTAGGTGACCTGCTCGAAGCCGGCCTTCTTCGCCCACTTGTTCTCGATGCCGGTCGCGTCCGACACCATGAACACCATGTTCGCGAGCAGGTAGTCGCGGATCTTCGAGAACCCGTCGAGCCAGATCAGATAGCTCGCGGCCTTGGTCAGCGAGGCGACCTTGCCCTTCGCGACCAAATGCTTCTCGAGCGCCGAGCCGCCGAACCCCTTGTCGGCGAGGTTCCACGCGAAGTGGCGATGCGTGATCACCGGTGCCTTCGGATCTCCCGCCTTGCGGAACTGCAGCTCCATGTGGTCCCACGCGACCGACCAGTCGGTGTCGACCCAGCTGCCCTTGACGCGCTTCGCCTTGGTCTTCGCCAGCGCGTCGATGTCGGCTTGCGAGTAGTACTGGACCTTGCCGTCGTCGGTGAGCTTGAAGAACTTCAGCGACACCGGCTCGTAGCCCATCACCGCCATGCCGGTGAGGTGGAACGACAGCTGGCCGGGGATGCCGCCCTTCTCGAGCTTGCGCATGTTCTCGCTCGTCGAGTCGTGCAGCGACAGCAGGCCGTACGACGCCGCGCGATAGTTCGCGAGCGCGGCGGCGAGCTTGCCCTTGTCGAGCGTGGCCAGCCGCGTCGGATCACCAGCGTGCTCGAGCGAGATCGTGGTGATCTCGCGCGCGTCGGGATAGGTCACCAGCGCGCTCATCAGATCGCCGCCGCCGAACGGATAGACGATCGTCGTGGGCAGGTTCGCCGGCCGCAGCGCGGCGAGGAACTCGGCCGCGGGCGTGAAGTACGTCTTGGTGATCTTGTCGTAGCGCTTGTTCTGCTCGACGCAGTGCTTGTCGACCGTCACGGCGTCGATGGTCGCCGGCAGCGGATCGGTGCCCTTGCAGGCGACCACCCGGTAATAGAGCTTCGCGTCCTTGATGAAGTCGACGCCCTCGGCCCGTGCCTCGGTCACGCCTCCGAGCAGAGCGGCGAACGTGACGGCGATCGGCAGAGTCTTCATTCGGTTCCCTCCAAGAGACATATGACAGTCGATCGGACGACGCTATTTCTTGGCGTTTATTCGACGGCCGCCCGTCAGTTGACGTCGCCGCGAACGTCGTTGCCGGTGCCCGGCTTGGGGCCGACGAGGCTGTGGAGGATCACTTTTGCCACCTGCTCGCCCGACGAGTCGCGCAGCGTGACGGGGACGTCATATTGCGCCCGCGTCGAGCTCCGCGGGACCGGGCTTTCTCCGACGGCGGTGATCGTGCCGCGCGCCTTCTTCGTGTACTCGATCTCCATCCCGCTGACGATGAAGCGGCCGTCGTCGGGCAGCGAGTACGCCAGCGCGATGTTGCCGGCGAGCTCCCCGAGGTTGGCGAGCGCCACCGCATGCACGCAATCGAGGTGATTGCGCACGCCCTTCTTGTCGTGCATCACGACCTCGGCATAGCCGGCCCGCAGCACGGTCACCGAGGCGTGGATGGTTCCGGTGTACGGGGCCATCCGCCCCACCAGCTTCGAGAACACGGTCTTGCCACCGGGCATGCCCGACAGCACATCCCACGCGACCCGGATCAGATTCCGTTTCCCATCGAGCGGCAGCAGCCTTGTGATGGAGGACAGCCTGGTCGAGAGCTGGTCGGTCAGCGACATCGGCGGGACCCTACCCGAAACCGGTCCGGATCTCGTGAGGAAAACACCGTGTCGTCCAATGGAGTCCCCGGCCGGGCGGGGATAGGATGGCCACGGCTCATGGGGACCAAACTCGCGCTTCTCGCAGTCGCGCTTCTTTGCGGATGTAGCAGTCCACCGAAGAAGAAGCCGTTGACGATGCAGGAGATGATCACGGCCGATCCGCTGCCGCTCTCGAAGGGGAGCAAGTGGACGTATCAGGTCAACGTCAAGCGCTACGACACCGACACCAACAACGTCACCACCAAGACGCTGCAGTGGACCACCGAGGTGGTGGATGCCAAGGAGAGCAACGGCGTCGTCGCCTACCGCGTCCGCGGCTGGCCCACCGATCTCACCGATTACGACGGCACCGGCGCCGTGCCCACCCCCACCGAGACCACGATCCTGCGCAAGGACAACGCGTTCCTGTTCGGCGCGTCGAGCGCCAATGGCGAGCCCACGCTCGATGGCGCGACCGGCTGGTTCCAGTGGCCGGTGATCGATGGCCAGAAGATCTGCCCGTCGGCAGAGATGGTCTATTGCTGGCAGGTCAGCGCGGTCGAGACCGGCTACCGGCTGTCGTTCTACACCGGCCCCGACGAGCAATCGTTCGAGCTCGAGCCGGGCACCGGCGTCTCGCGGTTCCGCTACGCGCACCACGGCACCACCAACGAGGTGGATGCAAAGCTGGTCTCGTACACCAAGGGCGGCACCCGCTGACCCGAGCCCGCGCCCGAGCCCGCGCCCGAAAAATCTCCGCAACCGATCGGCGTCCCGGGCGATGCGGCCCAGCATGGACAGCTTCGATCACGAGCGACTCGACGTCTACAAGGCTGCCATCGAGCTCCTAGTCATCGCCGACGCCATCGCCGGTGGGCTTCCTCGAGGGCGTCACTACCTGACCGATCAACTTCGTCGTGCTACCTCGTCGATCGCTCTCAACATTGCCGAGGGTTCCGGGGAGTTCGCCG
>JAEYYY010000814.1 GCA_023430775.1 Pseudomonadota bacterium
TGGATTGGTTCACGCCCGGCCCGTCGAAGCACCCGGTGTTCGGCAAGATCACGTCGGGGATGGACGTGATCAAGAAGATCGAGACCACGCCGACGGCGACGGGCGATCGCCCGAAGACGCCGGTGAAGATGATCAAAGTGACCGTCCAGGAATAAGCTCGGACATCCCTGGGGCAGCACCCCGGGTCCGAGCCGATGATGAAGTTTACGATCGCCGCGCTGGTGCTGTTCGCGCCGGCGATCGTGGAAGCGGACACCAAGCGCGTCGTCGTGCGCGGCGTCGTCGTCCGCGAGGGCACGCCGACGCCGATCGCCAACGTGTCGGTGCTGACCGATCGCGGCGCGATCGCGATCACCGATCTCGACGGCTACTTCGTGCTCGAGGTCGGCCCCGAGGATCGCGAGGTCACCGTCGTCGCCTCCGGGTTCGGGACCAAGACGATCGCGATCGCCCGTGACGGACTGTTCAAGATCGAGCTCGCTCCGGCCAGTGGCGCCGAGGTCATCGAGGTCACCGGCAAGGCGCCCGAGGAGACCAAGCCGCTGTCGTACAACCTCAGCGTCGACGAGATCCGGTACATCCCGGGGGCCGGCAACGACATCCTGCGCGCCGCGACGGTGCTGCCCGGTGTCGCGCGCATCCCGTTCTCGTTCGGCGGCCTGGTGCTGCGTGGCACGTCCCCGCGCGATACCAGCATCTACCTCGATGGCATCGAGGTGCCGATCGCCTTCCACTTCGGCGGCATCACCTCGTTCTATCCGAGCGGCATGCTGTCGGACCTCACGGTCACCGCGGGTGGCTACGACGCAGCGTACGGCCGCGCGGCCGGTGGCCTCGTCACGCTCACCACGCGCGAGCCGCGCACCGATCGGTGGCGGATGGGCGGCTCGATCGGGCTGTTCGACTCGAACATCCAGGCAGAGGGGCCGTTCAAGTCGGGAGGCATCCTGATCGGGCTGCGCCGCAGCTACCTCGATCGCATCGTCGATCCGTTCATCGAGGACGACGCCCCGCTGCCGAGCTACTACGACTTCCAGATCCGGACCACGTTCGGCGACACCCGCAAGCGCGGCCGCATCAACCCGATGATCTTCGGCTCGATCGATCGGGTCGCCAGCGACGACGTCGCGCTGACATCGCTGTTCGTGCGCGCCGCGGCGCCGTACAAGCTGCAGCGCGGTGCGACGACCCTCTCGGTGGTGCCGTGGATCGGGACCAACCGGCTGACGTTCTCCGAGCGGGACATCGAATTCGAGGGTGACACGGAGGAGTCGTTCTCGCGGCCGTTCTATCCCGGCGGCGTGCGTGGCGAGGTGCTGCGCGATTACTCGTGGGGCCACCTGCGCAGCGGCCTCGATCTGTCGAGCGGCTATCTCGACCAGACCGTGGTGTCGATCGACGGCGACGAGGAGGAGCTCGGCGGCAACAACACGCTGTCGTGGACCGACCTCGCGGTGTTCGGCGAGGCGCGATGGAAGATCGACGGCGAACGCTTCGCGGTGAAGCCCGGCGTGCGCGTCGAGGCGTACGGCCTGACGGGCGAGGTGGTGATCGATCCGCGGCTCAACATCCACCAGCAGCTGTCCGAGACGCTGACGCTGCGGCAGTCGATCGGTCGCTTTCATCAACCGCCGACACCGGGCGATCTCGATCCGTCGCAGGGCAATCCGCGGCTGCTCTCGTCGGTGACCGATCAGATCTCGCTCGGCGTCGATACCAAGCTCCCGCACGAGATCCTCGCGTCGGCCACCGCGTTCTTCAATTACGGCACCGGCATCGGCGTCAAGACGCGCAATCCGCGGCCGGGCTCGGATCAACCGGAGCCGAACCTCGGAGGGCTCGGGCCGACGTTCGAGCTACTCCTCGAGAAGCAGCTCGGGTTCGCGACCTACCGCGAGAACTTCGGGCGGGCGCGCAGCTACGGGCTCGAGGTGCTGCTCAAGCGCAACGTCGGCAGGTACTTCTCGCTCCTGTCGTACACGCTCGCGAAGTCGGAGCGCACGGATGATCCGCGCGTGCTGCTCGGCTGGCGCCCGTTCGAGCTCGATCAGCGTCACAACCTCCAGTTTGCCGGCAGCGTGCAGTACACGAAGTGGCGACTCGGTGCGCGCTTCCAGCTCGTCACCGGCAACCCGTACACCGAGGAGCTGTTCCAGGGCGACACCATCGTCAACGGCGTGCCGTTCGGTGCGCGGCTGCCGGTGTTCTTCTCGATCGATCTGCGTGCCGATCGGCGATGGCACCGCTGCTGGGGCGACATCGTGTTCTACATCGACATCCAGAACGCGACCAATCGTCGCAACGTCGAGGCTCGCGAGCTCGGCTTCAACGACATCACCGGCGAGCCGGAGCAGCAAGATCTTCGCGGCCTGCCGATCATCCCGTTCATCGGCGTCGAGTTCCGGCCGCTGATCTGAGACGACTTCTCACGCTTCGCCGAGGCGGCCTTGCTTGCGGAGCTCGTCGAGCTGGTTGCGGATCTGGAGCTCCTCCAGATACTCGCGCAGCCCCGGGCGAGCTTCCACGTACGCCGACCATGCGCCCGTCAAGAAGGTGTCGACGTCGAGTCCGTGCTCGACACACAGGTTGGCAGCCTGGGCCAGCAGATCGCCGACCTCCGACTGCCACGCTTTGCTTTTGTGATCCAACACGGTGACTCCTGCCGTGAAGGAAAAGCATTCGCCGTGCCGCTCGCAACCGTCGAACAGGCAGGCAGTTGCCTGGCCACCCCGCCAGTCCGGATCTGCCAGAGGCCTTGCACACCGAGCGCCATCGCCCCAGCGTCACCGAGCGAACCACGCACGGTGTGCTAGCGTCCGACGGGCATGAAGCGCTTCCTCTCTGTGACGTTCGTCCTCGGTGCGATCGCATGTGGTCCCAAGCAAAAGGGGCCCGAGCTCGCGCCGCTGCCGCCCGACAAGGTCGAGGAGCCGCCGCCGAAGACCGACGACAAGCCGGTGGTCGAAGAGCCACCCGCGCGCCCGGTTCCCGTCGGTCCGCTCGATATCAAGATCGAGCCGCGGACCACCAAGGTGAAGCTCGTCAAGGCGGGCACCGGGAAGCGGATGCCGCTGAAGGTGTCCCCGAAGGAAGGCGCCACCCAGCAGGTCGAGCTCGCACTCGATTTCTCCGTCACGCAGGCGCTCGCGGGGAGCACCGATCCGAACGATACCCAGGTCGATCTCGTACCGACGGTGGTGCTGGCCGGCAAGGGCGAGGCGAAGACCGCCGCGGCCGATGGAGCCGAGTTCCAGATCACCGTCGAGAAGACCGACGCGATCGAGCACAAGGATGCGAAGGTGCCGATGGACAAGTTCCGCGAGGTGCTCGCCTCGACGGTCGGCTTGACCATCGCCGGCAAGGTCGCGCCGAACGGTGCGAGCGGCGAGATCGCGTTGCACCAGGACAAGCAGGGCGAGGCGAGCGCGCAGGTGCTCGACCTCGTGCGGCTGACGTTCCCGGCGTGGCCCGCGCTGCCGGCCGAGCCAGTCGGCACCGGTGGGAAGTGGCAAGCGACCACGAGCTACAAGCTCGCCGATCGGCTCGACGTCACCCAGGTCACCGACTTCGAGGTGGTGTCGATCAAGAACGGCGTGTGGACGATCAAGGGGACCACGAAGGTGACGGGCGCCGATCAGATGATGCAGGGCGGAAAGATCACCAAGATCGCCGGCACGGGCACCATCGAGCTGACGTTCACCGATGGCCAGCTGTTCCCGAGCTACAAGAGCCGCGTCGAGACCACGTTCTCGGCCAGCGAGGCGACGCCGACCACGCCGAACCCGCCGCGCATCGATTTCAAGATCGTGGTCGGCGGCACGATGACCGCGAAGTAGCCTGCGTGCGGGCCGGCGTGCGGCGATCGTTCGCGCACGCGAGGCCCGGCGGCTAACTGGTGGGGATCACGGGTGGAGTGCTCGGCCCGGCGGTCGCACTACGCGGCCGCCATGCAAACGCGTCCGGTTCTCTCTCGCACCCTCCTCGCCGCCGGTCTGCTGGCCGCGGTTCCCTCCTCTCCCACGCCACACCGACCCCCGGTCAGGATCCCAGGGACAACGATCCCTCGGAGACGACGACGCCGCCGAAGACGGCACCCAAGTCGCCCTCGATCCCAGGCGCGCCGGTGTTGCCGCCGCACGGACCGACGGTGCCGGCGTTCACGTTCTCCGACCGGCGGCCGCGGCTCGTCGTGCTGATGCACGGCGTGACCCCCAAGCCGACCGAGGACGCCAACGTCGCCACCGCACGGCACTCGCGTGCGTACTGGGGCTATCAGTTCATCCAGGGCGTGATGGGCGTGGTCGGCCAGCCCAACGCGCGCGTGGTGACGCCCAAGTTCACCGGCGAGCTGCACGTCAAGACGCACTTCGGCAAGGACTGGAACCCGATCAATTACCCGCCGTTCGTGAAAGGCGAGCTGGCGCCGATCGTGATGCCACAGCACCCGTCGTTCATGGACGACGGCCTGTTCCAGAAGATCGAGAACAACACGAAGGAGATCCGGACCGTCATCAAGTTCATGCACAAGGCGAAGGTCGATCCGGTGACCTCGGTGATGGTGACGTATCGCGACGGTAGCAAGCACCTGATGCCGCAGACCGGCGAGGCGATCGACCAGATCTACGCGACGTACGTGCTCGCGTACGGCCACCTCGCGGAGAAGGATCAGCCGCAGATCTATCTCGTCGGTCACAGCTTCGGCGGGGTGGTCGCGCGCGCGATCCTGGCGAACCCCGAGGGCGCCGACCTGTTCGGCAACAAGCTGACGGCCGAGCAGCGCTGGCGCGCGGACTTTCTGCGCAGCCGCGTCGTCCACGTCACCTCGATCGCGGTTCCGCACCACGGCACGCCGATGGGCGTCACCGCGCAGGAATTCGCGAAGGTGGTCAAGGCGATCGGCAACGCGACCACGTCGATGGTCAAGAGCTCCAAGGTGCTCGACAAGCTCGACGTCAAGGAAGACGTCCTCAAGACCGTCAACGAGGCGACCAAGACGGCGCTCGCCGGCATCTCGGGAACGCGCGACTGCCTCGACGATCTGACGCGGATGAACGAGTACAACGCCGGCATCCTCAAGCCGCAGACCGCGGTGCGTGGTCCCGGCAAGACCGAGCTGGTGCCGATCTACACGATGGCGGGGCGGACGCCGGGCGGCATGACGTACGGCTTCGATCGCGCGCCGCCGTTCATCGGCCTCGAGGGTGCGATCGATCGCCCCTACGATCTCATCGATCTCATCAAGGGTCCGAAGCGCGACTTCGGTGGCGAGACCACGATCGACATCAAGCGCGCGCACGAGGCGATCGCACTCAACGCCATCCAGGGCGCGATGCACGTCTACGGCTTCGGCAAGGCGTCGGGGCACGTCTGGGGCAGGGCGACGGTTCCCGAGTCCGACTACGTCAAGAGCCCGTGGACCGGCGTGTTCATCGATCCGCTGCGCAAGCCCGGCCAGCCGATGATCCTCGACGGCTTCCGGCTCGGCACCGTGATGCTCGGCCTGTTCAAGGGTGACGTCTACGAGCGCGGCAGCGACGGCGACACCGACAGCGACGGCTTCCTCGGCTGGGACTCGGCACACGCGCTCGGCATCAACTCGCCCAACTACTACCGGCTGTTCGATCGCCAGAAGTACGGCACCTGGATGCCGTGGGACATCGACAACCACGGCTCGCTGATGTTCAACGTCGGCGTCGGCGCGTACATCCACAACGAGATGCTGCGCAAGGCGGGACCGAACGTGGTGCCGGGCTCGCGGCTGTCGCTGTATCCCGGCCAGGCGCCGGTGCAGAACGAGAAGCACGACGTCAAGATCGAGCTGCTCGAGGTCACCGACGCCGAGAACAAGCTCGATCCCGCCACCGACGCCGACTTCCAGGTCACGGTCCGGATCGCCGAGAAGTTCCACAAGACGAAGGAGATCTCCGGCGTCACGGTGAAGACGTTCGGCAACGCGACACACTCGAACGTGCCGAGCTCGGTGATCCCGATCCACATCCAGGTCAACGAGATCGACGATGGCGCGGATCCCGACGACAACGTCGTGATCACCGGCCGCTGGGGGCGCGAAGATCTGTGGCTCTACTTCGACACCCGCACCGGTCAGGTGCTCGGTGACGAGACCGTGCCGGCGAGCTCGACCTTCAAGGCGATCGCACCCGTCGGCCTCGAGAACCGCGGCTCGATCAAGCTCCGCATCACCGGCAAGTGATCTCCCAGCGAGATCGGTGCTCAGGCGAGCTCGGCGCGGATGCGAGCGACGCGATCGCGGACCGCTTGCCGAGCTTCTTCGGGCGCCACGATCTCGGCGTGCCGGCCGAGGGTGAGGACCCACGAGGTCACCCACTCGAAGCCATCGCAATCGACGATCAGCTCGGCGGAACCGTCGTCGTTGATCGTGACCTCGCCGACCGGCCAGTTGGAGCCGACGCGGGTGACGGCGAGAGGAGCGAGACGGACGCGCACCGGGACCGAATCGGCGGATGGCACGTAGAGACGCTCGCGGCGGTAGGCCTCGAGATCGAAGCCGGCGGGGAGGTCGAACCTGTCGCCGGTCGATTCGAGGTGGGCGATGCGGTCGATGCGGAACGTGCGGACGTCGCCGCGCTTGTGGCAGTGACCGACGACGTACCACTCGCCCGCGTGATGGACGATGCCGTACGGATCGATCGCGCGGGTCTCGGCCTGGGCGCGCGAGATCGCCGCGTAGCCGATGGTGACGCGGTCGCGCTTGCGGACGGCGGTGACGAGCGAGCGCAGATGGTTCGCGACCGCCGCGTCGGGTTCGGCGACGACGGTGCCGGTGGCGAGGGCTTCGGCCTCGCGAGCGTCGCGGCCGAGCGCGCTGAGCAGCTTCTTCTCGGCCGATTGCATGGCGTCGTCGAACGGCGCGATGCCGCTCTCGCGGAGCGCGCGCATGCCGAGCAGCAGCGAGCAGCCCTCGGCGGGCGTCAGGCGCAGCGGCCGGGTGAGGCGGTGCGCGAGATCGACGAACACGCGACCCTCGTCGACGGAGACCAGCAGGTACTCGCCGGGATCGCCGTCGGGCGGGCCGACCTGGGAGAGCAGCTCGATATCGGAGATCAGCTCGTCGCGCGGGACATCGAGCATCTTCGCGAGCACGTCGACGTCGACACCCTCGGGATGCTTCGCGACGTACGGCACGATGTAGAGCAGCCGGCGCAGCTTCTGCGAGACGTCACGCATCGAGCACCTCGCCGCCTGCTTGCCAGGAATAGTGAGATGCGATCGCGTCGAGCTCCTCGCGGATGCGCTGGCGCAAGCGATCGCCGCGCATGACGCGAATCGCGCCCTTCGCGGCGAGCACGCGGGTGGCGGCGAACTCGAGGTTGGAGCAATCGAACGTCACCAGCGTGCGATCGCCGTCCATGCGCTTCACCACCGTCGGACCGAAGTCCTCGTTCGCGACCTCCGCGGCCTCGGCGGACAGCGACAGCTGGACCTCCTCGGGAGGATCGACGGTGAACGTCCACGGCGAGCGCTGGGCGTAGCTCTTGATATCGAACTCGGTGGGCCGCTCGAAATCGGGCGACTTCGGCTTCGGCGCCTGCTCCGCCTGGAGGATGCGATCGACCCGGAACGACCGGATCTCCTTGCGCAGGTGACACCAGCCGACGGCGAGCCACGCGCCCTCGCGATAGACCAGCGCGTACGGATCGAGATCGCGCTTGCTGGTCATCCCGGTGCCCGCCGCTTGATACGTCATGGTGACGCGCTTGCGCAGCCGCGTCGCCGATTCGAGGATCGCGTAGACCTCGCCGGGCTCTTCCTGACCGGGACGCACCGGCACCTTGCGCTCGGGGAAGTGCACCAGCACCGGCGACACCCGGCGTGGAAACTCGGTCGGCGTATCGGGCAGCTCGGGCAGATCGAACGCGAGCTTCTTGAGCGCGAGGTCGACGATCTTGGGATACGCACCGCCCGGCATCGCGTGCGCCACCGAGGCGGCGAGCACGAGCGCGGAGATCTCGTCGGCGGTCAGCCGGACCTCCGGCATCTTGAAGCGCTTGAGATCGATCACGTAGCCGCCGTCCTCGAGCGAGTCGTCCTCGTCGGGCGTGACGTAACGGATCGGCACGCCGAGCTCGAGCAGATCGGCCTTGTCGCGCTCGAACGCGCGCAGCCCGGCCTCGGCGTTGACCGTCTGGTAGGCGGGGAACTGCTCGCGGATCTCGCGGTAGGTGACCGGCGTGCGCGCGCCCAGCAAGATCATGACGACGTCGAGCAGGCGCTTGCTGCGGTCGCCGCGCGCCTGACCCTCGTCAGACCTCCCACCGCCCTTGGCTGGCCCCTTGCTCGGCATGCGCCGCCGTTCTTAGCACAAGTGTTTCTCGATCACGTCGGTCCACACGGCTCGTAGCTCCGGACGCGTGAACAGCTGGAAATGATCGGGATCGAGCGCGTCGCCGTACTTGGTGCCGACGATCCGCAGCGGCCGGGCGCTCGGAATCTTTCCGGCGAAGCCGCGGGCGTCGTCGACGGTGCACATCCAGTCGGTGGCACCGACGATCGGGATCACCGGCGTGGTGATCGTCGCGAGGTGCGCGAGATAATCGACGCCGCGCAAGCTGGTCCACCGCGCGCTGCGCGCCCACGACGTCAGCTGGCCGACGTAGGTGACGCTCTCGTCGGCGGTTCCCGCACCGAGCGCGCGCACCGGTGCCTTGCCGAACAGCGACGCGACGCCGCGATACGCCGCCATCAACGCGCGCCGCCGCACCGAACCATCCGGACCGACGAGCCACACCGCGGTCGCCGGCAGGATCACCGCGCGCGGCGGCACGATCTTCTGCGTGCCGATCGCGGCGGTCGCCACCAGCCCACCGAGCGAGTGGCCGATCAACGTCAGCTCCGCGGTCGGCCGGTTCGCGGCGTAGGCACACGCCTTGACGATCGCGGGCAGATCCTTGTCGACGAGATCGTCGAAGCTCCAGTCGTCGGTGCCGGCGCGCGGCGGCACCGAGTGACCGTGGCCGCGAAAGTCGGCGACGAAGACGTCGAACGCCGCCGCCGCGAGATGGGTGGCGAACGAATCCTTGCGGCGGGCGCCGAAGTAGCGGCCGTCCGTCATCATCGCGTGCAGGCAGACGATCGCGCCGCGCGATTCTCCTACCGCGGGGACATGATCGATCTTGATGCGAACCCCATCGGACGTGGTCGCCGCGATCTCGTCGTGCATCAGAAGTAGTAACGGACTCCCGCACCCGCGTTGAGTGCGAGCCCCGCTCCTTCACCTTCTTCGAACTGATACTCGAACACGCCCGACACCTCGAGGAACGCGTCGAGCGGCACTTCCTTGAAGTCGAACAGCAGGCCGCCGGTGGCGCGCAGACCGAGCGCCACGGAGCTCGCCTCGCGACCGTTCGAGTACTGGATGAAGCGCACGCCGGGGCCGATGTACGTCGCGAGCACGAAGCTGTCGCGCGTCTGCAGGATGTACGGATGGAACACGTAATCGGCGTGGACCTGGATGCCGCCGCCGATGAACGCGCCGCCGACCGCCGCCTGGATCGCCTGATCGTCTTTCAGATACAGCTTGGCGCAGATGCCGGTCGGCTCGCCGATGATCAGGCCGACGCCGAACGTGCCCTTGTCGACCCCGCGCTCGCCCTCGTCATCGTCGGCGGCCGCGACCCGGGGAACGGCCGCGATCGCGAGCACCAGGGCGATCACCGTGCGCATGGCGCGACCCTAGCGGGGTTGGGGGTCCAGGGGCAAACTTCGGGGCACTTCCATAACACCCGCTTTCACCGGCCCGAGACCCGCTCGCATCGGCCTGCCGGGGACGATCGGTGTCGTCGATTCATGGCGCGCAACTCGCCGGACTCTGGAGGCCGCGGCGACGGCTTTCTGACGGTCCTGGCAGAGTGACCTCAGTTTTCCATGCATCACCGCAAACAGCCGATCCGACCCAGTAAAACCGGAGAGATCGCGACGCGGTAGTGCTATTGTCGGCTTCGTGAGGCCAGGCGACGTTATCGACGGCAAGTACCGCATCGAGGCACAGCTCGGTGAAGGCGGTATGGGCGTCGTGTTCGCCGCGTCTCACATGGCGATCGGCAACACCGTCGCGATCAAGATCCTGCGCCGTGAAGCACTGTCGTCTCCCGAGGTGCCCAAGCGCTTCAAGCGCGAAGCGCAGGCGATGGGCATGCTGCGCAGCGAGCACGTGATCAAGGTGATCGACGTCGGCAACCTGCCGACCGGCGAGCCCTACATGGTCATGGAGATGCTGCACGGCACCGATCTCGGTAGCCGGCTCAAGCAGGGCCCGGTCCCCGCGCATCAAGCAGTCGATTACATCATGCAGGCCTGCGAGGGCCTCGCCGAGGCGCACGCGGTCGGCATGGTCCATCGCGATATCAAGCCGGCGAATCTGTTCGTCACCGCGCGTCCCAACGGCACCGCGCTGGTCAAGGTCCTCGATTTCGGCATCGCCACCGCGGCGAGTGGCTCCGTCGATCCGCGGCTCACCAGCACGCAGTCGGTGATGGGCTCGCCTTCGTACATGTCGCCCGAGCAGCTCAAGGGCGCGCGCGATGTCGATTCGCGCAGCGACGTGTGGTCGCTCGGCGTCACGCTGTACGAGCTGGTCACCGGCAACCAGCCGTTCACCGGCAACACGCTCACCGCGCTGTCGCTCGCCATCGTCACCGATGCCCACGAGCGGCCGATCAACATGCCGGCGTCGATGATCCCGATCATCGACAAGTGCCTCGAGAAGGAGCGCGAGCGCCGCTATCAGAACGTCGCCGAGCTCGCCGCCGCCCTCGCGCCGCTGTTCCCCGGTGGCTCGGTCGCCGCCGATATGGTGCGCGGCTCGTACAGCGCGTCGGTGGTGCCGCCCACGCTGGTCGGGCTCGAGGCCTCGCAGCTGCTCGGCTCGCAGGCCACGATGCTGCCGCAACCCGGTCACTCGGCGTTCGCGGTCGCGCGGCCCGGCACCGGCGTCATCAACGCGGTCAGCAACGTCGGGATGACGAGCACCACGTCGCTCGCGTCCGGCGAGACCGGCACCAACATCCCCGCGAAGAGCAAGAAGTGGGTGTGGCTGACGGCGGGCATCGCCACGATCGCGCTCGGGATCGGCGTCGGCATCGTCGTCGGCAAGGGCAATGGCGACGAGGCCGTCGCCAAGCCGCCCACCG
>JAEYYY010000824.1 GCA_023430775.1 Pseudomonadota bacterium
TGCTCGCGGCTGTCGTCGAACGCCAGCTTCTTGTAGAGCACGAAGCTGTTCTGCGGATCGACGCAGCGCGGCCACGCGGCGACCGCGGCGTCGATCTTGCCCTCGTCGAAGGCCAGCAGGCCCATCAGGGTCGCGATCTGGTTCGCGGTGAAGTGGTTGCCGCGCGCCGCATCCTTGACGACGCCGACCTTGTCCTCGTCGAAGCTCGCGCCGCGCACCGCGCTGACGAGCTGGTTGAAGGCAGCATCGGTCATCGCCGCCGGCTTCGCGGGCACGGCGTTTTCCTTCCGGTTCGCCAGCGTCTCGAGCAGGCGCTTCGCCTGGGCGATCTGCTGTTGCAGCGCCACGGCCTGCGCGCGCAGATTCTTGCGCTCCTGCTTGTCCTGTACCTCGTCGGCGGTATCGACCAGCGCGAGCGCATCCTTGTCGAGGTTGCCGAGGCCCTGCACCACCACGGAGAGCGCGACGTCCGGCTTGCTCGCGCGCCGGCCGAGCGCCTTGAGATCGTCGCCGAGGTCGGAGGCGGCGGTCGCGAACTTGCGACGCGCACCTCGATCGTCGGAATTCCGCGCCGTGGTCGCGAGCGAGCGTGCAGCATTGCCGAGCTTGTCGAGCGAATCCGCGATCGCTCCACGGTCGTCGGCGTACGCGCGCGTCACACCGAACAGCAGCACGGCGACCACCAGAAGCGAGAAGCCAACGAACGAGGTCTTGAAGCGAGTCATGGCGAAGCCTCCTGAAGGGCCCCGAAGGTACGCAGGCGAGCTGCGCTCACAACCGATATTTTTGGCTGCGTCACGCGCTGGCGAATTCGCCGTAAGCCGCCCCACGCGACTCACAGGAAGCGGTCGAGGATCCGCGTGACTTGCGCTCCATAGCTGCCGCCGAACAGCACCGCGTGCGCGGCCAGCGGATAGAGCTGCCAGAGGGGAACGCGCTCGCGCCAGCCGGTCGCGAGGGGCGCCACCTCTTCATAGGCGGCGAGCAGCGTGGTCGACACGCCACCGAACAGCGCGAGCATCGCGAGATCGACCTCGCGATGACCGCCATAGACCGCGGGATCGATCAGCACCGGCGCTCCGTCGACCGCGACGACGTTGCCCCACCACAGATCGCCGTGCAGCCGCGCCGGCGGCTCGCGCGGTCCCCAGATGTCGCGCGTGCGCAGCTGCTCGAGCTTGTCGCGAACGTCGGGCATCGCGCCCTGTCGCCACGCCTGCGCGCACAGCGGGCCGACACGATGATCGATCCACTGGCCGATCACGTTCTTCGCGCCGGTGTTGTCCTGCGGCAGCGTCGCCAGAAAGCTCGGCCGGTGATGGCCGAACATCGGCGCGCCGAGTGCGTGGAGCTCCGCGAGGCCATGGCCGAGCACCTCGTCGAAGTCGGGGCCTTTTCCTCCGAGCTCCAGCTTCTCGAGTGCGAGTGCCTGCTCGGTGACGGCGAGCACCTCCGGCACCCGCAGCGGCCCCGTCAGCCACGCGAGTCCGGCAGCCTCGGCGGCGTACATCCCCGCGGGCGGCTTCGCGTGCGTCTTGACGAAGATCGTGCGGCCATCGTCGAGCGTCGCCACATACGCGTCGTTGATGTCACCGCCCGCGACCGAGCGCGCGCTCGTGATCGCGGCGCCGAGCTCCGCCGCCAGGGCCTGCTTCCACGTCACCGGCGCACTCTACGGCGAGAGCCGCTCTCGCACGTGGGCGATCAGCCCCTCACACGCGCGCTCGCACTGATCGAGTACCTTCTCGAAGCCGTCATCACCGCCGCTGTACGGATCGGGGACCTCGGCGCCGGCAGGTGCCGTCGGATCGAAGCTGCGTAACAGCCGCACGACCGGCCGCTCGCGCTTGCCGACCAGCGTGGTCAGGTGGCGAAGGTTCTCGCGATCCATCGCGATCACCAGATCGAACTGCTCGAGATCGTGGCGCGTGAACTGCCGCGCGCGATGCGTCAGCTCGAGCCCGCGCTTCGCCGCCGCGGCGCGCGACCTCGGATCCGGCAGCTCGCCGGCATGCCAGGCACCGGTGCCGGCGCTATCGATCGTGACGCGATCGGCGAGGCCGTGCTTCGCGAGCAGTCCGGCCATCACACCTTCGGCGGTGGGAGAGCGACAGATGTTGCCGAGACAGACGAAGCAGATCCGCACTTACGTCTCGCCGCTGTCGAGCTCGCCGGTCCAGTACAGATAGTCCGTCCACGCGTCCGGAATCGATCGCAACGAGATCCGGATCGCCACCGCGGGCACCCAGTTCGGCTGCTTCGGCTCGGCGAGCAGCGACATGCTCGCTTCACGCGGCGTGCGACCACCCTTCTGCCGGTTGCACAGGTAACAGCACGTCACGATGTTCGTCCACTCGGTCTTGCCGCCCTTCGAGCGCGGCACGACGTGGTCGTACGTCAGCTCGCCGATCGACGCGCGCTTGCCGCAGTACTGGCAGCGATAGTTGTCGCGGGCGTAGATGTTGACGCGAGAGAACTTGACCGGGCGGGCATGGCGGCGGAACGCGCGCAACAGCCGGACGACGGCCGGAATCTTGATCACCAAGTTCACCGACCGAACGCCGTGACTGTACTCCTCGAGGACCTCGACCTTGCCGAGGAAGAGGAGCGTGATGGCGCGCTGCCAAGAGATGACCTTGATCGGCTCGAATCCCTGGTTGAGCAGCAGCGTCTGCGAACTGTCCATCGAGAACCCCTTGGTCTGCGAATGTAGCATCACGACGCGAGACGGCGAGATTTGCACCTCCACCGTGCGATCTCGACCACATAGGTCTCGGGCGCTCGGAATTGCAGATTGAAAACGATTTTCAAATGACGCGCGCGATGATACCCACTCCACGTGCCGTCCCTCGCTGACATCCCGCTGGGTCGTGCGGTGATCGTCCGCGAGGTCACCGGCGCGAATGCGTTCCGCAGACGCCTGCTCGAGCTCGGTCTGGTGCCCGGTACGAAGGTCAAGATCGTCACCGTCGCACCGCTCGGTGATCCGCTGCGGATCGCGATCCGCGACGGCGAATGGTCGATCCGGCGCGCCGAGGCCGCGCAGATCACGGTCGAGGACGCATGAGCAAGCGTGAGCAGATCTTGCTCGCCGGCAACCCGAACGTCGGCAAGACCACGCTGTTCAACGCGCTCACCGGGCTGTCCGCGAAGGTCTCGAACTATCCCGGCATCACGGTGGAGAAGAAGCGCGGCACGCTGCACCTGTCCGGCCGCGACGCCGACCTCCACGATCTACCGGGTACCTACAGCCTCAACGCGCGCAGCGCCGAGGAGCAGATCGCGTTCGATGCCATCGTCGGCACCAGCGGCGACGCGCCCGATGCCGTGGTGGTGGTGCTCGACGCCACGCAGCTCGCACGCTCGGCGTATCTGTTGCTCCAGTGCCAGGAGCTCGGCGCGCGCTGCGTGGTCGCGCTGACCATGGTCGACGAGGCCAAGACCGCGACGCCCGAGCCCGCGGCGCTGTCGGCGCTGCTCGGTTGCGAGGTGATCGCGGTGACGGCGCGAACCAAGCTCGGCCTGCCGCAGCTGACCGCCGCGATCGAGCGCGCGATCAAGAGCGAGGCGCGTCCGCTGTGGCGCTGGCAACCCGAGCCGGAGCTGCGCGCGCGGCTCGCTGCGCTGCGGCCGGCGTTGCCGACCAAGTGGAAGGCGCAAGCCGCCGACGACGCCCTCGGCGCGCACGATGCGCTGGCGCTGTGGGCGCTGACCTGCGTCGAGCCGCGCACCGGCGGCCCCGATGACGACGAGCTCGCGATCCCGGATCGGCTGCGCGATGCGGTGCTCGACAAGGCGAACCTCGATCTCGATGCGCCGATCCTCGCGCGCTGGGCATGGCTCGATCGCGAGATCCCGAAGCTGATCAAGAAGCCGGTCGATCGCAGCCGGACCCAGAAGATCGATCGCGTCCTGATGCACCGCTTCCTCGGCTTCGGCGTGTTCATCGCCGTGATGACGGTGCTGTTCATGTCGCTGTTCTGGTGGGCGCAGCCGCTGATCGATCAGGTCGACGGCCTGTTCGGCTGGCTCGGCGAGCTCGTCCGCGACGGGCTCGGCGAGGGCGTGTTCACCGACTTCCTCGTCGATGGCGTGATCGGCGGCGTCGGCTCGGTGATGGTGTTCCTGCCGCAGATCTTGCTGCTGTTCCTGTTCCTCGGCTTCCTCGAGGACTGCGGCTACCTCGCGCGCGTCGCCTATCTGATGGATCGCATCATGCGATCGATGAACCTGCACGGCCGCGCGTTCGTGCCGATGCTGTCGGGGTTCGCG
>JAEYYY010000844.1 GCA_023430775.1 Pseudomonadota bacterium
GTACCGGCCCGGTCGGCGCCTTCGCGCAGACCCAGAGCATGGGCAGTGGCAGCGGTACCGGCCCGACGCCGGCGATCACCGCTCCGACCCCGCCGCCCGCCGTTCGCCCGCCTCCGGGCATGGCCACCGGCGCGCAGATGTACGGCACGGCGATGCCGGCGCCCACGGGCTTCCAGCAGTCGTTCGCCGAGTCGGCGGATGATCTCTCCGGTGCACGCGCGGTCGAAGTCGCCGCGATGCTCGGCGACTCGGTCGTCGGCGTGAAGCACTGCATGAACCCGCGCGGCGGCAAGGTCACCCCGGTGACCTGGCTGTTCCTCGGCCTCGGGATCGCGTCGGTCATCATCTCGGCCGTCGCGTTCTTCGTCTCGGTCTCGAACGCGGCCTACAACAAGGGCAAGTACGAGTACGAGACCACGTGCAAGATCGACGACAAGCTCCAGCCGAACTGCACGCCGAAGCCCGGCTACGCGGTTCGCCCGAAGATGCTGTCGCCGATGTTCGACGTGATGGCGTTCGGCGGCCTCGGCTTCGCCATCTTCGCGTTCACGTACATGCTGGCGCGCTACCGCCAGGAGAAGCAGAACCCGCACTACCGCATCGGTACGGCGTCGGGTGTCGAGTTCGCCACCGAAGGCGCCCCGGCCCCGGACTTCCCGCTGGTGCAGCCGCGCGGTGATGACTTCGCGTTCAACTTCGCACCGGGCATGGAAGGCGAGATGGTGGTCGGCGGTCAGTCGACATCGCTCGCCGAGCTCGCCCAGCAGGGACGCACCTCGATCTTCCCGATCCCGCCGAACGCGAAGATTCGCGTCCGCGCCGGCAAGACCACGTTCCTGGTCTCCGCCGTGCCGCAGCCGCGCCGCGCGGTCGGTGCGCTGTTCGCCGCGATGGAGTCGCGCGTGCTGGCCTACTTCGGTGGCTCGCTCGCCGCTCACCTGATCTTCCTGTTCATCGTCAAGCGCGCGTTCGTGCCCGATAGCGGCATCTCGGTCGAGATGGCGTCGATGGAAGACACGTCGGCTCGCTCGGCGAACGCGTCGCAGGACGATCCGCCGCCGCCCGAGGAAGAGGAGAAGGAAGACGACGGCGAGGACGAGTCGGGTGGTACCGGCACGGCCATGGCCCTCGAAGAAGGCAAGATGGGCAAGAAGGACTCGGACCGCGCCGAGGGCCAGTACAAGATGCAGAAGAACGCGGATGATCCGCAGCTCGCGCGCCAGCAGGCGATCGAGCAGGCGCGGACCGCCGGTATCCTCGGTTCGACGGCGCTGCAGCAGGGTGGCGCGTTCGCCTCCCTCACCGGCACCGGCGACATCTCGAGCGGCTTCGACGACAGCAACATCTACGGTGGTCTCCTCGGTAACGAGGCAGGCGAGATGAACGGTGGCTTCGGCTACGGCCGGTCGGGCTTCGGTCCGGGCGGCGGTGGTACCGGCTGGGGCACCATCGGTACCGGTCGCTACGGCACCATCGGCCACGGCTCGGGTACGGGCTCGGGCTACGGCGGCGGCGGTGGTCGCGGTGGTATGCGCGGTCGCAGCTCGGCGGTTCCGACGGTCTCGATCGGCCAGCCGAACGCGCAGGGCGACCTCGATAAGGCGATCATCCGTCGCTACATCAAGCGCAACATCTCCAAGATCCAGTACTGCTACGAGAAGGAGCTGCTCGCGAAGTCGAACCTCTCCGGTACGGTGCAGACGCAGTTCTTCATCACGCCGAACGGTAACGTCGCCTCGTCGTCGGGCTCGGGTGTCGACGCCACGGTCGCGAACTGTGTCGCGAACGTCATCAAGGGCATCGAGTTCCCGAAGCCGAAGGGTGGTGGTGGCGTGCAGGTGAACTACCCGTTCACGTTCCGCCCGGCTGGTTCGTAGTCAGCCACCAAGGCTGATGAGGAAGGCGCTCTTCGGAGCGCCTTTCGTCGTTTCGGGGTGAACATGCTCTGCTGACGACGAGGCCTGGCAGCAAAAGCGGGGGCAGCTCTTGGCTGTCACGATCCCACGACATCTCCGTCGAGAAATCGACTTTAGTTTGCTTGAGAGAGCCTGGGAACCGGTCTACCGTTCGTCCCATGAAGCTCGCCGCGTTCGCTCTCAGCTTCGCGCTCATTGGTGGCTCGCTCGTTGGCTGCTCGCCGGGCCAGCGCAACGAGTCGGTGCAGTTCGCCAACGAAGGCACCAAGGCGTACGGCCAGAAGCAGTGGGAGACCGCGATCGAGCGCTACACCAAGGCGACCGACCGCTGGAAGGATAACCACAGCGCGTGGTACGGCCTGTCGGCGGCGTACGCGCAGCGGCGCGAGTGGAGCAAGGCAGCCGATGCGGCGAGCCAGGCGGTGAGCCTCGAGCCGGATACCGCGATGTATCACCTGATGTACGGCCGCACGCTGTACGAGAAGGCGATCCAGCAGACCAAGGAAGACCAGGCGCGGAAGGAGAACCGCAAGGTCGAAGAGGTCGAGCCCGATCTGTCGAACGTCAACTTCGAGAAGCCGCTGCAGCACCTGCAGCAGGCGATCAAGTTGATGCCCGAGCTGTGGCGCGCGCATTACCTGATCGGAAACATCCATCGGTTCGCGGGTCGCACGAAGGAGAGCGCGGAAGCGTTCTCGGCGGCGCTCGCGTTCGGCCCCGTCGAGCCGGCGCCGTGGATCGCGCTGTGCGAGCTGTATCGCGCGTGGGATTACACCGACCAGGCCATCCAGGTCGCGCAGCAAGGCGCGCTGGTGATCCCCGGCGAGAACGAGAAGAGCGATATCTGGTTCGAAGTCGGCATGGGCTACGACGACAAGCGCAACGACGACAAGGCGATCGAAGCCTTCGACAAGGCGCTCGAGGCGAAGAAGGACAACCACAAGGCGAAGTTCGCCCGCGGTCAGGCCTACTACCGCAAGGGCTCGGCGCAGCAGAGCGAGAGCGCGCGCAGCGAGGCGTACGCGAAGGCGAAGCGCGACCTCGAGGAGTTCAGCAAGGCCGGCGGTCTATCGGTCGAGTTCTTCAAGCAGCAGGCGTCGCGCATGCTGATGGACATGGCGGCGAAGTCGGCCGGTGGGCCGGGTGGAACGCCGGGCCAGCGGATGTCGCCGGCGGATCTGGTGAAGAAGGCCGAAGAGGACAAGAAGGCCAACAAGAAGTAGCCGCGATCGTCGCGACGGTCGCGACGTCGCGATGGTCGCGAACAACACAGCGACGAGCCGCCGACGGGACCGGCGTCAGCTTCGCGGATGATTGCCAGGCATCGGAGCCGGCTCGTGCGGCTGCGCTTCGGGGTGGGTTTGTGAGCCGGCGCGAATGATCTCGCCGGCGCCGGGTCGGGAGGTGGGATGTGACCGCCAGACCACCAATCGCGTGGTTCGCGGCGTTTTCCGACGAAAACTCGGGGCCGCTTGTAGGGAGACCTCGCGGCGTTTCGGCTTCGAGGCGCCCCGCCAAAAATAGCGGTGGCACGTTGCCCCGTTCACGTAACCACACGTGATATAAGCCTCGATACGGGTTAGGGCGGGATTTCTTTTGTTTGCGGGAGGATAGACCGCAGATGGATACGCGCACTTTGCTTCGGGAACGGCTGCGTCGCTCACGTGATTGGGCGGCAACGATCGACGAGTTGGAGAAGGAACTGGAGGCGTCGGGTAGCAAGCCCGAACAGTCAGAGCGGCTGTTCGAGCTCGCGGCTCTCGTCGAGGATGTGATTCCGGAGCGCGAACGCGCCCTCGGGTTGTATCAGCGGGCCTGGAAGCTTCATCCCGACAACCTCAAGGCACTGTCGCGCGCGCGCGAGGTGTACGGCGAGATCGGTCGCTTCGAGATGGTCGCCAAGCTCGGCGAGATGGAGCTGCGGAGTCCCGCGGCTGCCACGAACCTGGCGCAGATCGTCGGCGAGGCGCTGCTCGACAGCGGCCAGAAAGACAAGGCGCAGTCGGTGCTGAGCAAGGCACTCGAGCGGTCGCCTGACTCGGTTCGGGTCCAGGACGCGCTTCGCGCCCTCGACTACGACCCCGAGTTCTGGACCGACACCGTCGACGACGCGATCGAGAAGGCCGAGAAGCTCGACGACACGCTCGCGATTCGCACGCTGGTGCGCGCCGCTCGCATCCTTCGCATCGAGGCATCGGAAGACCCGCGCCTCGAGGAAGTGCTCAAGCGGATCCTCGACAAGGATATCGACGAGCCGAGCGCGAACTTCATCTACGAGACGCTGCTGTCCAACGCGCAGCGCTGGGATGATCTCGAAGCGCACCACCGCCGCCGCGCAGAGCGCGCCCCCGATCACGGAAAGCGGATCGAGGCGCTGCGCACGTTCGGCCTCGAGTGGGTGCAGCGATTCAAGGATCGCGATCGCGGCGCGAAGTTCTTCGACGCGGCGATCAAGGCGACGGCGAGCAACGGCGCATCGCCGATGAAGTCGGTGGTGGCGGCGTTCACGCTGCTGCGCCAGGTGATGGGCGATCGCAACGAGTGGTCAGCACTGCTCGACATCGCCGAGGCCGTGCTCGGCCGGCTGTCCGGCGAGGACAAGCTGTACGTCGCGGTCCAGGCCGGTCACATCGCGTTCGACAAGGTCAACGACATCGCGCGCGCGCGCCGGTTCTTCGGCGTCGCGGCGAGCGTCGAGCCGCAGAACCCGCACGTCCAGGACTTCATCGCGGCCGTCGGCCTCGATCCGGAGCCAAGCGCCGCCGGTTCGATGCCGACGATGCCGGCAGCCACGGCACTCTCCGACGACGGCGCGGCAGCGCGTCGTGCCGAGGAAGAGGCCGAGGAAGCTGCGCGCGAAGCAGCCGAACGTGCGGCAGCGGCGCGCGACGCGGCGGATCGCGCCGATCGCGCCGAGCGTGAAGAAGAGGAAGCGCGCGAGGCGAAGGC
>JAEYYY010000015.1 GCA_023430775.1 Pseudomonadota bacterium
CGCGGCGCGGGGGGGGGCCCCGCGCCCGCGCCGCGGGCGGGCGCGTGCTCTGGTGCACCGGCCCGCGATCCTGATCCTCGACGAGGCCACCAGCGCACTCGACGCCGAGACCGAATCGCGCGTGATCGAGAACCTCGATCGCCTCAACTGCACGCGCATCGTGCTCGCGCACCGGCTGTCGACGATCGTGCGCAGCGATCTGATCGTCGTCATGAGTTACGGCGAGGTCGTCGAGGCCGGCACGCACGACGAGCTGATCGCGCGCAATGGCCACTATCGCAAGCTGCTCGCGTCGCAGCTCGAGCCCGAGTCGGGACGGGGGGCGTCGTGAAGCGGCTCGTCCTGTTGCTCGCGCTCGTCGCCTGCAAGGAGCCCAAGCAGACGCAGGCCGTCGAGTCGACGCCGGAGCCGCTCGCGCAGCGGCGTCGCGCCAGCACCGAGGAAGGTCCCGTCGGGCTGATCGGCGTGCTGACCCCGAAGTCGCAGGTCGAGGTCGTCGCGCCGTTCACGACGAGCGTCAAGGAGTACAAGGCGAACCTCGGTGATCTCGTCGAGAAGGATGCCGTGCTCGCGATCCTCGACGAGGCGCCGCTCAAGGAGATGATCGACAAGTCCGCCGCCGATCTGCGAGCTGCGCAGGCCGCGGCTGCATCGGCCGCATCCGCCGCGCGCACCGCGCAGAAGGCGTTCGAGGCCGGCGTGTCCGCGAGAGCGAACGCCACCGCCGCCGCGTTCGCGCTGAGCGAGGCCTCGGCGCGCGTCGAGGGTGCGAAGGCCGCGGTCGCCGCTGCCAAGGACAAGCTGGCGAAGACCACGCTCCGCGCTCCGATGGGCGGCAAGGTCGCGGTGCACTACACCAAGGCCGGCGCACCGGTGACCGAGGGTGCGCCGGTCGTTCGCATCATCTCGTCGGACGAGCTGTTCGTCCGCTTCGCGATCCCGACGGAGCAGGTCGATGCGTTCGCGGTCGGCGGCAAGGTCGAGGTCGCGATCGATTCGCACGGCAAACAGTTCAGCGCAGTCGGCGTCATCAAGACCGTCGCCCCGGAGCTCGATCCGGTCGCGCGCATGATCCTCGCGGAGGCCGAGCTGGTCGACGCACCGCCGGCGCCGCTCCAGGCGGGTCTGGTCTGTCGGATCAAGCTGCCGGGCGATGCCAAGGCCAAGCCGGGTGCCAAGCCCGCCGCCCCCACCAAGGCCGCGGCGGTCACACCACCAGCAGCCGCACCGGAGCCGGAGCCAAAGCCGAAGCCAGAGCCTGTAGCCGAGCCCGTCGTCGAGCCCGTACCGAAGCCGGCGCCCAAGGCCAAGCCGGGACCGCGCCCGAAACGCCGCTAGCGCTTGCGCGGGCGGGTGACGCCGAACTTTTCGATCGTCAACCACCGTCCCTACGTGCATGTGGAAACTCGCGGACTTGCGCGCGCAAGTTGACCAAGTGGAGACAGTCCCTATCGCTTGCGCGGTCGGGTGACGCCGAACTTTTCGATCTTGTTGATCAGCGCGCGGCGCGAGATGCCGAGCATGCGCGCGGCGTGGGTCTGATTGCCCGCGCAGGCCTCGAGGGCCGCGACGATCTTGCGGTGCTCCTCGTCGAGCTCGGGTGCCGACGAGCGCGAGGCGAAGGGCATCGGCTTGGTCGTCTGATGGAACGTGCCGCGCAGCCGCTCGAGCGGCAGGTCGTCGACGTCGATCACGTTGTTCACCGAGATCACCACGGCGCGCTCGATCGTGTTGCGCAGCTCGCGGATGTTGCCAGGCCACGGATACGCGCGCAGCGCCGCGATCGCCGCAGGGGCGAGCCGCGCACCCTGGCGGCCGTACTTGGTGGCGGTCTGCGACAGGAAGTACTTCGCGAGCGCTTCGATCTCGTTGGGCCGCTCGCGCAGCGGCGGGATCACGATCGTCATCGCGTTGAGCCGATAGAGCAGATCGCGCCGGAACGTGCCACGCTCGACCTCGGCATCGAGATCGCGGTTGGTCGCGGAGATCAGTCGAACGTCGATGTCGATCGGTGTCACGCCGCCGACGCGCATCAACTTGCGCTCGTCGAGCACGCGCAGCAGCTTCGCCTGCGTCGACGCCTGCATCTCGCCGACCTCGTCGAGGAACACCACGCCGCCATCGGCCACCTCGAGCAAACCTTGCTTGGTCTGCATCGCACCGGTGAACGCACCGCGCTCGTGACCGAACAGCTCGCTCTCGAGCAGAGACTCGGTGAGCGCCGCGCAGTTGAGCCGGAGGAACGGCTTGGCCGCGCGCGCCGATCGGCGATGCAGCTGCTCCGCGATCACCTCCTTGCCGACGCCGGTCTCGCCGAGCAGCAGCACGCTGATATCGGTGGCCGCGATCCGGCCGGCGAGCTCGTGGATCGCGTGCATCCGCTCGTCGGCGATCACCAGATCGTCGGGCAGCGTGATGCTCTGATCGCCGTACGCCCGCGATCGCGCGTGGGCGACAAGCGTGCTCGGGTCGCGGCCGTCCTCGGGAAAACACGCAGCGCCGACCCGCGCAGCGAACCCGCTCTCCGCGAGCGCTTGCTGGATGCGCAGCACCACGCGATCGGCGTTCGCGCGATCGGTGTCGAGCAGCAGCAGCTCGAGCTCGCCGCGCGCGTACGCCGCGACGATGTCGCTGTCGCGCATCGCGATCGACACCGCCTCCTCGATGTCCGAATCGGGATCCTCGGCGACGACGTGCGCGAGCATGAACGACTGCGAACGTCTCCGAGCGCGCGCGCACTCCTCCTCGAGCCGATATTCGAAGTACTCGTGGGACCTACGGCGCCGCACCGTGAGCTGCTTGCTGCGGCGCTGCACCAGCACGGTCACCGATCCGACGCGAATCGCCTGATCGAGCTGCAGCGGCGTCGGGGTGTTTGGAGGGATACGTACGTTGTCGACCCACGTCCCGTTCGCGCTGCCGAGGTCCTCGATCGCGAGCCCTGCATCGATGTGCAATCGTGCGTGTTCTCGCGAGACCGAGCGATCGTCGATCCGCAGGTCGGCATCCTCCGCGCGTCCGAGCACGGCTGACCCCTGGGCAGGAAGCGGCTCCGTCGCGAGCACGTCGTCGCCGACCGCGAGGAGAAACAGCTGCCCTTCGCCACCCATCGCGCCGGCCTCGATGGTCGGCGGTGCTTCGGGCGGAGGTGTCCAGCCGTCGTGAGTCTTGGCGCGCGACACTCGACTGCCAGTATACTCGCCGAGATGAAGACGAGGGTCCTCGCGGACCGCTTCGAGCTCCAGCAGCAGGCGGCTGCTGGTGGGATGGGCTCGGTGTGGCGTGCGCGCGACCTCGTCAACGGCATCACGGTCGCGGTCAAGATCCTCGCACTCGATCGCCCCTTCGATCGCGTGCGCTTCGAGCGCGAATCGCAGCTGCTCGCCACGCTGAACCATCCCAATGTCGTCCGCTACGTCGCACACGGCGTCACCACGGACGGCGTCCACTACCTGGTTCAAGAGTGGGTCGATGGCATCACGCTCTCGACCCAGAGTCAGACCATCGGCATCACCGCCTCGGAAGCAGTGACGCTCGCGATCGGCATCGCCGAGGCGCTCGGTGCCGCGCACGCCCTCGGCATCATCCATCGCGACGTCAAGCCGGCGAACATCATCCTCGACGGCGGCGACGTCCGCGCGATCAAGCTCGTCGATTTCGGCATCGCGCGCCTCGCCTCGGACGCCGGGCTGTTGACGCGCACCGGCGTGCTGATCGGAACGCCGTCGTACATGGCGCCGGAACAGGCGCGCGGCTCGGTGATCATCAACGCGGGTGCCGACGTCTGGGCGCTCGGCTGCGTGCTCTACGAGATGCTGTGCGGTCGCAAGGCGTTCGGCGGCAAGACGCCCGAGGCCGTGCGCGCACAGGTGCTGCTCGCACATCACGCCACGCTCGCCTGTCCCGAGGCGCCGCCCGAGCTCTTCGATCTCGTCGACAGCATGCTCGCGAAGGATCTCAATCGCCGACCGAGAGACGGCAACGAGGCCGCCGATCGGCTGCGCGCCTTGCCGCCGATCCCCGCCGGGCCGCGCCGCCGCGTCGGCCTGCCCGAGCCACCGACGGCGGTGATGCCGGTCCGCCCGAAGCAAGAGCCGCCGCCCGAGCAGAACTGCTTCGTCTACTTCACCGCGGCGCCCGCCGACGAGTCCGACTCGCCACCGCCCGCGGTCGCCGAGGTCAAGCGGATCTCGGACAAGTACCAGCTCGAGATGCACGAGCTCGAGGATGGCGGCGTGATCCTCAAGTCGGTCGAGCCCGGTCCCGCCGGGGCGCTCGCCTCTGCGCGTGCGGCGATGGAGCTACAAGCGTCCGGTGCCGTCAACGTGTTCGCGCAGGGCAGCGACGAGACGATCGCCGACGCGATCGATCGCGGCGCCGATGTTCACGTCCAGGCGGCGATGGAGAACCTGTTCGCCGACGCGATCGATAACGACGGCCGGATCCGGATCGACTCCGTGGTCGCCGACATGATCGAGAGCGAGATGCCGGTCGAGAGCACGGACATCGGTCACGTGCTGCCGATGCGGCGATCGAACGCGGGCTGATCAGCGAGCGAGCTGATCGATCAGCCGCGTGCCGAGCTCGGCGGGCGGATCCGGATCGGGGAGGCCGCCGTAGATCGCCGAGATGTCGCGCATCGGCGCGTCGTCGTTGCCGGGCCCGGTGCCGTAGCGGCCGTACGGGATCTCCGGCTTGCGCAGCGAGACCTCGCCCGCGGGGCGGCCGATCGACGGCTGCTTGATGAAGCCCTTGTGCAGCGCGGTGCCGACGCGCGCCGGGCAGTGGCACGGGTTCATCGGGTTGACGTGCTCGCAGCGCGGCGCGAGGTAGTCGCCGATCTTCTTGCGCGCGCGGGACAGCCGGACCTTGTACGCGCTCTCGGTGATGCCCAGCGACTTCGCGGCCGCTGCATCGGAGAGCTTGAGCACGTGACACACGGTGAACGCGGCGCGCTCGCCGGGCGGCAGGCAGTTGATCACCGCCGTCATGCAGCCCTGCTTGAGCTCCCACAGCATGAAGTCGCGATCCGGATCGCTGAGCGACCGCACGACGTCGGTGCGGGTGGCCTCGCTGCGCAGGGTCTCGTCGAGGATGTCGAAGTTGACCTCGGGCTGGCGCGGCAGGCGCTCCTCGAGGATCTGGTTCGCGCTCGCCAGCAGCCAGAGCTCGCGGCCGGCCGGCTCCGCGGGAGCGCCGTCGT
>JAEYYY010000035.1 GCA_023430775.1 Pseudomonadota bacterium
ACGCGTCGGTGTCGATATCGGTGGTCAACGTGACCGCACCCGTCGGCTTGTCATCCGGCGCGAAGCACGGCTCGACGAGCCCACCGGTGGTGCCGAAGCACTCGTCCTCGGGATCCGGTGGCGGGCCATCGGGCTCCGGGCCCGGTCCATCGGGTGGCGGCTCGCCGTTGACGCACTGATTCGATAGTCCGCCCGCGAGCTCGCCGTAACGGCTCCCGCCGGGGCCGCAGCTCTCGTCGGGAAACGAGCAAAAGCCCGTCGCCTCGCACCGCCCCGCGCCACCTTGCGCCTGGCACTGCACGTCGTCGGTACAGGCGAACTCGCTCGCACCGCCGAACGGACTGCAGTGGATCGAAGCGGCTGCCACGAACAGCAGACCCACCATGGTCGCCGCTTTCACCATGGGTTTCATTGTACTGCACGGGACGGGGTTTTCGTCTATCGTAGAAGACGTTGGGCCGCTCTGGCTCGACGGGGTCCTGTGGCGAATCCCGCTGTACAGCGTGCGCGTTTTCTGGCGCCGGGCGACAAGCTCGGCAAGCACGACCTGATCCGCCAGATCGCTGTAGGTGGGATGGCCGAGCTCTACCTCGCCCGCACGATGGGCATCGAGGGCTTCGAGAAGCTCGTCGTCGTCAAGCGCATCCTGCCGCAGTACCTCGGCAACGCGAGCTTCGTGAACATGTTCCTCAACGAAGCGCGCCTCGCCGCCACGCTTCATCACCCCAACATCGCGCAGGTCTACGACATCGGTCAGGACGGCGGCGAGTTCTTCTTCTCGATGGAGTACGTCCACGGCGAGGACCTCGGCCGCATGTTGCGCAACGCGCACGAGAGCGGCGTGCCGGTGTCGCTCGATGCCGCGCTGACCCTCGCGGCGGGACTGTGCGCCGGCCTGCATCACGCGCACGAGAAGACCGGTCCCGACGGCCGGCCGCTCAACGTGGTGCATCGCGACGTGTCGCCGTCGAACGTGCTCGTCAGCTACGACGGTGCGGTCAAGCTCGTCGACTTCGGCATCGCGCGCGTCGCTTCGACGCCCGGTTCGACGGCCGGCGGCCTCAAGGGAAAGATCTCGTACATGTCGCCCGAGCAGTGCAAGGGCAAGACGGCGCTCGACCGGCGCAGCGACATCTTCTCCGTCGGCACGATCCTCTACGAGCTGACCACCGGCCAGCTGCCGTTCACCGACGAGACCGAGTACGCGATCCTCAATCACATCGTCAACACCGACGCCGCGCCGCCGAGCAAGCTGGTCCCCGGATATCCGCCCGCGCTCGAGGCGATCGTGATGCGCGCGCTCGCTCGCGATCCCGAGGCGAGATATCGCACCGCGCTCGATCTCCAGGGCGACCTCGAGGACTTCGCGCACGAGAATCGGCTGCGGGTGTCGCCGCTGGTGCTCGCGCGCTTGATGTCGACGCTGTTCCCCGCGCGCCTCGAGGAGTGGGCGAACGCGAAGCAGCAAGGTGCGTTCTTCGTCGAGCAGCACGTGGTGCGCACGCTGATCGAGAACAGCCAGGTCGATGCGCCGCCCTTGCCCGACGACGATCGGCAAGCGACGCAGCTGCCGTCGGTGGCCGGTGAGGTGTCGCCGCCGCCGGATGAGGACGCCACCGCGGTGACCGCACCGCCGATCGCACCCGAGGACGTGCCCACCGCGCTGCGCGCGCCGATCTCTCAGCGACCGCCGACGCCCGTGCCTCACCGGCCGACGCCACCGCCACCGCGCCAGTCGACGCCGCTGCCGCAGATGCCGGCGCCGACGCCGCCGCCGAATCGCCAGACACCGATGCCGCGCGCCACGTCGAACCCGGCGATGCGCACCCAGGTCGGTGTCCCCGCCGCGCCGCCGGTCGACGAGCTCGTCCAGCCGGTCCCGACGCCACGTCCCGCTCGCGCCGCATCGCCGGTGCCCGGGATGCCGGGCGCGGTGCCGATCGTCGCGATGGCGCCACCGCAACCCGGCACGCTGGTGTCGAACCCGGCGGTCGTCAGCTCGAACGTCGGCGAGCTGACGATGCGCGTCCGCGTGCCGACGACGACGCGGCGATCGAAGAAGCCGGCGCTCGTGCTCGCGCTGCTCGGGCTGCTCGGAGCCGCCGGCATCACGTTCTTCGTGCTCAGCCGCGGCGACGACAAGCTCGACAGCATCGGCGACAGGCCCGCCGTGGCGCCGAAGCCGGAGCCGAAGGCCGAGCCAAAAGCCGAGCCGATCCCGACGCCGGCAGACGAGTCGAAAGCCGAGCCGGTGGCTGATCCGAAGCCCGTCGTCGAGCCGCCGTCCGAGCAGCCGGAAGATCCGAAACCCGCGGTGGCGAAGGAACCCGAGAAGGATCCAGAGCCCGAGATCGAGGCGCCGCCGAAGAAGCCGACGCCGAAGATCGCCACCACACCGAAGAAGCCGGCGACCAGGTCCGCGGTGAGGCCGGTGGAGAAGAAGGAACCGAAACCCGAGCCCAAGCCCGAACCGAAGGAGACCCAATGGAAGGGAGGAGACTCTCCATTCATGCCGGTGCGCCCCGCCGACAAGAAGTGAAGCTCGGGCTGGCTGCGCTGCTCGCGATCGTGCTCGCGAGTCCGCTCGCGGGCGCGGTGCCCAAGGACGGCAAGGCGCGCGCGGCGTTCGATCAGGGGATCGCCGCGTACCAGAAGTCCGACTGGGCCGCGGCCGCCGAGGCGTTCGCGAAGTCGTACGCGATCGAGGCGGACGTCGAGACGCTGTTCGCGTGGGCGCAGGCCGAGCGCCAGCAAGATCACTGCGACAAGGCGATCGAGCTCTACAACAAGCTGCTCGAGGGCAAGCTCCCCGAGGAGAACAAGCAGGTCGTCACCGAGAAGCTCGGCGAGTGCAAGAAGATCGTCGCGGCGCGCACACCCGAGCCGCTACCCGAGACGCAGCCCTCGGAGCCCGAGGCCAGACCGCTACCGGAGGTGCGTCCTCCCGACAAGGGCCCCGAAGGAAAGAGCCGGTGGAAGGATCCGCTCGGAGGTGTGCTGGTGGGAACGGGAGTCGTCGGACTGGCAGTCGGAGGTTACTTCCTGTCAGTCGCGAAGGGCGCGGACTCGGATGCCAAGGCGCTGGCGAAGATGGGCGGCACCTACTCCGAGGTCGAAGATCTCAATGACAAGGCGGAGTCGAAGGGTCGCATCGGCGTGATCGCCGCGATCGCGGGAGGCGCGCTGATCGTCGGTGGCGTGGTGCGCTACGCGACGCGCAGCACGAAGACAACGACAGTCACCGGCTGGCTCGCACCCGATGGTGGTGGCATCGCCGCACTCGGTCGCTTCTGAGCGCGCCACGCAGCGACTTCGCACGCGAGCGCCGCTGACACAGCGCAATTTATCGTCGGAGAAAGATCTCTTCGTCGCGATCAGCGCGTGGTAGCCATGTGGTCGATGCGAGCTCGCAAGCGAACCACCGCGAAGAGCAAGCGTCTCGAGAAGCCGATCGAACCGCCGCCTCCGCCGCCACCACTCGCCGTGGTCGCGGCGGCCACGCCCACGTTCGGCGTGCCGGTCACCGTCGGATCGATGGACGCGAACGACTGGCTCAAGCAGCTCGGCATTCCCGCCACCGACTCGCACTGGTTCGTCGAGATCGCCCTCGGCATCGACGAGTCGCCGCTCACCGATACCTGGCGTGGCGAAGCGGCGACTCGCCTCCACGTCTTCATCTATCCGCAGGAGTGGGGCTTCCTGTTCTGTCACGCGAATCAGACGTCGTGGATCCGCATCGCCGATCGAGCGTATGTCCACGGCCGCGACGATTACGCGCTGGTCTCGAGCACGCCGCCGCTGCGCGAGCTGTCGGCATTCGCGCGCGAGCTCGAGCGCAGGCATCAGCTCGCGTTCCGTCGCGATCGCGCGCTGGTGCGCACGAACCTGCTGGCGATCGACGACCGCGTGCGCGACTGGGCTGCCGCCCTCTAGCCGATTTCCTCGGCGTAGGTCATCACCAGGTACATCACGGCCTCGACCTTGCCGGGGTTGCGATAGGCGTGCGGCGTATCGGCCTCGAACAGGATCGAATCGCCGGTCTCGAGCCGGTGGGTGTCGCCGCCGACATCGATCTCGACGCTGCCTGCGGTGACGACGAGATTCTCGGCGGTGCCAGGCGGGTGGGCATCGGCGTTCTCGACCGCGCCGCCCGCGAGGTGGAGCTCGTAGAACTCGACGCGGCGGGGCTCGTCGAACGGAAACAGCGCGCGCGACGTGAAGCTGCGGTCCTTGCTGGTCAGCAGCTTCGAATCGCCCGAGCGCAGCACCAGCGCGCCGCTCTGGGTGCGCTGCGAGATCAGCGCCGAGAACGTGACCTCGAGCGCGCGCGCGATCTTCCACAGCACGTTGATCGTGGGCGCGCTCTGGCCGAGCTCGATCTGGCCGAGCATCGCGCGCGACACGCCGGAGATCTGGGCGAGCCGCTCGAGCGAGAGCCCGCGACGCGTGCGCAGCCGGCGGAGGTTGCCGCCGACCACCGGCGCGAGATCGGCCGACTCCGGTGCGACCTCGCCGGTCCTGGGACCAGCAGCGGGCTTGTCGGCGACGGGCTTGTCGGCTTTCTTCTTCACGAGCGCGTCCAACATAACAGATGGACCGCTCGACTGTCAGGTATGGGCCGAGCCGCTCGGTGATCCGTAGGCCGATTCGCCATGGAGCGCGCCATCGAGGCCGTCGTGCTCGACCTCGGCATCGACGCGCAAGCCGACGGTCAGGTCGAGCACCTTGAGGAGCACGAACGTGACCACCGCCGACCACGCGGCCGCGGCGCCGATCGCGATCAGCTGCTTGGTCGCCAGCTCCATGCCGCCGCCGAGGCCCTTGTTGTCGACGGCGCGCGCCAGCAGACCCGTGAGCAGGGCGCCCGTCGCGCCGCCGACGCCGTGCACGCCGAACGCGTCGAGGGCGTCGTCGTAGCCGAGCCGCGACTTCATCAGCACCGCGCCGTAGCAGATGCCACCGGCCGCGAAGCCGATCAGCAGCGCGCTGGTCGGGCCGACGAAGCCCGCGGCGGGCGTGATCGCGACGAGGCCGGCGACCAGCCCCGACGCCAGGCCGAGCATCGTCACCTTCTTGATCCGCATGCCCTCGAACAGCACCCACGCCATCGCGCCGGCCGCCGCCGCGACGTGCGTGTTGAGCAGCGCCCGCGCCGCC
>JAEYYY010000052.1 GCA_023430775.1 Pseudomonadota bacterium
CCGCCGCGCAGCGCGGCCTCGAGCGCGACCACGGTGGCGCCGGGCACGTACTCGGCGCGCAGCGCGAGTGCCTCGGCGGCGGCGATCCGCACGACATCGACCCGATCGCCGATCAGCCTGGCGAGGATGTCCTCGGCGCGGCGATCGTCGACATCGCCGAGCGTGACCGCGATGTCCATCCGCACCGCGGGCAGCGGGCTCTTCGCCGCCTCGGCGAGGTGCTCGATCGCGAGGTCGTCCTTGTACTTGATGCGCGTGCGGCCATCGGGGAGCACCCGCGGCTTCGCGGTGCGGTCGCGCAGGATCGCGCGCAGCGCGATGATCGCCGGTACCGCGATCTGACCGACCTCGCCCTCTTTCCCCGTCGCGACCTGGGTCAACAGCCGCACGATCGGCGCGGCGCCGCGCGGCTGGCCGAGCGTGCCGAGCGCGCCGAGCAGCGCGTGACGATTCGCGGTGCGATCCGGATCGTCGTCGAGCCGGTTCGCGATCACCTCCGCGGCGGCAGCAGCAGCGGCGGCGTTACCGGCGAGCCCGATCAGCGCCTCGAGCGCCTTGGCCGCATGCTCCTCGGTGCGAAGGAACGCGCCGAGCACGTCGACGCCGCGCGCATCGCCGAGCTTGGCGAGCGCGACCGCGGCGCGCAGCCGCAGATCCGCGTGCTCGCTGCCGAGCGCCGCCGCGAGTGCCTCGACCACCGTCGGCGATGGATCGCTGGTGGTCGCGAGCTGCGCGATCGCGGCGAGCCGGATGTCGCCGTGCCGGCTCTGCGCCGCGAGCAGCTGCGGCTCCGCCGAACCGGCGGGGTACAGCTTCGGCAGGCGCATCGCGGCGTACGCGCGGACCTCCGAGACATCGGCGTCGAGCGCGCTGCGCACCAGCGCCGCCGCGCGGTCATCACCTTCGAGCGCGAGCTCGACGAGCTCGTCGATCGCGGCCTTGCCGAGATCCGCGGCACCGGCGATCGCCATGCCGAGAGGTGCGAGCGCGCCGATCGGATACAGCGATCGCAGCGCGGACATCGCCGCGCCGCGCACCAGATGGTGCGGATCGCCGACGGCGTGCGCGAGCACCGGCAGCACGGCATCGGCACCGACGGCGTCCTCGCGCGCGAGCTCGACCAGGCGCGCCAGCGCGTCGCGGCGCACGCGATGCGTCTCGTCGGCCTCGCCATGGCGCGGCGCCTGCCGCACCAGACCGGCATAGACACCGAACACCAGCCGCTGCGCCGCCGCGGCGTCGACGGTGGTCGGCTCGCCGGCGCGCAGGAACACGGACACCAGGGCCTCGAGCTCGGTCGCTTCAGGATCGCGGCGCTCGGCGACCAGCCGTCGCAGCCAGCCACCGCGTCGCGACGTCCGCGCTTCGGTCGACCAGCTGGTGTGTGGTACCGGCCCGGTCTTCGACGGGCCCGACAGCCGCCCGGCCTCGCGCCAGAACGTCAGCGGCTGGTTGCGCAGCGCGAGCACCTGGGCCGCCGCGTAGCGCAGCCCCGGCTCGCTCGACGCGATCGCATCGGCGAGCACGTTGAGGATCGCCGCACGCCGCGCGGGCGCCGGCCAGTCCTTGGTCTCCGTCGCCTTCTCGGGGACCCGCGGGCCGATGATCTCGCCGATCACCTCGGCGGACAGCGCCTCGCCGTCGGCGCGCCGCTCGAACACGCGGGCCGCGGCGAACCGGATCTCTGGACTCGGCGACGACATCGCATCGACGAGCAGGTCGGGCGCGATACCTGCCTGCGCGAGCGCCGCATCGCGCGCGACGATGACGGCGAACGCGAGCTCCTGGATCTCGCGATCGCGATCCTCGAGCCCCTGGCGCAGACCGCGCACGCCGTCGGGGCCGCGCGCGACGAAGCCCTGGATCGCGCCGCTCCGCAGCGGCCGGTGATCGTGACGCTGGGTGCCGGCGAGCACCGGCAGCGCGCGCAGGTCGCCGAGCTTGGCGAGCCCCTCGCCGCCCCACGACCGCACGGACAGATCGTCGTGACCGAGCAGCGCGACCAGCGCCGCGAGCGACCTGTCGTTGCCCGCCGCGGCAGATGTCGCGATGCCGCGCGCACCCATCTCGCGGACGATCGGATCCTCGTCGTCGATCATTCCCTGCAGGAAGCTCAGCGTCGAGATCGCGCCGATGTCGGCGAGCGCGCGCGCGACGCGCTGGCGGAACACGTCGGCCGGGCGATTGATGTCGGTCTTCGGGATCGACAGCAGCCGTTGCGCGGGCGCGATGCCCTTGTGATCGCGGCGCTTGCCGCACAGCTCGCAGGCGCGGACCTGTAGCTCGTAGAAGATCGAGGCGAACGCGAGCGCGAAGCCTTCCGGATCTCCGGGGGCGACCTCGTCGAGGGCCTCGATCGCCGCGCCGTGGACGATCGGGTTGTCATCCTTGATCAGCTCGACGAGCCTGCTGCGAACGCTGGCCGCGGGTGCCTTGTGGCAGCCGGCGCAGCCGGCAGCGCGCACCTGCGCCGACGGCGAATTCATCGCGGCGAGGTGGACCTCGGGACTGCTCTCGGCCGGTGTGCCATCGGCGGCGAACGGTTGCTGGTGGGCGCGGTATGCCGCGAGCCCGACGGCCGCGACCGGATCGCTGACCAGCCCGCGCAGCAGGCGATCCATCTCGGGCGTCGCTTGCTTCGCCTGTCGCCGGCGCTCGATCTCGCTGACCACCTGGAGGCGAAGATCCGCGTGCCGCGACGTCGCGCCGCGGCCGAGCGGGATCAGCGGATTCGCGGCGTGCCATGCCCACAGCGTGCGGAACGCCTCGCTGCGAACCTTCTGCGCCTCGTCATCGAGCGCATCTCCCAGCAGCGCCGAGGCGCGCTCCGCGATCGCGGGGCCCGGCGTGGTGCCCGGAGCACCGAGACGGACGAGCAGCTGCAGCGCGCGCACCCGGATGTCTTCCTGCGACGTGCGCAGCGCGAGCTCCGCCACGTCGAGCTCGGCATTCGCGGTCGCCGCGCCACCGCTCGGCGGCAATCCGCGCGTCCCGGTGCCGACCGCTTCGGCGACGTCCGAGAAGTCGTCCTCGGCGAGCTTCGGCGGCTCCGCCACGGCCGCGGTCTTCGCGGCGGCACTCGCGAGCGAATCGAACGCGAAGTTGCGAACGTCGCGATCCGGATCGTCGAGCAGCCAGATCAGGCGCGCGCTCAGCCGATCATCGGCCGGATACTGCGCGATCGCGAGCACGAGGTTCGCCGTGGCGCCGCGGCGCAGCGCGGGATCCGCCTCGCGCGTCAGCTGGAGCACCGCACCGAGCGCGCGCGGATCGCCGAGCGCGAGCAGACAGCCGGCACCGCGGATCGCCGCATCGGCGTGCCGGCACGCGAGCTGCGCGAACAGCGGCTCGAGCTCTTCATCGTCGAGGGTCGTCCCATCGTCGGCGGCGATGTTCGGCGCGAAGCCGAGCCGGTTGGCGAGCGCGGTGAGGTCTGCCTGGACGGAGGCCACGCGAGCGGCGACGCGCGCGAGCAGCCGCGGCCGCTGGGCGAGCGCGGCGAAGAACGCCGCGGTGCGGACACCGGCATCGTCGTCGTCGAACGCATCGGCGATCAGCCGCTTCGAGACCGCATCGGTCGCGCGCACCGTGAACGCCAGGTAGAGCAGCGCCTCGGCGCGGATGTCGGCGGTGCCGCGGGCGAGCGCCGTGCGCACCGCCGTGGTCTGATCGGGCGCGACCTCGCACAGCGCCGCGAACGCGCGCCGCCGCACCGTCGCGTGGTTGTCGCGCAACGCATCGGCGATCAGGCCCGCGGCGATCACGCTGGTCCGCGCGAGCGGGATCAGCGCCTCGACGGCGCGGACGCGAACATCCTCGAAGCTCGCCGCCAGCCCGGCGCGGATCGCCGTGATCGGTTGATCCTTCTCGAGCTCGCGCAGCGCGTGGAACGCCGCGCCGCG
>JAEYYY010000054.1 GCA_023430775.1 Pseudomonadota bacterium
ACGCCGGAGTACGTGAACAGCCAGCCGACCTCGCTGCTGCCCCAGCGCAGGTTGTCGTTGTACTTCGCGAACAGCGCGAAGCCGGAGAAGAACAGCGAGAACGCGAACGAGAACAGGAAGAACTGGATGTAGAGGCTGCGCAGCGCGGGGCGACCGAAGTACTCCGCATAGACGCGCCAGTCGAACGCGCTCGGGCGCCTCCCGCCGGGTCCGACCACCACCGTGCTCGTCTTCGGCTTCTCGCCCTTCGGCAACAGCACGTACGTGCAGACGATCGAGAGCGCGGACAGGCCGGCCGCGACGAGGAACGACACCTCGCAATGGAACGACACGTCGAGCACGTAGTGACCGAGCCAGCCACCGAGGGCCGGGCCGAACACGAAGCCGATGCCGAACGCGACGCCGATGACGCCGAACGCCTTCGCGCGATTCTCGGGCTTGGTGTGATCCGAGATGTACGCCTGCGCGATCGACAGATTGCCGGCCGACAGGCCCGGCAGGATACGCCCGAGGAACACCATCCACAGCGACCCCGACGTCGCGAGCACCAGGAACCCGAAGCAGGTGCCGGCCTGGCTGTACATCAGCAGCGGCTTGCGGCCGTACTGATCGGAGAGCTTGCCGATGATCGGGGTCGAGATCAGCGAGCACACGGCATAGACGCTGACGAGCAGCGTGGCGACCAGCGGCGACGCACCGAACTCTTCGGCGTAATAGGCGAGCAGCGGGATGACCACCGTGAAGCCGAGGACGTCGACCAGCACGATGAGGAACATCGGCAAGAGCGGAGACCGCGGCCGCGCGGTCTGGTCTACAGCACTCTCCGACATCGCGGGGTCAGCATCGCGAAAACGGCGGCAAACCGAAATCCCATGGGAGGTCTTTCACACGCCCCGAATCGCTCTGATACGATCGGGTGACGTGCGGGGGAAGTTGATCGTCCTGATCACCCTGGTGGCCTTCACCACCGGGTGCTTCGGCTACAACCGGTCCGCCAAGCGCTGGGCCTATGTCGGCGACACCGTGCTGATCCTCGGCGGCGGTGGCGTGATCGCGCTCGACGCCACGTCCGAGAAGCCCGATCAGGGCCTGACGATGACGGCGGCCAAGCCGTACGACCCGCCGTTCTCGGGCGTCATGCTCGCGGGCGCGATGATGGTCGCGGCCGGGCTGTTCGGGATCATCTTCAACGCCACCCGCCCGATCGTGAAGACGTCGCGCTAGAAGCGAGTGCCGGCGGGCGCGGGGACCGCGTACAGATCACCGGACCACGAGGTCGGCGTCGCCAGCACGCGGCCGTCATCGCCGATCGCGAGCTCGCGCATGGTCTGACCGGTCGCGATCTCACCGACTCGCTCGGCGGGTGCATCGCCGGCGATCGCCTTCCGCCAGATCGTGTGACCGACCGCGCCGCCGACCGCGAACGCGAGCCAGCGACCGCCCGGCGATACCGCGAGGAACGTCGGCGTCTCGTCGAGCTGGGGGCCGGGACGCTCCTCGCCGGTGCTCGGATCGAACCAGTACAGCATGCGTTCGCTCGCGACCACGAGCTCGTGATCGCGACTCCCGAACACGCGCCGTCCGGTCGCCAGCTTGCGCGCGGGACCGCCGTCGGCGGGAATCGCGTGAACGGCATAGCTGCGGCCATCGCGTCGCGTGAACGCGATCGTTCCCGTCGTGGTCCAGGTCGGGCGATCGTCGGTGTCGTCCTCGGTCAGGCGCTGCGGGTTGCTCTCGGCGAACACACCGGTGGTCGATCCGCTCTGCCTGCGGATCACGTAGAGGCCCGGATGCGGGCCGGCGACGACGAACGCGAGCTGCTTGCCATCGGGTGAGAACACCGGAGCCCTGACGTCGCCGAGCGTCGGATGGGTGAGCTGGAACTGCTCGCCGGTCGCGGTGCGCAGCATGAGGACGTGGACGCCGCGCTTGAACCGGGTCCACGCGAGATCGCCGCCGCGCGACAGCGCCGGATCGCGCACGTTCGGTCCGTCGTTGACGACGCGCTGCTTCGCGCCCAGCTCGACGAGCTTCACCTGCGAGCCGCAGTCCGACAGCACCAGCGTCTTGCCATCGCTCGCCACCGCGAGGCCACCGGGAGCGTGGACCTCGGGGAGGATCAGCTTGTCCTCGCGCGTCGCGAGATCGATGCGCTGGATGCCGCGCGGGCTCGCGTAGTAGAGCGCGCGACCGTCGCTGCCGAAGGCGGGACGGTTTCTCGAGCGCGCGCTCAGGCAGCTGATGTCTCCGCTGGCGGTGGCGATCAGACAGATGTGCCCGAGGCCTTGCGCGGCGAGCTGGCTGCCGTCGGGCGAGCGCGTGAACGTCACGAGGTTGACGCCCGGTGGCGGCTGCGCGAACACCTCGTCTCGGCCGTGCAGGATCCGCCGGACCTCGCGCTGGTTGTTCGGGATGTAGAACAGCGCATCGCCGGCGACGAGCGCGTCGTTGGCGAGCACCGAGGCCTCGGGCGTGGAGACTCCCGTCGCGAGATCGAGCGACGCGATCGCCGCGCCCTGCGTGCGTTCCGGGTTGTGGATCAGGTGCAGCACCTCTCCGGGCCGGCGCCCCGGCTGCGCGCGCCACTCCCACGCTCGCCCGGAGGTCAGCGGGCGTAGCGCGCCGCCGGCCAGTGGAACGGCGTAGAGATCGACGGCACCTTCGTCGGTGCGATCGAACACCACGCGATCGCCGACGATCGCCGGCGCGTACGCGCAGCCGTCGTCCCCCAGGTTCGTCAGCGCGCGGACGTCGCGCACGTCGGGCTCCGGGATCCGCGGTTGCGGGTCGGCGACGGCGGCGATGACGCCGGCGGGAGCCTCGCGTTGCGCGAGAACGATCGCGACGACGGCGAGGGTCCCGACGCAGGCCGTCGCCAGGTGCCAGCCGCGGCGGCGCGGCGCGAGCGCGGCGAGCAGCGCGGTCATCGACGGGAACCGGCGATCCGGATCCGCCGACACGCCGCGTTCGAGGGCGCGCTCGATGTGTGCCGGGACGCGAGCGTGACGTGGAAGCGGGCGATAGCGGCGCTGGTCGATCGCATCGTCGAGCGCGGTGGTCGCGAACAGCGGTTCGCGCGCGAGCACCTCCCACAGCGCGGCGCAGAACGCGTACTGATCGCTCGCCGGTGTCGCGACGCCGGAGAACTGCTCGGGGGCCATGTAGGCCGGCGTCCCGCCGACCATGTCGGTGGCGTCGCCGATCCGTGCGATGCCGAAGTCGCTGACACGCACGGTGCCGTCGCTATCGAGCAGCACGTTGGCCGGCTTGAAGTCGCAGTGGACGATGCCGGCGGCGTGCGCGGCGGCGAGGCCGCGACCGGCATGATGAAACGCGGCGACGATCTGTTCGCCGGTCTTGTCGCGCGCCCAGCGATCGATCGATTCACCGCCGACGAGCTGGATCACCATGTACACGCGGCCGTCCGCGGTACCGACGTCGTGCACCGTGACGATGTTCGGATGGACGAGGCGAGCGAGCACCTGCGCCTCGCGCCGCAGCAGATCGGTCTCGTTCGGGCGATCCTCGCGGAGGACCTTGATCGCGACGTGGCGATCGAGCTCGGGATCGCGGGCCTCGTAGACCGCGCCCATACCACCGCAACCACGCAACCCGAGCACCGTGTAGCGGCCGAGCGTCGGCGGCAGCGTGGGAATCTTCGGGCTCGACCCGCGCGCGGGCACGACGCTGACGAGCGTCTCGCCGGGCACCTGGGGATCGATCCACGCACGAGCGAACTGCAGCCCGTCATCCATCACCGCTGGTACGCGGCGAACCGCGAACCGGATCACGCCGAGATCGGCGGAATAGTCAGTCGCCGTCGAACGTTACGCGTCGGTAACCGGAGGCGGGAGCGCGGCGTAGACGTCGATCACGCCGAGCACTCGCCCTCACCGGTCTCGACGGTGAAGACGGTGGTCTGGCCGAGGTCGATGAAGTCTTCCTCGGTGGCGTCGGCGTCGGACAGCTCGGTCAGATCCGCGATCAGCTTCTTCAGGCGATCGGCGGGAACGGTCGTCCAGAACGCGCGGCTGGTCGCGCCTTCGGCGATGTAGAAGTCGAGCAAGCGCTCGACGGTGGCCGCCGCGCGACGCACCGGCACCTTGCCGATCAAGCGGCCGAACTCGGCGCGATCGGCGCCGATGCCGCCGCCGACATAGACCAGGTACTGCGGCGCCGGGCGACCGGCGACCTTGCGCATGCCGCCCTGGAAGCCGATGCCGCCGATGTAGTGCTGACCGCAGCCGTGCGGGCAGCCGCTGATCTTGACGTCGAGGCCCTTCGCCGCGGTGGTCAGATCCGGGCGGCGATCGAGGAGCTCGGTGAGCTGCGCACCGAGGCCGCGCGACGCGGTGACCGCGAGCTTGCAGCTCGACGCGCCCGGGCAGCTGGTGACGTCGGCGAGCCCGTTCGCACCCGCGAGTGCGAGGCCGAGCCGCGCGAGCTCGCGATGCAGTGCGGGCAAGCGCGCGTCGGGCACGAAGCGGAGCACGAGGTTCTGCTCGTTGGTGCTGCGCAGCTCGCCCTCGCCGTACTGGGTGACGAGCGGGATCAAGCCGCGCAGCTGAGCCGCGGTGATGTCGCCGAGGATGAGGCGGATCACCACCGACGAGAAGCCGCTTTGCTTCTGCGGCCGCACGCTATCGGCGGCCCACGCCGCGTAGCCCGGATCGTGCTCGCCGACCTGCGCGAGCGGAGCGCGGCGCGCCTTGACCTCGGGTTGCGGTGGAAGGACGAGCGGCACGCCGCCCTCGTCGCGGATCTTCTGGCGCTCCGCCGTGTACTCGGCGAGGAACGCGGGAACGCCGATCTTGTCGATCGCCCACTTGAGGCGCGCCTTCGCCTTGTTGTGACGATTGCCGATCCGGTGGAACACGCGAACGATCGCATCGGCAGCCTCGAGGATCTCGGCCACGGGCACGAACTCCTCGACGACGATCGCGCTGCGCCGCAGCGTCGACAGGCCGCCGCCGGCGACCAGCTGGAAGCCGTGCTGGCCATCCTTGCTACGGGCGAGGAAGCCGAGGTCGTTGATGAACGCCTGCGAGCAATCGGTGCCGCAGCAGCCGCCGAGCGAGGGCTTGAGCTTGCGCGGCAGCGTCGAGCTGTAGGGCCCGCGCAGCAGGTGGCGCGCCAGGGCCTCGACGTACGGCGTCGGATCGAACGCCTCGTCCTTCGCGACGCCGGCGAACGGGCAGCACGTCCAGTTGCGCACCGAGTGACCGCACGCTTCCTTGGTGGTGATGCCGGCATCGGCGAGGATGCGCAGCGCCTCGTCGACCTCGGCCGACGGCACGAAGTGGTACTGCACGTTCTGGCGCGTGGTGACGTGGCCCTTGCCGCCGCCGAACCGCTCGGCGACCACGGCGAGTGCCTCGAGCTGTGCCGGCGTGACGATGCCGGCCGGCAGCTTCGCGCGCACCATGTTGACGCCGTCCTGGCGCTGACCGTAGACGCCGTTGAGCAGGCGGAACGATCGCCAGTCGTCGGGACTGACCTCGCCGCGCTCGAACGCCTCGAGCTTGGCGACGAACAGATCGACATCCTCGTGGCGAGCAAACCCGAGGCGACCAGGTGGTGGTTGGGGGACGTCGACGACGCTCATGAGGTTTTCTCCAGTGCGATCTGCGGCGAGGTGCCGAGCTGACGAAGCTGATCTGCGAGAGCGACCACGCGGCCGATGACGAGCACGCCGGGAAGCTCGGTATCGAACGACGTCGCGCCGAGCTCGGCGAGGCTGCCGAGCCAGCGCACGCTGCCCTCGTGCGAGGCACCGTGGACGATCGCGGCCGGCGTCTCCGCGGCCCAGCCACGCGCGATCAGGCGCGCCGCGATCGCGCCGCGGGTCTTGATGCCCATCAGCACGACGAGCGACATCGTGTCCGGCGCGATGCCGTCGAGCGGCCCGAACGCCGACTCGGCGTGACCCGAGATCACCGCGAACGCCGACGCGACGCCGCGATGGGTGACCGGGATGCCGGCGAGGGCCGGGGCGGCGATCGCGCTCGACACGCCGGGCACCACCTCGTAGGCGACGCCGGCGGCTTCGAGTGCGAGCGCCTCCTCGCCGCCGCGACCGAGGACGAACGGATCGCCGCACTTGAGGCGAACGACGCGCTTGCCGGCCTTCGCGGCGCGGATCAGGAGACGGTTGATGTCGGCCTGCTCGATCGAGTGACGGCCGGCGCGCTTGCCGACGAAGAACCGCTTCGCCTGCGGCGCGAGCTCGAGCAGCTGGCTCTGGACCAGCGCGTCGTCGAGGACGAGGTCGGCCTCGCGCAGCCGCTTGAGCGCGCGCAGCGTGAGGAGCTCGGGATCGCCGGGACCGGCGCCGACGAGGGAAACAAACCCGCTCATGACCGACTTTCCGGTCGACCCTCGGTCGACCTGTCCTGTGGTGGCGTTGCGTTGGCCTTCGTGGCGTACAGCTCCTCGAGTGCCTTCAGCAGCAACGGCCGGCGCTCGGCGATCGGGATGTTGTTCGCCTTCCACTCGCTGCGCGTCGACAGCGCGACCGCGACCCAGCGCTCGAGATCGTGTGGAAGCATGGCGTCGAGGCCTTCGCGAAGCAGCCCGGCGAGGGCAGGGGCGGCGCCGCCGGTGGAGATCGCGATCTCGACCTGGCCGCGCCTGACGACGCCACCGAGGAACGCCGAGGCGCTGCCCTTGTCATCGACGGCGTTGACGAACACGCGACGTGACTCCGCGGCGTTCGCGACAACGCGATTCACGTCGGGTGGCGCGGCAGCAACCACCCACCAGACACCATCGAGGTCCGACTCGACGAAGCCGCGCTCGACGAGCGTCACGTCACGTTCGCGAATTCCCGCCGAGATCTGCGGTGCGACCACTGTGACTCTAGCCCCCGTGTCGAGCAGCGCAGCGAGCTTGCTCGACGCGACTGCGCCACCACCGACGAGTAGCGCATTGCGCCCTCTCAGATCGAGAAACGCAGGGTAAAGCGTCATACCTGACTATTCCCCTTTGCGCCCTTTGCGCCCTTTGCGTTCAATTGTTCTGGGCCCAGAAAATTGAACGCAAAGGACGCAAAGGACGCGAAGGATCGAGAGGGAAGAGCGAGGGTGATCTTCGGTTCGATCATTGCCATCCTGCCTGTCTGTGGCTCGCAGCGCTCTCTCGACGCCTCGACCAATGCGTGACCGCATTGCTCGCTGAGCCTGCGGCGGCCACCAGCAGTGCGATCACGGATCCACGCAGGCCCAACTCGCGAGCCGCAAGGAAGTGGCGAACTGGGGCGTTCATCCACCGCTCCCCTTGACGGGTGTGTGAAGGCCGCACTCGCGCTTCGCGTTGCCGCGCCAGCGACCCGCGCGCGGATCTTCGTCCTCGCTCACCGGCGACGTGCACGGCTGGCAACCGATCGACGGATAGCCCTGCTCGTGCAGCGCGTTGACCGGGACGTCGTTCGCGTAGACGTGCGCCCAGACATCGTCGTGCGTCCAGCCGGCGAGCGGGTTGATCTTGACCAGGCCGAACTTGCGATCGTGCTCGACGACGCGAGCATTCGCGCGCTCCGGGGTCTGTTCGCGACGCAGCGCCGTGATCCACGCGTCGAAGCCCGACAGCGCATTGCGCAGCGGCTGGATCTTGCGCAGCTCGCAGCAGCGATCCGGATCGCGCTCCCACAGCTTCGGCCCGTGCAGCAGCGCTTGCGCGGGAATCGTCAACTCGGGCGTGACGCCGCGGATGGTGATGCCGTAACGAGCCTCGAGCTGCTTCCACAGCGTATAGGTCTCGGGGAACAGCACGCCGGTATCGAGCGTGAACAGATCGATCGGCAGCTGGTGGCGCGCGATCAGATCGATGACGACGCAGCCCTCGGCACCGAAGCCCGTCGCGAACGTCAGCTTGCCGTAGCGATCGGACGCCCAGCGAAGGATGTCGAGCGCGCTTGCACCCTCCAGCCGATCACCGGCGGCGACGACCTCGTCAGGTCTCGTTGCCGTCACCATGGCCAGCTCGGCGAGGCGAGGGCGGGCCGAGCGCGAGCCGAGTGGCAGTCGATCGACCGGTCATCCGTCATAACGGATAACTTTCTAGCAGCCGAACGGACGTACTGTCAAGATAACGGATGAACGTCTCGTGGCGCAACGCACGAAGATGACAGGGTCCGGAGTGCCGGCGAGCGCTGTCGTTACCGGCGCTTGAGGTCGGCGATCGACTTCTTCGCCCGACGGATATCGGGGTCGCCCTTCGGCGCGCGCTTCAAGAAGTTCTCGAACATGTCGATCGCCGCGGCCTTCTCGCCCTTCGCCGCGTAGACGAACCCCAGGTAGAGGTAGTTGATCGCGACCTTGTCGTCGCGCCGGATCGCCACCGTGAGCAGTGCTTCGGCCTCGTCGTAGCGCTTCGCGTCGGTGTAGAGCAGACCGAGCTTGCCGACCGCCTTGGGATACGGCGGGTCGAGCTCGGTGGACTGCTTGTAGGCCTTGATCGCCTTGTCGTAGCGCTCCTGCAGGCGATAGATCTCGCCGAGCGCGTACCAGTACTTCGATTCGTTCGGCGCCTTCTGCACCGACTTCGAGAGCGCTTGCTCCGCGTCGCCCTGGTTCTGCTGGAGGTTGTAGAGCAGGCCGAGCTCGAAGTACGCGCGGCCGTTCTGCGGGTCGAGCTCGATCGCCTTGTCGAGATACTTCTTCGCCTCCTCGAGCTCGCCCTGATTGCGGCGCGCCATCCCGAGGTAGACGTGGATCATCGGATCGTCGGGCGCGCCCTTGAGCGCGGCGAGGAACTTGAGTGCGGCCTCGTCGTACTTGCCGATCTTGTCGAGGGCGAGGCCGAGCTGGAGCTGGAACTCGGACTTCGTCGGATCGAGCTGCACCGCCTTGCGCAGCTCATCGACACCCTCCTCGTTGCGCTCGAGCTGGAGCAGCGCGCGGCCGCGCTTCTCGTGACCGGCGGCATCGCCGGAGTTCATGTCGATCACCTGCTGCGCGACCTCGAGTGCCTCGGCACTACGATTCGCGGCGAGCAGCGCCTCGGCGTACAGCTTGTAGCCGCGCGTCGAGGTCAGGTTCTTGTCGTAGTACGCCTTCGACGCCTCGATCGCGCGCGATGGCTTGCCGTTGTGGATCAGGAAGTCGACGTGCTCCTCGAGCGTGTCGAACTCGTTCGACAGCGCGAACGAGCGCGCGTAGTACTTGTCGGCGTCGACGAGCTGGCCGTTCTGCGCGGCCTCGCGAGCGTCGGCGAGGAGGGTCTTCGCGTCGGGCTCCTTCTCCTTCTTGATGATCTTGGTGACCTTGGCTTTGCTGCCGCCGCATGCGCCACCGAGCAGCGCGCATCCGAAAGCCAGGGCGATCAGCCGCGACATCGGCCAAAGCGTAGCGAAACGAGGGGTTCCGCGCCAGTTCGCGTTGGTCAGGAGACCCGCTGCATTTTCTGCGGTTTGCGGAGCGCGAGGATGACGGCGACCACGATCATGGCGTTGGCGACGAACGTGGTGACCCCGAGCGGCTCGCCCGACAGCGCAGCGCCGAACAGCACGGCGATGATCGGATTGACGTACGAGTAGCTGGTCGCGATCACCGGCCGCGTGTTGCGCAACAGCCAGCTGTACGCGGTGAAGCCGATCAGCGAGCCGGCGACCGCGAGATAGAGCAGGCCGAGCCAGGCGCCGGTCGTGGTCTCCGTCGCGATCCGCTCGCCGCTGGTCAGGCCGAGCACGCCGAGCAGCACGCCACCGGTCAGCATCTGGACCGCGGGCAGGAGGAACGGATCCTTGGTGGTGGGCGTCGCCGGTAGCCGGCGCTGCATCACCGATCCGATCGCCCACGCGATCGGCGCGCACAGCAGGATCGCGACGTGTGCAGGCTCGCCCGCGAGCGACGGCCCACCCATCAGCACCACGACGCCTGCGAAGCCGAGCGCGAGCGCGGCCCACTCGCGTGCCGTCGGTCGGTCGCTGGTCTTGCTGACGCTCCCGATCACGCCGACCCA
>JAEYYY010000058.1 GCA_023430775.1 Pseudomonadota bacterium
GAGCTCGCCTACGAACTGGACCAACTGCAACGCGAGGTGCGCACCCTGCGCGAGAGCTCGAAGCACGCCGCGCCCTCGATCAGGCCGGGGATGTCGGCGATCACGAACGTACGATCGTCGGAGAGCCGGACCACGCCCAGGTTCGGGGCCAGGGTCGTGTACGGGGAGTCCGCGATCTTCGGCCGCGCGCGCGACACCGTCGAGATGAACGTCGACTTGCCGACGTTGGGAAACCCGAGCAACCCGACGTCGGCGAGCAGCTTGAGCTCGAGCCGGATCGTCTTCGACTCGCCGGGCGTGCCGGGCTCGGCGGTGCGTGGGGCCTGGTTCCACGGCGTCGCGAAGTGCATGTTGCCGCGGCCGCCGATGCCGCCCTTCGCGAGCGTGAACTGATCGCCGTTGGCCGCGAGATCGGCGAGCAACACATCGCCTTCGTCGTCGTAGATCACGGTGCCGACCGGGACCTTGAGCACCAGATCCTCGCCGCCCTTGCCGTACTGATCCTTGTTGCGGCCGTCCTCGCCGCGCGGTGCCGCGTAGTGGCGCTTGTACTTGTAGTCGAGCAGCGAGGCGAGGTGCGAATCGGCGACGATGATCACGCTGCCGCCGTTGCCGCCGTCACCGCCCGACGGTCCACCGCGCGGCACGCCATCCTCGCGACGGAACGCGGCGGCACCGTTGCCGCCGTCGCCCGCCTTGACGTGGATCGTGGCCTCGTCGATGAACTTCACGGCGGGAGGTATTGGCTGTCCCGCGCCGCAGGTCAAGCGGCTTACGGGTCTCGGTGGACGTAGCGCGGGCCGAGCCGGGTCTTGAAGTCGTCGATGAACGAATCCTTCGCGGTCGCAGGCCGCAACCGCAGCTTGCGGGTCTCGCCGAGCTTGCGAAACTCGGGGCACAGCTCGACGACGAGGATGTCCTTGCGATCGAGCTTGCCGCGCTCGACGGAGATCACCTGATAGCGGACCACCGCGCGCCACGCGAAGATGCCGCAGTGTGGGACGTTCCGGGGCAGCTCGAGGACCTTCGCCGTGACCTCGATCGGGGGTGGCGGCGCCGCCTTCGCAGCAGCCGGTGCGAACAGAAGGAGGATCGCGAGCAGGAGCTTCATGGCGCGGAACGATGGGACCACTCGAAGCGGGACTCGGTTCTCGAAATCGTCGTCGAGGATGCGTCGGATTTCGGTGCGACGCTCGCCGCCGGAGCTCGTCGGGCTCGCCCGATGTCGACGAGCTACGACTCGAGGTCGGCGCGGATGTACCGCGGTCCCGGCCGACGCTTGAAGTCGTCGACGAAGCTGTCGTGCTTGTTCACCGGGCGAAGCGGCAGCTTGCGGGTCTCGCCGAGCTTGCGAAACTCGGGGCACAGCTCGACGACGAGGAGCTCCTTGCTCGTCACGCTGCCGCGCTCGACGGAGATCACCTCGTAGCGCACGACCGCCTTGTACGCGATCCGCCCGCACGCGATGATCTTCGCCGGCTTCTCGACGAGCTTCGCGGTCACCTGCAGTGGCGCTGGCTCCGCAGCGACAACGACGGGCGCGACCAGCAGCAAGCAGAGAACGACGAGCTTCATGACGGCTGGTGTCAGCGAGGGCACGTGCGGTGTTGTCACTCCAAGACAAACGCGAGGGCGACCAGAGAAATTCGCCCGCCGACGAGGGGGATCGTGCGCGCGCCCGTCGGGTCTCCGGTCAGTTGGCCGCCGGATGCGGAGGGCGTCACGTTGGTGAACAGCACGTAGCGACCGGTCGCCCCTGGAGTCCAGGTGATCACGCCGTCGCCCGAGTCCTCGCCGGCGAAGGTGATCTCGTGGGGTTCGTCGAGCGACAGCGTCGCCCGATCGCCGGCGGAGAACACGACGACCTGCGCCGCGCTGGGGTCGAAGATGACTCCCAGGTCGATGTTGAGGAACGACGCGACACGGCTCGCTGTCAGCGTTCGCAAGCTCAGCGGTACGATCGACAGCGACGAGATCTGAGGGGAAACCGAGAGCGTGCCGTCGAGATAGTCGCCGCTCCCGTTGATCGAGAACTCGAAGGGCAAGGCGGGATTCGCGCAGATCTGCAGGCGGCCGTTCGGTGGTGTCGTGGTCACGACGGTGGGATCGCCGACCTGCTCGATGGTCGCGCCGGCCACGCCGAGGAAGCTGGCATCCGTCGAGTCCCAGTCGACGAGCTCGCCCTCGATCAACGTCTCCCGACTGCACGGCAAGGTAACGCCATCGAACGGCGGCATCGAACCGTCCGAGCCGGGCGTCTGCCCGTGCTCGCAACCGACGAGAGCGATCAGCAGCCAACCACGCATGAGCCTGACGCTACCAGGTCATCACTTCAGGTTGTCGATCGTATTCAGCGGCGTCTCGGCGGTCGGCTTTCCGAGGTTCGCGAGCAGCCGCTGACTGCTGTCCTCGAGCGCGCTCTGGAGCTCGGCGGCAGTCAACGCGGGCGAGATCGTTCCGGTTCGAGCACACAGTGGTTGTTCCGACCGGCGCGCCGTACCAAGCTCGCGACGTGCGTATCCTCGCGTTGCTGGTCCTCCTGATTCCGACCATGGTTGCCGCCGCCCCCGCCGACAAGAAGCTCGCCTCGACGAAGTCACCGCTGCTCGGTGATCGACTTCAGATCGCATTGCCCGACGGCATGAAGGTGGTGCCGCGGCGCGCGAGCATCATGTCCGCCGAGAATTCCGGCGAGGACGAGACGCGCGGCATGCTCGACGACGGCACGTCGCGCTTCGTGATGATGGCGTACGAGCTGTACGCGACGGCGGGCAGCAACCCGAAGACCACCATCGAGGGTGACTTCAAGACCGCGGGCTACACCGGCAAGCTCGAGCCACTCGCGCTGCCGAAGCCGCTCGTCGGGTTCGGGCATGCGCCGGCGACGATCAGCAAGGACAAGGAAGCGAACCTGACCTACGCGGCGTGGATCGTGAACGGCGACGGCACGCTGCAGTTCCTCGCGTTCTACGTCAACCCCGCCGGTGCCGCGCAAGGCACGAGCTGGTCGGCGCTGGCGAAGAAGGTGGTCGCGACGCTCGCCGCGGGCAAACGAACGCTGTCGTCGCTGGCGGGCGATCGCACGCTCGAGTCACTGGTGATGACGGTGCCGGCCGGCTGGGTGATGGCCGCGCAACCGGGGCCCGACTTCGCCGTCTATCACTTCCGCAAGCTGGTGCCGCTCGGTAGCAAGATGCCGACGTGCGGCGTGTACCTCGGTCATCACGCGTCGCTGCAGTACACGCAGCAGGATGCGAAGGTCACGCCCACCAAATCTCCCGGCAAGCTGTTCGGTGCGAAGGTGGACTGGAGCACGTGGTCGCTGAACGGTCGGTGGACGACGGAGGTGATCGGCAAGCACCCCGCAGGCTCCGACACCGTGCACGTGTTCTGCAGCGCGGGTAGCGAGGCCGAGCTCGCGGATCTGCGAAAGCTCGTCGAGACCCTCAGGAAGAAGTAGACACGTGAGACGACTGCTCCTGCTCTCGCTGATCGGGTGTGGCCCGACGTACTGGCGCGGTCCCGTCGAGCGCGTGCACGAGGCACCGGTCGAGGAGCGCATGGGTATCGACGCGAGCCTCGAGATCCGGCTGAGCTGGAAGATGCCCGCCGAGGACAAGCCGCGACCCGACTGGCTCGGACCGCCCGGCGAGGCGAAGAGCTCGGAGCTGCTGCGCATCTACGCGCCCGGTGCATTTCACAACGGTCACCTGCCCGCGTACGTGCAGATTCCGAAGGTCGTACGCACGCAGATCGAGCTCGAGCACTGCGAGCCGATCTCGACCTTCAAGCGAACCGTCAGGGAGATCGCCGCCGACGTCGAGCGCTGTGCCGCCCGGTTCGTCGACAGTCCGGCCGCATCGATTCACGTGGTGTCGAACCCCGAATGGTCGATCGACATCGTCGTTCACGGTCGGCGCAAGACCGTGCCGCTCCGGATCGGCGAGACCATGATCTCGGCCGTCGCCAGCGCGGTCCCCATCGACATCGTCCGCCACCAGCGCGTTTCTCTTTCAGCGGCGGGGCAGACCATTCATGGCGCGAAGCGTATCGACCTGATGGCGATCGCGAACGGCGAGCAACCTGACTTCCCGCTGCGCCCCGGTGACGTCGTCGTGATCGAATGAGAACGAACGCCGGTCGACCTACTTGACCGCCGTCGCCAGAGGAAAGTCACCGAACAGCTCGCGGCGCGCGATCCACGGCGTCTGCTTGCCACGCGACGCGCGCAACACGCGGAGCTGGACCTGCGTGATCAGCTCCGCGGTCTGGACCACGCCATCGCGGTTGATGTCGGTGACCGGCGAATCGAGCGCGGCGACCACCGCGCCGGTGAAGAAGCCGTTGCCGCGCCGCTCGCGCGGAGCTGTCGGCGTGGACGGCGCCGCCGGCGGTGGCGGCGTGGGCTTCTTCTTCGGCACGCGCTTGTGCTGGACGAGCACCTTCTGATCGTCGTCGAGCGTGATCGCGCGCGCGGCATTCGCCTCGAGTGACTTCTGCGAGCCCTTCGACGCGGCGAACACCAGCACGCCGGCGCGCTGCGAGCTCACCAGATCATCGGCGAGCTGGGTGTTCGGCACGATGCGCTCCTGCGTGACGTTGCCCGCGTGACAGGCATCGAGCAGCACGATCACGCGCCCCTTCGCCTTCGCGAGGGCGGCGCCGATGCGCGACCAGCCGATCCCGGAGGCGGCCCACGTGGTCTTGTCGGGCTTCGCGGTGCCGGTGAGCAACACCATGTCCTCGGTCTTCGGCAGCCGCACGCCGTGACCGGCGAGGAAGACGACGGCGACGTCGGTCGGCTTCATCTGCGCGAGCTGCGCGAGTGCCTTGTCGATCGCCTCGGCGGTGACCTGCTCGTCCTCGAGCACGGTGAGGTGCGCCTTGTCGTAGCGCTTGTTCGGACCGGCCTGTGCGGCGAAGGCGTCGGCGATCGCGTTAGCATCGTTGACCGAGCCTTCGAGCTGATCGTCGACGGGCAGGTTCGGATACCAGCCGACGCCGGCGGCGATCACCCAGATATCGGGGCGCGCGGTCGCCGGCGCGGTACCGACATCGACGCTGCGCGGATTCGACGATCGCCCCGCATCGTCGAACGCGACCAGCGTGACCACGTTCTGACCGGCCTCGAGCGCGACGTCGATCGCGACATCCTTGGTCGGTGCGTTGACCTCGACGGAGCTCGTCGCGCGACCGTTGACGAACGCGCGCAGCACCTTGACGTTGCCATCGCTCGCTTCGACCTTGACGCCGAGCTTGAGCAGGTTGCCCGCCGGCGGCGGCTGCTGCGTGATCGTGACGCGCGGCGGACGGACGATCGCGAGTCGGAGATCGGTGGTGGCGTCGGCGAGGCGCTTGGCGACGATCTCGGGGCGAGACAGCAGCCCCGCGAAGCGCTCGAACTTGAAGCCTTCGGTCGGCCCGTCGAACACCCAACCGAGCTGCTCGGCAGCCTCGCGGCCGCCCGCGTAGGCACCTCCCGGGGTGGAGGCGAACGCCTCGCCATCGCTCGCCTCGACCAGCGTGACCAGCTGGATCGGCGTGCCGAGATCCCAGATCCGGACGGCGCCGTCGTCGGAGATCGTGGCGGCGCGCTTGCCATCGGAGCGGATCGCGATCGAGGTCAGCGCACCGCCGGAGCTGGCGGCCTCGGTGATGCGATTGCCGCGCGAGATGATCAGACGGCCGTCGGAGGTGCCGGCGACCAGCATGCCACCGGGACCGATCGCGATCGACTTCGCGTAGCCCGCACCGGGGATCGTGAAGGACCGGATCGCCTGCTTCGTGGCGAGCGTGTAGAGCGTCACGGTGTCGTCGCCGGCGATGGCGATCTGCTGACCGTCCGGGGAGAACGCGTGGGCTTGGTAGCCCTTGCGAGCTGGCTTGCCGCCGCCGATCGCGATCTCGATCTGCAGCTTGTCCTTCGCGCTCGCGGTGAACCAGCGATAGCCGCCTGCCCGGGTATCCCAGACGTGGAGCGTGCCCCACGAGCCGAAGACATTCGCCCCGACGACGTACTTCCCGTCGGGCGAGAACTCGAGGGTCAGGGGCAGCTTCGGCGCATTCGCGAGCGTGACCCGGGCACCGGTACGCGTGATCACGACGTGCTCGTTGTTGTCGTGGACGGCGATCGCCCCACTACCGAGATCGACGCCGGCCGTCGACAGCGGTTTCGGCATGCACGTCGCGACACTCTTCCCCGGCGTCGGCGGCCACGCGCCCTTCGCGACATCCTTCGTCAGCGGTGCGCCGTTGCCCGTGGTCCCTCTCGAGAAGGTCCAGCACGGCGCGTTGCGATCGGCGGGTGGCCTGGCGGTGAGCAGCGCGCCGTCCTCGCCGAGCCGGCTGGCGAAGCCCCACATCGCGGTGCCCGTCGCCGTCCGCAATCCTGTCTTCAGCGACCAGGTCGCCAGCGAGACACCGGTCGGCCCGAACATCGACCGCGGACTCTGGCGCACGGTGAGCAGCTGATCGCCCTTGAGGAACTGGAGCTGTTGCGGTCTCGCGATCTCGGTCCCGATCTGGCCGATCACGTCGCCACGCACGACATCGAGCAGGACGAGGCCGCGCCAGCTGATCAGCACCGTGCGGCCGTGCACCGCGACCTCGGAGGTCGCCGTGCTCTGCACGTCGTACTCGCGCGGCGCCTGCCAGCGCAGCGCGCCGGTCGCGAGATCGAACCCGCGCAGCTCGCCGGTGCTCGCGACGACGACGATGCCGTGAAGCTCGGCGAGCGACACGTCACAGCCGATCATGCCGCCATCCCACTTGAGCGCCACCACGGTGGGTTGCTTGTCGAGGCCGCGCACGATCACCGCCTGGTGATCCTTCGTCGTCTTCAGGCACACCGCCGCGGTGGTGCCATCGGCGCTCACCGCGATCGGCGATCCGGCCAGTACGCGATCGGCCGGCGACGGCAGCTTGACGGTCGTCGACTTCGCGACCGGATCGAGCGTGAAGCGCTGCAGCGTGCCGTCCTTCATCACGACGAGCGCGCTCTTGCCATCCGCCGCCGCGACGATCGACTCGCTGTTCGCGAGCTTGCCGAGCGCTTGCCAGCTGCCGTCGAGGACCTCGGCGTCACCGTACTGCCGCGAGATCCAGCGCGCCTTGCCGCGCCCGCCGACCGACCACAGCCGCGTGGTCTGGAACGGCACCGAGCCGAGCTTGCCGTCCACGCTCACCCGCAACACGTCGCTGCCTCGTGGAAGCACGACCTCGTTGGTGGTGTCGTCCCACCGCGGGCTCACCGGATGCACGAGTCCGTTGCGATCACCGTTCAAGGTCGCGGCGTCGATCGATCGGACGAGCGTGCGCGACGGCAGGTGATAGATGTGCAGCGCGTCGGCATCGTCGACGATCGCGACGTAGCCATCCCGCGAGACCGCCATCGCCCCCGTCGGTCCGGCCTGCACGACCTGACGTGGCAGCGGCGTCATCGCCAGCACGATGGTCGACACGATCGGTGCGAGCGCGAGCATGGTCAGCCTTCCTCGACGGTCACAGCGCCTGTCCCATGCTGAGCTCGATCGGCAGCGTGAACGTCGCGAGCTTGGTGCCCTTGCCGAACGCGACCGGCTTGATCTCGCGGAGGATGCAATCGTCGAGATCCTTGATCGGGTTGGGGCGCGTCGTGATCTTCGCGGTGGTCACCTGACCGGCGACGTCGACCGTCAGCGCGACCATCGACTTGCTCGCGAGCTTCGGACGCTTCTTCAGCTCGCGCTCGTAACACGCCCGCAGCTTCGCGACGCGCGCGTTGACGGACGCGACGACATCGAGCGCCTGGCGGCCGCCGAGCTCGCCGCGCGGTGCGAGGACATCGACATGCGGCTCCGGTGGTGGCGTCGGCTTGCGGGCGATCGCGAGCGAACCTCCGCACAGCAGCAAGATCGCGATCGATGTCGTGTGCTTGATCTCCACGAGTCCTCCTACCTGGCGGCGTGCTCGAACCGGAACGGCACGAACACCACGTCATCCATCGTCATGCCACGGACGCGCCTCGCTTGCTTCTCGTCATCGAGCTCGAGGCCGCGCGTCTTGGCGCGGCAGTCGTCCTCGCCATCGAGAACGATCTCGCGGCCGCGGCCCGTACAATCGTCGCGCTTCTCCATCGCGACCGCGACGACTTGCTCCTCGACGGCGTGCTGCTTCGCGCCGGGCTTGCCCTCGTTGGCGATCGCCGCGGCGAGGTTCGGCGGCGGCACGCGCGACGCGATGAAGAACACCGTCTCGATGCCGATGTCCTTGTCGTTCAGCCGAAACGACCGCGTCCCCGACGGGATCCGCGTCCACGTGTTGGGTGGCAACGGGTTCGTGATGTCGATCCCCGCGTTCGGAAACAGCACCGCGAGCGACTTGCCCCTCGGCCGCTGGCTCAGGAACACGTGCGCCTTCTCGGAGACCATGACCTCGAAGGCGAGGCGGTCGTCGGTGTGCAGCTGCTCGCCCGGCGTGACGACGTGATAGTCGCCGCCGCTCGCCGGCTTCGCGAGCACGCGGTACGACAGCGTCAACCCGCTGGCTTGCGCCTTCGCAGCGCTGCCGACCGGCTCCGCTTCGGCCTGTGATCCCTCACGCCCGCTGACTTGCTCGGTGCCCGCGCCGCCCTGCAATCCAGCGGACGATCCGCCCGTCTGCGCAGCAGACTGCGATCCGATGGACGAGCCGCCCGTCTGCACGGTCGATCCATTCCCTGGCGATCCGCCGACCTGCGATCCCGCACCCGTGTCTCTCGAGGATGACCCGCGCGTCGCAACGAACACGCCCGCGCCACCGAGCGCAGCGACCACGCCGATCGCGACCACCAGCTTTCCTCTAGAAC
>JAEYYY010000063.1 GCA_023430775.1 Pseudomonadota bacterium
CGTAAGCGGGTGAAGTCAAACGACGACGACCCGGCATCGCGGCTGCACTTCGATCTCCGCATGCAAACCATCAAGCCCGATGTCCTCGTCACTGTCACCGGCGGCGTCTCTCTCTCGGAGGCGTGGACCAACACCAAGAACTTCACCGGCGGTCTGTTCGGCGGCGCGGTGCACGGCGTGAACGCGAAGACCAGCCAGATCGACACGTTCGCGGACACGTCGTCGCGCGCGACCAAGGCCGGCTTCGAGCTCGGCGCGATGGGCAACATGGCGACCGGTCCGGTCGGCGATCTCGTCTCGCTCGGCGCCGGCGCGCTCAATCCCGGCAAGTGATCGCTCGCGCGTGCGATGCTGCACGCGATGTCGATCAAGGGGACCGTCGCGGTCCGTTGCCCGAGCTGCGGCGCGTCGCACGAGGCCGCGCTCGTCCAGTCGATCAACGCTCGCACCGAGCCCGAGCTGGTCGGCCAGCTGCTCGCCGGCGAGCTCAACGTGCTCGCCTGCCCGTGTGGCCGGCGCACGCGGCTCGAGGCGACGCTGCTGTTTCACGATCCCGATCGCGACTACTACTGCCAGGCGTGTCCCGGCGGTGAAGCCGCGATGGCCGAGGGCGCACGCGCGTTCGCGACCATCGGCATGACGGGCACGCGCCGGCTCGTGCCGTCGCAGAACGCGCTGCTCGAGAAGGTGATGATCCTGCGCGCCGGCCTCGACGACTCGATCATCGAGGTGCTGAAGGTCATCCTCCTCGCGTCGCGCGGCGACGATCTCGATCGCGTGTTGCTGTTCGCGCTGGTCGACGACGCGAACCACATCGTCTGGCAGCTGCCGGATCAGGAGCGCACGATCGCGAGCCCGCTCGACGGCTACACCAAGCTCGCGGCGAGCAAGCCGCCGGCGCCGAAGCCCGACGAGCTCCGCATCGATCGCGTGTGGGCGATCGAGGCCGCGCGCGTGCTCACCGAGTCTGCCAGCTAGGCATCCGTATAGATGCCCACGGACTCCTACGGGCAGCTGCGCGGCCCACCGGTGCACGTCTCCATGCCCGACAGGTCGTTGCAGTACTCGAAGCAAGCCATCCGGCGATAACCGCCGTTGCCGTCGATCGTGCCGATCGAGAGCAGCTCGCCGTTGTGCGGCAGGTTCGGGTTGAGCACGCCGCTCTCGAGCTCGAGGTCCGGGTTGAACGCGGCATCGAACGCGTTGAAGCCGTTGCCGACCTGGCCTGGGAGATCGGTCTTCACGGCGGTGTCGGCGATCGTCACGCCGCGGGTCTCGCTGCGCAGCGACAGCTCGATCACGCCCTCGAAGCTGCCGGCGATGCCGCTCGCCTGCACGCTGACGAGGTCGCCGTACATCAGCGCATCGGTGCGGACGATCGGAGCGAGCGTCGGCGCGAACCGCGTCACCACGCCGGTGTCGAGCACGCGACCGCCGGCCTCGCGAACGACCAGGCGCAGATCATCGGCCGCCTTGACGCCGTCGGGAACGATGACGTTGACCTGCGAGCCCGACGCGACGCTGGTCGCGACCTTGGTGCCGTTCCACCACTGCGCGGGCGGCGACGCCCACAGCTCGACCTCGACATCGAAGTCGCGCTCGGCGAGCACGCCGCCGAGCTGCATGGTGACGAGCCCATCGTGACCGACGAGCGCGCCGGCCTTGGGCTCGGCCAGCACGTCGGTCTGATCGGCGGTGCAGTCGGGGCAGTAGGTCACGAGCTGGAAGCTGGTCGGGGTGGCGAGCTCGTGCGAGCCGACCACGATCAGGTGCTCGCCGCGCTCGGCGGTCGCGACCGTCATCTCGATGTTGGCGCGCGGCGAGCTGTAGCCCGCGGCACCGAGGACCTCGCGGCGGCCATCGCGCAGCGGACCGAGCACGGCGACGCGCACGGTGCCGTCGTCGACCGCGGTCGCGACGACATCGGTCGCGATGCCGGCATCGAGCCACACCGGGAACACCTTGCGGCCGTTCGCATCGGCGAAGTCGAACACGCGCTCACCGACGTGGACCGTGGATGCGTCCACCCACGACGCGTCGGCCTTGCCGCCGACGAAGTCTGAATCGGTTTCGGTAGCGAGCTGGAGATCACCGCTGGGCTCGGCAGCGCAGGCGGTGAAGATGAGTGCAGTCAGTGAAGCAAAGCGAAGCATGAATTTCGCGCGCGCGTGTGCACGGTGTGGACCCGCTGCAACTCGAGGGAACTGCGCAACTGGTGCACGAAATTCGTGCGAAGTTGGCGCGCCTCGCAACTCGAGTTGCCACGGACTGCGGACGGCAGTGGGCAGCGAGCGCGACTCAGTGACGTCAGACGAACGATGCATCCACGACGGTGATGCAGGACCGACGCCGTTCGGGTCAGTCGATCGTCGCCAAGATTGCTCGGCAGCGCTCGACATCGATCCCGAGCGGCCCGGCATGCGCTTCGACCACGTCGTCCGGCGCACCCTCCGCCAGCACGCGCGCGAGGGCGACGGCGCGCAGCCGCGAGTCTTCCGGTGCCGGTGCCTGCGCGGGATCGCGATGGAACGCGACCGCGGTGACGACCTCGGTGGGCAAGCCCCAGGTGCCGAGCAGCAGCCCGCCGATCCGCGCGTGCAGCTGCGGCGTCGCGGCGGATCGATTGCCGAGGACGAGCGAGGCGACATCGTGGAGCAGGCCGGCGAGGAACACCTCGTCGTGATGCTCGCTGGCGAGCGCGCGCGCGAGCTTCGCCACCCGCATGCTGCGCGCCGCCGACTCGGCCGCTCGGGGACTGGCGTGAAACACCTCGGCGACCAGCAGCAGCTCGCGCAGCTTCGCGTGGCCGAGCATGCTGGCGGCGACGCGCACCGATGTGATGCGCTCGCCCTGGACGAAGAACGAGCTGTTGACGAGCTGGAGCAGCTTGCTCGCCACCGCGACGTCGGTCTCGATCAGCTCGCTGATCTCCGTGAAGCTGCCGTTGCGCTCGAGCGCCTGGGCGACCGCGAGGTAGAGGGTCGGCGCCGACGGCAGGCTCGCGACGCCGCACGCGAGTGCGAGCAGCTCGGGATCGTCGACCAGCGTGCGCGCCCACTGCACGCGCTCGATCGTCGCGGCGAGGCGCGGCACCGGGCACGGCTTGGCGAGCCACTGATGGCTGGCGATCACGGCGCGCATCCGATCCTCGAGGCGTGCCTCGCCCGACAGCACGAGGCGGGTGACCTGCGGGTGCTTGGTGCGGATCTGATCGAGCAGCGTGACGCCATCCATGCCGGGCATGCCGATGTCGGAGACGATGACATCGAACGCCTCGCGCTCGAGGAGAGCGAGCGCATCGGGCCCACTGGTGGCGAAGGCGGCGGTCCACGGTGGCTTGCGCACGCGCACCGCGCGATCGATCGCTCGCAACAGGATCGGCTCGTCGTCCACGAACAACACCCTCGTCATGCCGCAGCTCCTCGTACCTGGTTCGGGATGAACAGATGGAACACCGTGCCCTCGCCGGGCACGGAATCGACCTCGATGCGTCCGCAGTGCTGATCGACGATGGTCTTGCGAACGAGCGCGAGGCCCTGCCCCGTGCCCTTGCCGAGCTCCTTCGTCGTGAAGAACGGCTCGAAGATCCGCTGGCGATTCTCGCTCGGGATGCCGACGCCGGTGTCGGCGACCGACAGCTGGACGCCGCCGGGATACGCCCGCGTCGTGATCGTGATCCTGCCGTGCTTCCCCTTCGCGGTGATCGCGTGCGAGGCGTTGATCAGGAGATTCAGGATCGCGCGGCCGAGCTCGTCGGCGAAGCCCTGGACGAACGGGATGTCACCGAGCTCCAGCACGAGCTCGGCATCCCGCTTGTATTCCGTGCGCCCCAGCTGAGCCGCCATCTGGACCTGGCGATTCAAATCGACCGGAGTCGCGGTTTGTTCACGCTGCACGTGTGCGTACTCGCCGACACTGCGGACGATCGCGGCGACCCGCGTCACCCCGTCGAGCGCGTCGTGGATCGAGCCGGCCATGTCGTCGGCGAGATCCGGACAGGCGTGACGAGCGCGCACCTGTTCGAGCGCGTCGCCGAGGAACTCGAGGCTCGACTGGATGTACTGCATCGGCGTGTTGATCTCGTGCGCGACACCGGCGGCGAGCCTGCCGAGCGCCTCGAACTTCTGGAGTGCGCCGAGCTCGAGCTCGAGCCGCCGCGAGACCTCGTGGGCGACTCGCCGCTCGAGCTCGTGGAGCTGGGCCGCGAGGGCCCGGCCACGGCGCGCCTTGTCGCTGAGGCAGGCGGCGAGCTGACGGACCTCGATCGGATCGAACGGCTTGCGCAGGATCACGAGCTGGTCGCGATGCGGAGCGCGCTCGAGGATCTCCTGCCAGGTGTACATCGAGTGCGCGGTGCACAGCACGATCTCGAGGTCGGGCTGGATCTCCCACAGCTTCGCCGCCGTCTGCACGCCATCGATGCCGGGCGGCATGTGGATGTCGACGAACGCGACGGAGAAGGGCCGGCCCGCGGCCGCGGCCGCCTTGCAGAGCTCGACACCTTCGAGCCCCTGCCCGGCGTACTCCATCCGGTAGCGCAGCTCGTGTGATTCCTCGGGTACGTCGTCGTCGCCGAGCGCGAGTGCGAGGGCATCGAGCCTGGAATCGACGCCATCCTGCTGTGGATCGAGCAACGCGGCGAAGTTCTGCAGGATCGACTCCTGATCGTCGATCACCAGCACACCTGGTCGGTTCATACGGACTCCTGGACCGGAACGGTCAGCGTGAAGCAGGCGCCCTTCCCCACTCCCTCACTGGAGACTTCGAGCGCGCCACCGAGCTGCCGCGCGGTGAGCGCCGACGAGTGCAAGCCGTAGCCGTGTCCCTGCGGCTTGCTCGTGAAGCCGGCGCTGAACACGCGCGCCAGCACCTCGGGCGCGATGCCGACACCGGTGTCGGTCACCGAGATCGCGACGCGCGAGCCATCGCGAGCGGCGGCGATCCAGATCTCGCGATGCTCGCGGCCGGCGACTGCATCGCGGGCGTTGGTGATCAAGTTCACCAGCACCTGCAGCATGCGATGGCGGTCGAGCGACACCGCCTCCTCGAGCTCGGGCGCGATCGCGGTGGAGATCGTGATGTCCTTGCGGCGGTTCGGCGGGCAGCCGAGCTCGATCGCCTCGGCGACCAGCGCGCGGACCTGCGTCGACTCGACGACGCTGCGCACGCGCGCGTACGCGTTCTGCATCGCGACGACGCGCTTGATGTGCTCGACGTGGTTGCCGAAACCGTCGAGGTCCTTGGCCGCGTCGGCCTGGAATTGCTCGAACGCCTGGATCACCACGGCGACGTAATCGCGCGTGACGGCCAGCTTCTCGCGATCGAGGCTGGTCGCCTTGCCGAGCAGCTCGTTGAGCTTGCGCAACCGCGCGACGGGCATCGCCCGCGTCCGCTCGCAGAGCAGCTCGAGCGACACGTTGACCGAGGTCAACACGTTGCCGACGTTGTGGAGCACGCCGGTCGCGACCTCGGCCATGCCGGCATGGCGCGACGCACGCACCAGCTCCTGCTGGCTCTCCTGGTTGACCTTCTCGAGCATCGCCCGCAGTGACGTCGCGAGCTCGGTGACCTCGTCGCCGCCTCGCACCTCGGGCATCACCGCCGGCAATCTGCCGCTCGCGATCTTGCGAGCCGTCGCGCTCAGCGAGCGGATCGGCCGCACCACGATCATCGCGAACAGCATGGTGCCGAGCAAGCCGACCGCGAACACGACCGCCGAGGTCAGCGCCACGGTGGTGCGCGCTTCGTCGCGATCCTCCGCGAGCTGGGCGAGCGAGAAGCCGACGTGCAACATGCCGCGACCGTCGGCATTGCCGTGGATCGGCAAGCTGACGGTGAGGACGTCTTCGGTCTGATCGATCGCGGACTCGTCCGCGAGCAGCTGGCCCGAGGGAACGTTGTCGAGGCGCCAGGCGGCGAACCTGGTGCCGGTCTCGCCGCGCACCACGGCGAACTTGGCGTCGGGTGCCGAGGCCAGCCAGCCGAGGATCGAGGTCGCGTTGTCGGCGTCGTCGAACTCGATCGCGGGACCGAGCGCGGTTGCCATCACCTGCGTGATCGAGGTCGCTCGCTGCTCCGCCAGCTCGTGCGCCTGATCGGCCATCCGCGCCGGAAAGAACACGACCATGAACAGACCGATGACGGCGAGCAGCGCGCCGAACAGCAGCACCATCTTGGTGCCGAGGGAACCTCGCCTCATGGCGCGTCCTCGATGATCTTCGCCAGCTGCAACAGGCCGGCCGCGAACCGCACGCCCTCGCCGCGCGAGGCCTCGAGGTTGATCAGGATCTCGTCGCGCTCGTGACGCGGCACCACGGCCACGGACAGTCCGGAGCGCAGCGCGCGCTCGCTCGCGATCGACAGCGTGCGCCGCGACCGGGTGACGCCGCGGATCTCGGGGATCGAGCTCTCGAGATCGTGCGCGACGATCACCGCAGCGGGAGCGTACTTGACGATCGCGGCATCGAACGCCGCGCGCGAGCCGTATTCGAAGGAGACCACGCGGACCGCGCGACCGCCGACCTTGACCCTCGGGACCAGTGCGAAGCCGGCCTGCCAGCGCGCGCGCTCGGCACGCCCATCGGCGCTCGAGCCCGAGACGATCGCGATCGTCACCGTGTCGCCGGGATGGCGGTCGGCCAGCGCCTTGTCGTAGGCGAGGATGCGCAGCGCGATCAGCACCTGGCGCGCGCTCGCCTTGGCCTCGACGTCCGACGGCTCCGCGTGCGCGGGAAACCCGATCAGCAGGCAGAGGAGGAGGACCGCGATGCGCATCACGGCAGCTCCAGTCGCAGGCGCGCCCACACGATCCGCGGGTCGTGCGGGATCACCGACTGGCGATGCTCTTCGCTGGCGGGATCGCCGCCGCGCTGATCGAACAGGTTGGTGACGCCGAGCGTGAGATCGAGGCGGTCGACGATCTGCGGGAACGTCACCGCGACGTTCGTCATGAACAGCGGCGGCAACCGCGTCTGGTCGAAGGCGAGCCGGCTGCCGACGAACCAGCTCTCGACGCCGGCGATGCCGCGACCACCCGCGAACGGCGCGATCAGGGTCAGGTTCGCGAGCGAGCGTGGCGAGTTCGACGGCGTCTGACCGTCGAGCGTCTCGGTGTGGCTGTGCGAGTAGCTGCCGCGCAGGCGGTATTGATCCCAGCGCCCCTCGATCTCGCCCTCGATGCCGCGCGAGCGCACGCCGCCGATGTTCTCGAACCGGGCGATGCCATCGTTGCCGCTCGACAGCGTGATCAGATCGCTGACGTCCTGCTGATACGCGACCGCGAGCACGCGCAGGTGCGAGCCGAGGTAGCGCTCGACGCTGAGCTCGCGGGTCTCGCTCTTCTCGGCATCGAGGTCGGGAATGCCGCCGCCGTCGACGCCGGCGCTGTAGTAGCGCTCGTAGAGGTTCGGGGAGCGGTGACCGCGCGAGAGCGACGCGCGGATGCGGCCGTGATCGCCGCCGTCGAGCACGGCGCCGATCTGCGGGTTGACCACGAAGCCGACGGAGCCGGGATAGTAGTCACCGCGGACGGCCGCGAAGCCGACCAGGTGATCGAACGCGCGCGCACTGGCGTGGCCGAAGATCGCCGCGCGGTCCGCGTGATCGGTGCGATCGAAGGTGACCTCGGAGCCCTGGTCGTGGTTGTACTGGCGGCCGGTCGCGGTGCGCGCCTCGGTGCCAGCACCG
>JAEYYY010000094.1 GCA_023430775.1 Pseudomonadota bacterium
AAGATCAAGCCGAAGAAGTTCGCGCAGACGGACATCGACGAGGTGATCATCGGCCACACCAACGAGGCCGAGTACAAGAAGCTCCTGAACAACGAGTTCATGGAGGCGCTCCGCGACCGCACGATCAAGGTCGACATCCCGTACATCACCAAGGTGTCCGAGGAGGTGAAGATCTACACCAAGGACTTCACCAGCGAGCGCGTCGGCAAGCACGTCGCTCCGCACACGCTGTACGTCGCCGCGCTGTGGGCGGTGCTGACGCGGCTCGAGGATCCGAAGAAGCACTCGCTGTCGCTGATCCAGAAGGCGAAGCTGTACGACGGCAAGACGCTGCCGGGCTTCACCCAGGACAACATCAAGGAGCTCCGCAAGGAGAGCCAGCGCGAGGGTCTGGATGGCATCTCGCCTCGATATATCCAGGACAAGATCGCGAACGCGCTGGTCAGCGACAAGGCCGACGGCGCGATCAACCCGTTCATGGTGCTCAACGAGCTCGAGAGCGGCCTCAAGCACCACTCGTTGATCTCGAGCGAGGAGCAGCGCAAGCGCTACTCCGAGATGCTGTCGGTGGTGAAGCAGGAGTACGAGGACATCGTCAAGAACGAGGTCCAGCGCGCGATCAGTGCCGACGAGGACATGATCACGAAGCTGTGCGCGAACTACATCGACAACATCAAGGCCTACACCCAGAAGGAGAAGGTCAAGAACCCGTACACCGGGCAGGACGAAGAGCCCGATGAACGGCTGATGCGGTCGATCGAGGAGAAGATCGATATCCCGGAGTCGCGCAAGGACGACTTCCGCCGCGAGATCATGAACTACATCGGCGCGCTCGCGATCGACGGCCGCACGTTCGACTACAAGACCAACGAGCGGCTCCACAAGGCGCTCGAGGCCAAGCTGTTCGAGGACCAGAAGGACTCGATCAAGCTCACCTCGCTGGTGTCGAGCGTCGTCGACCGCGAGACCCAGGCGAAGATCGACGTGGTCAAGCAGCGCTTGATCAAGAACTTCGGCTACGACGAGGTCAGCGCGACGGACGTCCTCAACTTCGTGGCGAGCATCTTCGCCCGCGGAGACGTCAAGTCGTAATGCGCGAGCGAAGAGGGGCGTCGAGATAATGGATCCGAAGGGCGTCGGGACGGTCTCCGTCGAGCTCAACCACACGCTGGCCGAGCTCCTGGCCAGGCTGTGCGTCGAGCTGGAAACCGATGACTACACGGGCGTGATCTCGCGCGCGCTCGGCCTGCTCGACATGGTGCAGCACACCAAGCGGCAGGGCGGCCGGCTGTGTTTCATCAACAACCGCGGCGAGACCGCCGACGTGGTCTTCTAAGGAGTCAGCGATGTCTCAGAAGATCGATCTCGACCACGGCCGATTTCGCCAGATCATCCGCGGCAAGATCAAACAGAACCTCCGCAAGTACATCTCCCAGGGCGAGATGATCGCGCGGAAGGGCAAGGACACCGTCGCGATCCCGATCCCGAGCGTCGACATCCCGCACTTCAAGCACGGCGACAAGCAGCAGGGTGGCGTCGGCCAGGGCGATGGCGACGTCGGCGATTCGCTCGGCCAGGACGGCGAGCCGCAGCCGGGTGCAGGGCAGGCGGGCGATCGTCCCGGCGATCACCTGCTCGATGTCGAGATCTCCGTCGCCGAGCTCGCCGAGATCATGGGCGAGGAGCTCGAGCTGCCTCGGATCCAGCCCAAGGGCACCGAGAAGATCGTCGCCTGGAAGGACAAGTACTCTGGGATCCGGACGACGGGGCCCGAGAGCCTTCGCCACTTCCGCCGCACGTTCAAGCAGGCGATCCGGCGCCAGGTGTCGATGGGCACCTACGATCCGAAGAACCCGGTCATCATCCCGATCAAGGACGACAAGCGCTACCGCAGCTGGCGCAGCGAACCGCTGCCGCAGAGCAACGCGGTCATCATCTACATGATGGACGTCTCGGGCTCGATGGGTGACGAGCAGAAGGAGATCGTCCGCATCGAGTCGTTCTGGATCGATACCTGGCTGCGCTCGCAGTACCACGGCATCGAGAGCCGCTACATCATCCACGACGCGATGGCGAAGGAGGTCGACCGCGACACCTTCTTCAAGACGCGCGAGTCGGGCGGCACGATGATCAGCTCCGCGTACAAGCTGTGCGCGAAGCTGATCGACGAGGAGTATCCCTCGGACCTGTGGAACATCTATCCGTTCCACTTCTCCGACGGCGACAACTGGAGCGTCGACGACACGCACACCTGCGTCGAGCTGCTCAAGAAGGAAGTCCTGCCGTTCGTGAACTTGTTCTCGTACGGCCAGGTCGAGTCGCCCTACGGGTCCGGTCAATTCATCAAGGATCTGACCGAGCACTTCGACGAGGACGACCGTGTCGTGACGTCCGAGATCAAGGGCAAGGACGCGATCATGGACTCGATCAAGGAATTCCTGGGTAAGGGAAAATGACCTCCGCCGATGAGGGCGAGCACCGGCTCAAGGTCCTCCTCGCGTGTACCAAGGGGATCATCTTCGAGCTCGATCGCGACTCGCGCTACATCGGTGTGTGGACCCACGACGAGCGGCTGCTCGCGAAGCCGCGGGAAGAGCTGCTCGGCCGCACGATCGGCGACATTCTCGGGTCATCCCACGGCGCGGTGTTCGCCGGCATGATCCAGCGCGTCTGCGACACCGGGATTCCGGAGACGCTCGAGTACGAGCTCGACACCCAGGGCGGCAAGCGCCTGTGCTTCGCCGCCGACATCGTGCAGGCGCCGGAGCTGCCGGGCCGTCCGAAATCGGTGGTGTGCCTGGTGCGCGACACCACCGCGCACAAGCAGCTCGAGGAGCAGCTGCGGCAGGCGCAGAAGCTCGAGGCGATCGGCCGGCTCGCCGGTGGCATCGCGCACGACTTCAACAACATCCTGACGACGATCATCGGCTACAGCGAGATGTTGCTCGGCGGCCTCGAGGAGGACACCGCGCACTTCACGCAAGCCAAGCGCATTCGCCATGCCGCGGCGCGCGCCTCGGCGCTGACCAATCAGCTCCTGGCCTACGGCCGGCGTCAGGTGCTGATGCCCGAGGATCTCGACGTCAACGCGGTGATCGCGAACATGGCAGAGATGCTGCGCCGGCTGCTCGGCGAGCACATGGTGCTCGAGCTGCAACTGAACGACGTCGGTGGTGCCAAGGTCGATCGCAGCGGGCTCGAGCAGATGATCATGAACCTGTCGATCAACGCGCGCGATGCGGTCGGCACGTCGGGCCGGCTGGTGATCCGCACCGAGCGCGCGGATCTCGACGAGGCGTTCTGCGCGTCGCGCGAGATCGCCCCGGGGCGCTACGTCCGGATCGTCGCGGCCGATAACGGCGTGGGGATGGACGAGGAGACGCGCGCGCGGGTGTTCGAGCCGTTCTTCACCACCAAGGAGCTCGGCAAGGGTACCGGGCTCGGCCTATCGACGGTCTACGGCATCGTCAAGCAGAGCGCCGGTCACATCGAGGTCGAGAGCGTCGTCGGGGAAGGCTCGCGGTTCGCGATCTACTTGCCGTACGCGCCGGTGCCGCCGCCGGTGGTCGCGGTTCCCGAGGCGCCCAAGATCCGCCGGCCGGTCGGGACGCCGACCGTGCTGGTCGCCGAGGACGATCTCGGCGTGCGCACGCTGCTCCATCGCTACCTCAAGCGCTCCGGCTACGAGGTCGTCCTCGCGTGCTCCGGCGAGCAGGCGGTCGAGGCGGCGAAGGGGCGCGTCATCGATCTTCTGGTCACCGACATGGTGATGCCGGGCATGGGCGGCGATCAGCTGGCGACCGCGCTGCGTGCCGAACAGCCCCACCTGGGCATCCTCTACATCTCGGGCTATCCGGATGCAGCCGAGGTCGCACTCCTCGATCACAGTCTGTTCCTGCGCAAGCCATTCACGCGTCAGGATCTGGTCTCGCGCCTCGAGCAACTGATGGCTGCGGATCCCCACCACCACCCCGCGTCCGCCGGTGAGTTCGGCGGTATGCTCGACGAGGTCGACTGATCATGACTATCAAGAGGTTCCCGGCATATCTGCGCGACATGCAGGAGGAGATCGAGGGCTATGCCAAGGCGTACGGCCTCGACTTCTTTCCGATCCTCTACGAGGTCCTCGACTACAAGACGATGAACGAGGTCGCCGCGTACGGCGGCTTCCCGACGCGCTACCCGCACTGGCGCTTCGGCATGGACTACGAGCAGCTGTCGAAGTCGTACGAGTGGGGGCTCTCGAAGATCTACGAGATGGTGATCAACACCAACCCGGCCTACGCGTACCTGCTCGAGGGCAACTCGCTCACCGATCAGAAGATCGTGATGGCGCACGTCTGCGCGCACGTCGACTTCTTCAAGAACAACTACTTCTTCAGCAAGACCAACCGGAAGATGATCGACGGCATGGCGAACCACTCCGCGCGAGTGCGTCGCCACATGGACCGTCAGGGTCAGGAGGTCGTCGAGGACTTCATCGATACCTGCCTGTCGATCGAGAACCTGATCGATCCGATGTCGCCGTACATCGTGCGAACGCGCGAGCGCACGCCCGAGGATCTGGAGGACGACGACAACCGCGACAAGTCCGGGCGCCTGCGCGCGAAGGGCTACATGGAGTCGTTCATCAACCCGCCCGAGTACCTCGCCGCGCAGAAGAAGAAGCGCGAGGACGAGGAGAAGCGGGCGCGCCGCCGGTTCCCCGAGCATCCGCAGCGCGACGTGATGGCGTTCTTGATCCAGCACGCGCCGCTCGAGCACTGGCAGCGCGACTGCCTCGAGATCGTGCGAGACGAGGCCTACTACTTCGCGCCGCAGGCGATGACGAAGATACTCAATGAAGGTTGGGCCTGTCTGACGCCGGAAAGCTTGGTGTTCACGGATGCTGGTGTGATCACGATGAAAGAACTAGTGCGCGAGGAAGCGCACGTAGTGTTCGATGGTGAGAAGCGGCAACGGGTTTACGATCGCAACATCATCTTCGATCACGAGACCGTGAAGGTGACTACCCGCCGCGGTCTCGTCATCGAAGGATCGAACAACCATCGTGTCCAACTTTCGGACCGAGCGACGTGGAAGCGGCTCGACGAGCTCGCGCCGGGTGACAGTGTTGCCATCACCGGCGGAGGCGATCTCTGGGCGACCAAAGAAGTGGGGATCCAGTGGATTCCCCCCTATCGAGTGACTCGCTCCGACGTCGCTGCTGGTGCTGGAGTCGATCTCCAGACCGTGGATCGCTACTACGCGGGATCTGTCATGTGCGTGGCGACGGCGGCGGCGATCAAGCAAGTTGCGTCTCTCGAGTACGAGCGAGAGGACAACCTCGCACTTCCGATCTCGATCAACAGGCGACACCCGATCCGGATCCCAGTGTCGCTGGACGAGCGAGTCGGCGCGTTCCTCGGTTACCTCATTGGCGATGGCCACATCAGTCGGGTCAAGCGGGTTCTTGGGCTCACCACCGAGGACATTCCACAGGCAACCCGGTTCGCCGAGCTATCGCACGAGCTCTTTGGTCTCCTCGCCTCCATGACTCTGGACGAGGGACGCTGGAGGGTCCTCCTTCACTCGGAACACCTGAGCGACTTGCTCGTTGACTTCTTCGGGCTCACTCACGGACCGAGCGCACGCGATAAGCAGATCCCTCCACTCGTCATGCGTTCGCCCGAGCCTGTGGTGCGCGCCTTTCTCCGCGCGTACTTCGATTGCGACGGGCATGCCGGCAAACAGGGCGTCATCCTCAGCACCATGAGCGACAAGCTCGCGTCCCAGACGCAGCTCCTGTTGCTCAACTACGGGATCCTCAGTCGCAAGCGGAAGCAGACCGATGGGTGCTGGCATCTCGATATCTTCGGTGCCTCAGCGAAGGTGTTTTCCGAACGCATCGGGTTCGGTTTGGAGCGGAAGCAGAAGGAGCTCGACAAGTACGTAACGAATCGAAAGTGGTTCAAGAGGGAACGTTGGGACGACGAAGTCGTGAGCGTCGAGCGCGGTCGCTCCGACGTCTACGACATCTCGGTCACCGAGACGCATCGCTACGCCGCGGGCGGGTTCATCAACCACAACTCGTACTGGCACTCGAAGATCCTGACCGAGAAGGCCCTCACCGCCGCCGAAGTGATCGACTACGCCGATGCCAATTCGGGCGTGCTCGCAACCGCACCCGGCCGGCTGAATCCCTACAAGCTCGGCGTCGAGCTGCTTCGAAATATCGAGGATCGGTGGAACAAGGGGCAATTCGGCAAGGAGTGGGACGACTGCGAGATCATGGATCTCAAGCGCAACTGGGATCGCCGCACTGGCCTCGGCATGAAGAGGCTGTTCGAGGTGCGCAAGCTCTACAACGACATCACCTTCATCGACGAGTTCTTCACCCTCGAGTTCTGCATCGAGCAGAAGTTCTATTCGTTCGGCTTCTCCGAGCGCAGCGGCAACTGGGAGATCATGAGCCGCGAGTTCAAGAAGGTGAAGGATCAGCTGCTGCGCATGCTGACCAATCGCGGTCAACCGGTGATCGTCGTCGAGGATGGCAACTTCGAGAACAAGAGCGAGCTGCTGCTGCGGCATGTCCACGAAGGCACCGACCTCGACGGTAGCCAGGCGCGCGACACGCTGCGAAACGTCTCGAAGCTGTGGACGCGCCCGGTCAGCCTGCTGACGAAGATCGAGGGCAAGGGCAAGCTGCTTCGCTGCGACGACGGCAACATCTCGGAACGGAGCGCTGAATACCAATGAGAGGTGTAGCTCGATGAGAGGTGTAGCTCGATGAGATTGTGGGCGTGGGGACAGAGCGACCCCGGTCGCAAGCGCGAGCGCAACGAGGACGCGTACCTCGTCGATCCCGAGACCGGCATCATGGCCGTCGCGGATGGCATGGGCGGCCACCAGGGCGGCGCCACGGCGAGCCGGATGGCGGTCGAGTACCTCGGCCGCGAGCTCGCCGATGCCCGCGGTAACTTCGAGAAGGCGCTCGCAGCTCAGCTGTCGGTGAGCCTGCGCACCACCGAGGAGATGCCGGCGGTCGACCCCGACATCGATCCGACCGACATCGCGCCCACCTCGCCGCGCCAGATCTCCGAGGCCGCCCATCAGATGAAGGTGCGGCCCGATCCGGCGGCACGTGGCGATGACCCGACGTTGCCGGCGGGTGCGGTCCTCGCGTTCTCGCCGGCGCTCGAGCTGATGCGCGGCGTGGTCAAGCGCGCGAGCGGCGCGATCTTCGAGGCGAGCTGGAACAAGCCAGAGCTGCGCGGCATGGGCACCACGTTGACGGCGGTGCTGGTGCACGGCGGCCGCGCGCACGTCGTCCATGCGGGCGACTCGCGCTGCTACATGTTCCGCGACGGCCACCTCAAGCAGCTCACCGACGATCACTCGTGGATCGCCGAGCAGCTGCGCAGCGGCCAGATCAGCGAGGCCGAGGCCAAGAGCAGCAAGTTCCGCCACGTGATCACGAAGTCGATCGGCTTCGAGCGCGACATCGAGGCCGACATGAAGAGCGTGCCGGTGTCGCCGGGCGATTGTTTCTTGCTGTGCAGCGATGGCATGTCGAACTACATCGAGCACGGCGAGCTCGAGCGCATCGTCGCGATGACCTGGTATCGCCGGCTGCCCGAGACGTTGATCGAGCTGGCGAACAATCGCGGCGGCGACGACAACATCACCGTCGTCGTCGGCCTGGTCGCCAACGCCCCGGCACCGCCCCCGCCGAGCGCCTAGCTCACTCGCCGACGGCGACGTAGCGAACGAGCGCGCCTTCCTCGGCCTCGACCTCCTCGTAGTCGTCCTCGTCGATCTCGCGCTGGTCGATGACGATCACGTTGTCGAGCACCGCGCGAATGCGGGCGATCTGCTCGGCATCGAGACAGTTGCTCGACAGATCGATCGAGGCCAGGTGGCGGAACGCCGCTGCATGTTGCTCGAACAGCGCGGCCCCGCGACGCGCCAGCACGCCCTTCGACAGATCGAGCGAGGACAGCTGCGCCAGGATCTTCGAGTGCGCGAGCGCATCGATGGCATCCTCGACGAACTCGCAGTTGACGATGCCGAGGTGCCGCAGCGCCGGGAGACCGCGACCGTCGAGGATCGAGCGGATCGTTGCCACCGTGCCCTGCGCGCCGTAGTTCCCCGAGCCGAACCAGATCTCGAGGTGCTCGAGCTTCGGCCATGCCGCGTTGCAGATCGATTCGATCTCCGTGGCGGCGAGCCCGCCGGACTCGCGGATGAACGTCTTCAGGTTCGGTAGCGCGAGCTCGCCGAGGTCGCCGCCGGCACCCGATTTGAGGTGCAGTACCTCGAGGCCGGTGAACGGTGCGAACAGCCCGCCGAGGTCGCCCATCGCCGCCCAGCTGATCTCGCAATCGGTGTACTCGTAGTCATCGAATCGGAGCTCGCGGATGCGCTCGGGGTGCGGTGCCTCGGCGAGCGCGCGCAGCGTCGGCGCCCAGTCGTTGCGATCGGTGTAGCCGGCGAGTCCGAACCGGAGCTCGTCGACGAAGCGCCCGAGCGTGCAGCTGCGTACCGCGCGCGCGGCGTCGGCGAGCGTGATCGGATCGGACTCGTCGACATCGCGCGGCTTGATCCCGGCGCGGCGAGGAAAGCCGTGGCGACGCTCCATGGTGACGAGCTCGGAAGCGATGCCGAGGTGCTCGAGCTCCGCCGCGAAGCGGTTGTACGCCTCGTTGTCCGAGCGACAGGTCGCCAGCTCGCCGAGCGGATCGCCTTGCTCCAGCAACCAGTCGGCATAGACACTCCACGGCGCGGGATCGTCGCCTGCGCTCCAGCACTGCGCTTCGAGGTCGGGCTCGGTCTTTGCCTCGACCACCGACGACGACTGGATCTGTCGCCAGCCCTCCTCGCGCGCGGTCTGGACGGCTTCGGTGAACGCGTCGCTGGCGCTCGCGATCGATTCGAAGGTCTCCTCGGTTCGCTTCGAGGCGTCGGGATCGTCCGCCAGCTCGAGTGGGCCGCTCCACTCGATCACCATGCGGTCGCGCTGGATCACCTCGTAGAACCGCGCCGGTTTCGGATAGCGCCGGTACGAGGTCTTCTCCTCGGCCTTGATCTCGAATCGCACGGAGCGCTCGACCGGCGCCTCGTCAACAGCCGGCGCCACCGCGTTCGGCGCCTCCGGCGGTGGCGCTGCTTGAACCTCGACGTAGCCATGCTCGCGCTGCTTGGCGATCTGCATGTCGCGATAAGCGACCGCAGCGGCCGTCGAGGCGAGGGTGCGATCGATGCGTTGCTCGGCACCACCGGCCTTGCCCCACACGATCTGGACACGCTGATCGAGCACCACGATCGACCACCAGCGATCACCGAGCTCGAACCGCCGCATTGCGGCGCGTAGCTTAGCGTGACGCGCTGGCGGGCACAGCGATCGTCGCGGGCGGCGACGGTTGCGGCGGCGGGACGACGGTGACGGTCACCAGGCGCGTCTTGCCCGAGCCGCGCACCGTGAGCTTTGCAGGCCCCGGTGTCTTGCCGATCACGACGAAGCCGCTGGTCGGCTGCGCGTCGCGCGTGTACGCGTGCTGCTCGAGCTGGCCGATCGACGCCTTGCGGACCTCGACGTTCGCCGAGTCCGACTGCACGTCGAGGTGCTCGCACGGCGCGCCGCGATAGCAGGCGAGCGCGATCGCGACACCGGTCGACAGCTCGAGCCGGTAGCTCTTGAGCCCCCAGAAGCCGGTCACCGGGTCGAGCCGGGCGACGCGACCGGCGGGCGGCGTCGACTGCGCGATCAGCGTCGGACCGCAGGCGCTCGCGAGCACGGCGATCACCGCGAAGGCGACGACGAGATACGCCGCGCCGACAAACGAACGTTCGGTGTCGTTCATGGCACCACCTCGATGTCGACGGTGTTTGTCGCCGTGCCGAGCGCGACGGTCAGCGTGGCCTTGCCGGGGGCGCGCGCACGCAGCCGGCGGCGGTCGGTCGAGCCGTCGCGCAGGATCGCGACCGGGCCATCGTCGCCCGCACTCGAGGTCCACGTCACCTGGCCCTCGCCGGCGAGCTTCTGCGCGCCGTTCCACAGTGCCGGTTGCAGCGTGATGTCCTCGCCGACCGCGAGCCCGATCGAGCCGCCGATGCGATCACCGTCGCGCTTCGCGAGCGAGATCTTCGTCACCGGTGCCCCCCAGACGTGGATGAAGTCGACGACCGAGCCATCGTCGGTGGTGATCAGCACGGCGCTGGTGCCGGCGGCCTTGGCCACCAGCGCGCCGTCCTCGACCGCGATGATGTCGGGGGCGGCGCTGTCGAGCACCAGGTTCGGCGTCGTGCTGCCGGCGGCCTCCGACGACACCTCGGGATAGAACTTCGCGCCGATCGCGATCGGCGCGACGGGATGGCGGCGCGAGCACGCCTGATCATCGGCGGCACACTGGCCGACCATGCTGACCTGGCGCAGCGCGCCGCCGGCGGCACACGCTCCGAGTGGGAGCAGCAGAAGCAAGGATCGCATATGCGACACGAACGGTCCCCGGCAGCATGGCTTACAGCGTCAAAGCCTCACCACCCGCGAACCGGCTGCGGTATGCACGTGGGGTGAAACTCGGCGCCGTTGTTGTTGCACTTGCAGCGCTTGGCTGTGATCGCGGTCGCCCGAGTCGCGATCCCGTGCCGTCGCCGACTCCCGAGCTGCCCCCGGATCGTCCAGCTCCGGCCGCGGCGACCGCGGCAGCCCCGGCCTGCACGCTGTCACCGGTCGCGATGAAGTTCCCGATGCCGAAGCGGCTGGTCGCGATCGGCGATCTCCATGGCGACCTCGGCGCGATGCGCTCGGCCCTCAAGGCCGCCGGTGCGATCGATGACAAGGACGCCTGGATCGGCGGCGACCTCGTGATCGTCCAGACCGGCGACATGCTCGATCGCGGCGACGACGAGCAGGCGATGATCGATCTATCGCTGAAGCTCCAGGCCGACGCCGCGAAGGCCGGAGGTCGCTACATCCAGCTGCTCGGCAACCACGAGCTGATGAACGCCGCCGGCGACTTCCGCTACGTCACGCCCGCGGCGCTGAACGACTTCGACGACGCGCCCGGCCTCGACACCTCGAAGTGGGCCAAGGTCCCGGAGCGGGTGCGCGGCCGGATCTCGGCGCTCGGTCCCGGTGGCGTCTACGCGAAGAAGCTCGCCACGCACAACGTGATCGCGATCGTCGGCGACACCGCGTTCTCGCACGCCGGCGTGCTCGCCGACTGGGTGACGCAGCTCGAGGGCGTCAACCAGAGCGCGCGCTGCTGGCTCGACGGTCAGGCCGGCGGCCCCGACGCGGTGGTCCCGGCGCTCACCGGCGACACCAGCCCGGTCTGGACCCGCGTGTTCGGCGTCGATCCGGTCGACTGCGCCACCGCGAAGGCGTCGTTCGACAAGCTCGGCATCAAGCGCCAGGTGGTCGGCCACACGGTGCAGGACAGGGGCATCAACAGCGCGTGCGACGACACGATCTGGCGGATCGACGTCGGCCTGTCGAAGACCTACGGCGGCCCGATCCAGGTCCTCGAGCTGACGCCGGATAAACCGCCACGGGTGCTGACCGGCTCTCGTTGAGGCGACGAACGCCCCGCGACGAAGAGGCAATGCGACCAGCGGACCCGCGAAACTCTTCTAACTCGTGTCTGCCGGCGCCTGGACCGCTTAGTTGATCTTGAACTCGACGCGGCGGTTCTTCGTCCGCGCGTTCGTCAGCGCCGCACCCTTGAGGTCCTTGAACGGCACCGTCGGCTTGGTGCCGCCGTAGCCCTTCGCGGTCAGCCGCGACGCATCGATGCCCTTCTTGATCAGATAGGCCTTCACGGCATCGGCGCGCGCCTGCGATAGCGCCTCGTTGTCGGCGAACTTGCCGCCCTTGCCGAGCGGCGTGTCGTCGGTGTGGCCCTGGATCTCGACCTTGATCTGCGGCGAGTTGGTGAACGCCGTGGCCGCGTCGTCGAGGATCTTGAACGACGCCGGCAGGATGTCCGCCGAGCCGACCTTGAAGTTGATACCGGCGATCGTGCCGCTGAACTGCTTGAGCGCCTCGGGTACGGTGTCGGGGCAACCGTCCTCGTCCTGGAAGCCGTTGATCGTCTCGGGCTGATCGACGCACTTGTCGACCGAGTCGGGGATGTCGTCGTCGTCCTTGTCGCCGTCGGTGGCGACCGGTGCCACCGGGGCAGGGGCCGCCGCGGTGCACGACTTCGCGACGTCGACCTCGACGCGCTCCTGGACGATGCCACCGATCTTCGCGGCGCCGGCGGCACCGATCACCTGGAGTCGATCCTCGGGGACGCCCTTCGCGATCAGGCGCGCCTTCACGAGGTTGGCGAGCTTGGTGGCGTTGTCGGCCTTCGGCTGCGCGAGCGCGATCAGCCACTTCGAGACCTCCTCGTGCGCCAGCATCAAGCGCGCGACCTGATCGACGATCGCGCCGCCGGAAGCGGTCAGCACGGTGCCCACCATCGTCGGGACCTTGTCCATGATCAGGCGATCGCCATCGAGCTTGACCACGGTGACACCACCGGTGTCGGGGCAGCCATCGTCGTCCTTGATGCCGTTGATCGTCTCGGGCTCGTTCGGGCACTTGTCCTGGGCGTCGGCGATGCCGTCCTTGTCGTTGTCGAGGTCGGGGCAGCCGTCGTCGTCCTGGAAGCCGTCCTTGTCCTCCGCGCACACGCTGCACTTGTCGTTGGCGTCCGTGATGCCGTCCTGGTCGTTGTCGGCCTCGGGGCAGCCGTCATCGTCCTGGAAGCCGTCCATGTCCTCTTCCTCGGTCGGACACTTGTCGATCAGATCGTTGACGCCGTCACCATCGGTGTCGCGCTTGTTCGCCGGGCAGCCGTCCTTGGGTGCGGGCTCGCGATTGTCCTCGGCGTCGTTCGGGCACTTGTCCTGGAGATCCGGAATCGTGTCGCCGTCGTTGTCGAGCTCGGGGCAACCGTCGTCGTCCTCGAAGCCGTCGATGTCCTCGGCCTGCTCCGGGCACTTGTCCTGATCGTCGGGGCGGCGATCGCCGTCGTTGTCGTCGTCGGGACAGCCGTCCTCGTCCTCGTGGCCGTCCTTGTCCTCGGGCACGAGCAGGCACTTGTCGCGGCCGTTCGGGATGCCGTCGCCGTCGGAGTCGCGGACGTCGGGCGCGTAGCCGAGCGACACGAAGAACCGCGCCTCCGGCGAGCCGATGCCCTTGACCACGCCGGCGCCACCGCCGATCACCACGGCGACCGCGTTGGTCACGTAGACGCGCAGGCCGCCTTCGACCTCGAGCGGGCTCGAGTCGAGCGAGAAGTCGGGGAGCCCGGCGCGGCCGTAGCTCTCGCCCACCACGCTGAAGCGATCGGTGATGCGCATCGCCGCGGCGACACCCCACGTGAACTGCGGGCCGATCGTCGAGTCGTAGATCGTGCGCGGCTTGCGGAGCAAGAGGCCGGTGTTCGCGCCGATCGAGAACTTCGAGTTGGGATCCATCTGGACGGCGAATGCGACGCGCGCCGTGGGCAGGTTGTCGCCGATGAACTGCGAGTCGTCGCTGCCGAAGCTGGTCGGTAGCGAGACGCCCGCGAGCGCTGCGGCGCGCAGCTTGTTCTTCTTGTAGAGGCGGATCTTGCCCTCGACGAGCAGGTCACCGAGGCCGGTCACCGACAGGCCGTTCATCGCCGGGCCGCCGGTCGGTGCATCGAGACCGTCGCCGCTGAGCGAGAAGATCAGCGGCAGCTTCGCGCCGATGTGGATCTTGTCCTTGATGCCGTAGGCGGCGGTGAGTTGCGCAGCCGCGAGCGAATCGACGACGGTGACGCGCTCGCTGCCGACCATGTCGTCCGGCGTGACGTTGAACACCTTGAACGGCTTCGTCAGGTACGTGAACAACACGTCCACCGACAGCTGCTTCTGATCCGCGACGTCCGCATCGGCGACCGTGAAGAAGGTCTTGGGGCCGATCGCGTACTCGAACGTCTGAACGTCGATCGCGGAGTCAAACGGCGGTGGTTCGGCTTGCTGGGCGAACGCCGCACGCGGAATCGCAAACAACGCGAGCGCGAGTACGGCGCAAGTCCCCCATGGAGTGCGCATTGCTCCAGATGATACGCCCGTTCCGAAGGTCCCTGATAGCGGGCCCTCCCGGAAGCCGCGATCTTCTTTGGGGATGCTGTGGGGTGTTTATCGAAGTGGTCGCCGGTGGGAGCGACTATTTCGGAAGCGTCATGTTGAAGGTCCAGATCACCACCGAGGTGACCGGCTTGTCGTCGGTGTCCTTCGCCGGCTCGAACTCGATCTTCTTCGCCCGGGCGAGCGCGAGCTCGTCGAGCCCGTGACCGAGCTTGTTGAGCAACACCGCCGAGGTCACCTTGCCGGCCGCGTCGACGACGAGCTTGACCCGGATCGCGCCCTCGATGCCGAGTTGACGCGCCTCCGCCGGGTACTCCTTGCCGGCGTCGAAGTAGCCGTAATCACCCTTGGGCAGGGCGCGGGTCTTGATCGTCGCGACCGACACCGGGGGCGGGGGAGGTGGGTCGCCCGAGCCGGAGCCGGTGCCCGTGCCGGTGCCGCCTCCGGAGCCGCCGCGGCCCGGCACCTTGCCGCGCGCCGCGGGGATCGGGATGCCGCGGCCGGTCGGTGCGAGATCGGGCATCGGGATGGTCGGCGGATCGCCGCCGGGCGGGGCGGGGTTCGGCGTCTCGGGTGGCGGCGTCTGCGGCTGGGTCTGGACCTGGCGTTGCGGGGTTCGCGCGACGCGGGGTTGTGGTTGCGGTGGTTGCGGGGTCGGCGGGACCTGCGGCTCGGGCTCGTCGGGTGGGGGCGGTTCCTCGGGTGGCTTGGGCGGTGGCGGCGGCTCGACCTCGATGTCGACCATCTCGATCACCGGCGCCGGCGGCTTCAGCACCAGCGGGTGGGTGACGATCATCGCGTCGACGAACACGAGCAGGATGGTGTGGATCGCCACGGTGCCGGCGATCACGAGCACCATCGGAGAATCCCAGCGCACAGCCCCCGGAGCCTAGCAGGTCACTTGTCGTCGAGCGGCATGTTCTCGAGCGCGATGCCGTTGATGCCGGCCTGCTTGACCACGTCGATGGCGCGCATCACGTTGCCGTACGCGCCTGACCGCGAGCCGTTGATCAGCGCCTTCGGCTTCTCGACCCCGGCGGTCAGCTCCCGGAGCTTGGCCACCGCGGCGGCATCGTCGGTGAACTTGTCCTTGTTGATGTAGAGCTCGCCTTCCTTGGTGACCGTGACGCGGAGCGTGCTCTGGATCTCGCCGCCGGTCGCGGCCTTCGGCTTGTCGATCTCGACGCCGCGCGCGACGATCAGCTTCGCCGTGATCATGAACACCACGAGCAGCACCAGCACGACGTCGACGAACGGCGTCACGTTGATGTCGGTGATCGCCGGGTCGTCGCCCTCGTCCTTGTAGGCGGTGCCCGCCATCTAGTCCCTCACCGGGGCCTTGACGGGCTCCGCCTTGGGCTCCTCGAGCGTCTTGCCCTGCGCCTTCGCGTTGAGGTCGGCGTGGATCAGCGACAGCACCTGGTGGGCGCACTCGTCGGCGCCGCCCATCAGCACGCGGATCCGGCGGGTGAAGTAGTTGAACGCGATGACCGCGGGGATCGCGACGAACAGCCCGAACGCGGTGGCCGACAGCGCCTCGGCGATGGTCTCGAGCGTGCGCTTCTCGGCCTCGGCATCCTTGAGCGTCAGCTCGACGAACGCGCTCATCACGCCGAGCACGGTGCCGAACAGGCCGACGAACGGCACGTTGTTGCCGAGCGTGCCGAGCACGATCAGGTTCTTGTCGGCGGTGCGGCGCCAGCGCGAGCGCTCGCCCTGCATCGCTTCACCGGCGGCATCCGCGCCGTGCTGGCGCTCGTCGAGGCCGCGCAGCGCGACCTGGATCGGGATCGCCGGTGAGTCCTTGTACTTCGCGATCACGCGATCGATCTCGTTGCGCGTGAACGCGCCGCGTAGCTCGCGGTTGAATGCGTCGGTGTCCGCGTCGCGCTCGCGGAACCACAGGAACCTGTCGATCATCACGCCGATCGAGACGACCGAGAGAATGATCAGCAGCCACAGCACCCACTCCGCACCGAGCTGCGCGAAATCGACGAACGCCTTGGACAGATCCATCGCGAAGCGAAGTTACGTCGGTTCCTGCGCCCCGTCGATTCCAGAACCGGGGCTTTCCACCGGCTCGGCCTTCATGATCTCCCGCATCACCACCGTCGCGTAGGCCCCCGCAGGCAACGCGAGCTCGACCTCGAGAGTCCCATCAGATCCGGCTCGCGCCACCGCGTCGCTGACCTCGATCGCGGCATCGCGGCGGGTGCCCTCGGCGATCGCGCTGACCGCCCCGAATGCCTCGCGGGTCAGCCCGGCCGCGGTGAGGATCGCGAGCTCGCGCTCGGCCGCGGCGCTGCCCTCGGCAGGCGCGCGCATCGCGACGCCGAACATCGGTCCCGTCGGTGCGATCTCGCCGGCCGCGATGCGCGGCGTGTCGACGGTGGGGTCGGTGCAATCGAACAACCCGCCCGGACGCTTGTGCATGATGTCGCCGGCAAGGGCGGTGCGGTAGAGCCCGTCGTTCAGCCGCGCCGTCAACCAGTCGTTGAACAGCGCCGACTGCAGGGCCGACACCAGGAACCGGGCCTGCTTGCGATCGCGCGGCTGCGGTGCCTCGCCGGTGACGAACGCACGCCCGCGCTCCGCGTTGTCGCCGGTGCGACCGAATCGCTGCTCGCCGTACCAGTTCGGCGCGCCCGGTGCCTCGGCGAGCCGGGCGAGGATCGCGGTGGCGCGCTCGACCGCGTCGGCGGCGACGTCGCGCACGATCAACCGGAAGCGATTTCCTCGCAGGTGGCCGGTGCGCAGCTTGTTGCCGTGGCGGCTGACCTCGAGCACGCGCAGGCCCTCGATCGCCAGCGCCTGCGCCGCGTCGGTCGTCACCGGTGGCGGCAGGCTGAGCCACTGCGTGGTCACCGCGTGGCGATCCTTCTGACCGGCGACCCCGATATCGCGCTCGCGAACCCCGAGCGCCCGCGCGATCTGGCCGACCGCGAATGCCGTGGTCATGCCGCGCTTCTCGACGCGCACGAATACGTGATCGCCGGAGCCCGAGGGCACGTACGCGGGAATCTCGTCGACGATGAAGTCCTCGTCGCGACTCTTGAGCACCCCCCCGGTTCCGGGGAGGTCGTGCGTCAGGTACGGCAGCTTCACGGGGCCGACCCTACTGCGCAATGCGGGTGCTAGCATTGCCCGATGCTCACGTTTGGCCGGCTGCCCCTGGTCGTCACGACAGTGCTCGCGGCCTGCGGCGGCGCGAAGTACCCCGCCCACACCACCACGCCGGCCGGACCCGCCGTGCCGGCGATGCCGAAGGGCGGGATCGAGAACGCGGCGCTGCCGTACCAGATCCTCGACAGTCGCACCGGCCGCTCCGTCGAGGAGCCGGCGTTCTGGGGCCGCCTCGCGAAGGCGCGCGCGGTGTGCATCGGCGAGGAGCACCCGAACCCGCATCATCACTGGGCGCAGCTGCACAGCGTCCGCGAGATCTCGAAGCGGATCGGCAAGGACAAGCTCGGTCTCGGTCTCGAGATGATCCAGCGTCCGTTCCAGGGTCCGCTCGACGACTACGTCGCGAAGAAGATCGACGCCGACACGCTGCAATCGCGGGTCGGCTGGGCGGAGCGCTGGGGCTACGAGTGGAGCTATTACGCGCCCACGTTCGACGCCGCGATCGCCGCCGGCGGCACGATCATCGCGCTCAACGCGCCCAAGGAGCTGGTCAAGAAGATCGTCCGCCAGGGGCTCGAGTCGCTGACCGCCGACGAGAAGGCGCAGGTCCCCGAGCTCAACCTCGACGACAAGAACCACCGCGCGTGGTTCGACGCGCTGATGAACGACTTGGGTGGTGCCGGTGGGCACTCCTCGAAAGGTTCGGACAGTGCTCCGCCCGCCGACGCGCCGGCGAACCCGCACGAGACCACGCCCGAGAACCCGCACGAGACCAAGCCGGCGGGTCCCAACCCGCACGGCAGCGGCGGCAAGATGCAGATGCCGTCCGCCGACCGGATCTACACCGCGCAGGTGCTGTGGGACGAGACGATGGCCGACGGTAGCGCGAAGTGGCTCAAGGCCAACCCGACGGGCCACCTGGTCATCCTCGCCGGCAACGGCCACTGCCACGACTCGGCGATCATCAACCGCCTCAAGCGGCGCGGCATCGCCGACGTCGTCAGCGTGCGCGCCGTGATCGACGATGGCGAGAGTGGCGCGGTCGCCGACGTGCTCGCGAAGCCGATGACCGACTTCGCGTTCGTCATGCAGATGCCCAAGGGTGTCAGCAAGGGTGCGAAGACCGCCGCGAGGTAGCGCCGCGCGTCCGCCATCTGGACGCGCTACCGCGCGAGATCGAGTCCCGCTACCGCGCGATCAAGTCCGACTTAGTTGTTGCGCGATTTGCGCAAGCGTCCGGCCAGCCGGCCGGAATCGGTGCCCGGTTGGTGAGCGCCGATACCGAGTCGAGAGAGGCGCCATGACAGCGTTGTCACAGTGTCCGGAAACCGGACAATAAGTGACGCGCGGCGACGTCACGAGATCGGTTCGAGTGACAACGATGTCGTGGTTGGGGCTACTGCTCGGCGGAGATCAGCTCGACGTCGAACACCAGGATCGAGCCCGGCGGAATGGCGTCGCCGGCGCCGTTGTCACCGTAGGCGAGCTCGGCGGGGATCATGATGCGGCGCTTGCCGCCGACCTTCATCGACGACAGGCCGATGTCCCAGCCCTTGATCACCATGCCGCCGTCGAAGTTGAACTTGATCGGCTCGCCGCGATCTACCGAGGCGTCGAACTTGGTCCCGTTGGTGAGGTAGCCCGAGTAGTGGACCTCGACGGGCTTGCCCTTGACCGGCGGTGGGCCGTGGCCGACCTCGAGGTCGACGAACTTGACGTCGCGATCGACCTGCAACACGCCATCGACGCGCGGTGCACCGGGCGGGTTGAAGTCCGGCGGTAACGCCGACTCGATCTGGCCGGTGCGCGGCGCGGTCTGCGGGCGGAGGTCGGGGAGCTTCGCGCTGCGTACCGGCGCGCTGGGCCTCTCGGTCTCGGCGGCCTTCGGCGTCTCGCTCGCCGCCTTCGAGACACCCTCTTTCTTTTCACAGCCGGCGAACGTCACGAGCAAGACGAGGAGAGCGAGGCGCATGGTGCTCAGCGTGGTAGCGCACTACCGGGCCGCGGGCCATTCTCGTCGTTGACCATGCGGATGTAGAGCTGCGCGCTCTTGTTGTTCGGGTCGATGTCGAGCACGCCCTTCCACTCGGCGATCGCGGCATCGCGACGACCGAGCGAGAACAGCGTGACGCCGAGGTGGATGCGCGCCGGCAGGAAGTCCGGACGCAGCCGCTTGGCATGCTCGAACTCGGCGACGGCAGCGTGATAGACGCCCATGTCGCGATAGACGTTGCCGAGGCGGACCCGGAGGTCGGCGAAGTCGGGGCAAAGGTCGAGCGCCTTGCTGTACTCGCGGACGGCCTCGTCGAACATCGCCAGCCCGCTGTAGGCCGCGCCGAGATCGGCGTGCATGTTGGCGAGCTTGCCGCGCGCGAACCGATCGAGCGCGTTGGGCTGGCCGACGCTCGCCGACACCGCGTTGGTGTAGACCTCGCGTGCGCGATCGTACTTGCCGCGATCGTTGTAGGTGACCGACAGGTTGAGCGCGGCCTCGGTGTAGCGAGGGTTGAGCTTGAGCGCGACCTCGAACGCTTCCTCGGCGTCGGAGAACCTACCCTGCGCGTGATAGATGACGCCGAGCATGTTGTAGACGTCGGGGAAGTTCGGCCGGGCCTGCGCGGCCTCGGAGAGGAACGGCTCGGCGCGCTCGTACTCGTTCGCGTTGTAGTGCTCGCGACCCATCGCGATCAGCTGCTCGATCCGGTCGCTCATCGAGACCAGCTTATATCGCGGGCGCGGCCCTTTCGGGTAGGACCGGTGGGGTACGCGGGCAAATCAGCGCGCGCCGTTTCACCGCACCGCGGGTCCGGCCGCGGTCGCGCATCGTGGCTCCATGAGCTTCCAGCCCGGCGGTGCGGCAAGCGTGGTGGTGTTCGTGGCGATGGCGATCGCGATGGTCGCCGTGATCGTGGTGGCGATGCGGCGCGGGGGCGCCGGGCCGGCCCACTACCTCGCGGTGTTAGGTGGTATGGTCGCGTTCGTGGCGGTGGTGGCGAGTGGAGCGCCGGCCGCGCGGCCGCTGCCCGTGGTGCCGCTGCTGTTCGCAGGCGTGCTGATCGGTGCGATCGCCTTCGCGCTGTCATCGATCGGCCGCCGGCTGGCGGCGACCAGCTCCCTCGCGATCCTGGTCGGCGTCCAGGCGTTCCGGCTACCGCTCGAGCTCGTGCTTCACGACTGGGCGAGCACCGGCACGATCCCCGAGACCATGACGTGGACGGGACAGAACTTCGACATCGTGGCCGGGGCGCTCGCGCTGATCGCCGCCCTCTCGTGCGGCGAGCGCGTGCGGTGGCCTGGATCGCACAGCTCGTCGGCGTGGTGCTGCTCGCCAACGTGATGCGCGTCGTCGTGATGTCGTCACCGCTACCGTTCGCGTGGCAGGTCGAGCCACCGCTGCGGTTGATCGAAGAGTTACCGTACGCGTTGATCGGCCCGCTGTTCGTCGCGCCCGCCGTCGCCGCGCACGTCATCGCGATCCGCCAGTTGTCGCGCCGCCAACGTTGAACGTGCTCCGACGACACGCGCGAAAATGCCGAGCGCGTGGCATCGCGACTGCATCGCGACATCGCCATGCGCTGGACTTGCTTGCTCGCTCTCGCCGCCTGTGCCGTGCCCGAGCCCGACACCGGCGTGGCGGAATCGCAGATCGCGAACAACCAACCGTTCGCAAACCCGCTCGGCGCCGCCACCACGTTCTCGACCGCCGGCGCGATCGACACCACGAGCACGTTCTACGACGAGCTCGGCACCAACGGCCGCGACTGCGGGACGTGCCACCAGGCATCACAGGGCTGGTCGATCTCGGCCGAGGGCGCACGCGAGCGGTTCCGCCGCACCAACGGGCGCGATCCATTGTTCCGGCCGGTCGACGGTGCGGTGTCGCCGGACGCCGATCTGTCGACCCGCGCCGCGCAGCTGGCGGCGTACAAGCTGCTGCTCGATCGCGGCGTGTTCCGGGTCGGCATCGCGATGCCCGCCGATGCCGAATTCGAGCTGGTCGGCATCGAGGATCCGTACGGCCACGCGAGCGCGACGGAGCTGTCGCTGTTCCGGCGGCCGCTGCCGTCCGCGAACCTCGCGTTCATCCCGGCGGTGATGTGGGACGGCCGCGTCGCCAACGTCGACATCCACAGCGCGTTGCTCGATCAGGCCAACGGTGCCTCGCTCGGTCACGCGCAGGCGGCGGGTCCGATCGAGATGGAGCTGCGCGAGGAGATCGTCGACTTCGAGAGCTCGCTGTACACCGCGCAGCTCGAGACCATCGCGGGCCGGCTCGACGAGGACGGCGCCCACGGCGGTGCCGAGTGGCTCGCCAGCCAGCCGATGGAGGCGGCGCCGTTCAATTGCTTCAGCGCCTGGGCGAATAGTCCGGATCCGAAGCGCCGCGCGATCGCGCGAGGGCAGGAGCTGTTCAACACCAAGCTGCGCCCCGACGGGCGTGGGCCATGCCGCGGCTGTCACTCGGTCGCGAACGTCGGAACCAGCGCAAGCGGGCTGTTCGCCGATATCGGCGTGTCGGCGGCGCCGAAGCCGAGCCGTCGCCACCTGACCACCCGCGATCTGTTCCGGCGTCCCGCGGCGGAGGTCGTTCCGTTCGAGCTGCCGATCTATCGGCTGCGCAACAAGGTCACCGGCGAGATCCGGCGGACCACCGATCCGGGGCGCGCGTTGATCACCGGCAAGTGGAGCGACGTCGATCGCTTCAAGGTGCCGCAGCTGCGCGCGCTCGCGGCGCGGGCGCCGTACTTCCACAACGGCAGCGCGGCGACGCTGCGCGATGTCGTCATCCACTACGAGAAGGCGCTCGGCTTCCAGTTCACCGAGCTCGAGCGCTTCGACCTCGTCGCGTTCCTGTCGGCGCTCTGACCGCGGTCACTTCATGCCGGAGAGCGCGTCGCGCGCGTCACCCGCGCGGCTGCCCTTCGGATACTTGTCGACCAGCTCCTTGAACGTGTTCTTCGCGCGGTCGGGCATCGCCACCGCGACGTACGCGCGACCGAGCAGCCACAGCGCTTCCTCGTCGTAACCGACGCCGCGATAGCGCTCGAGCAAGCGGCGGAGGCGCAGCACGGTGGCCATCGGCTTGCCGCGATCCCAGTAGTAGCGCGCGACGTACCACTCGTGATCGGCGAGCCGCTTGCCGACCTTGACCAGGATCTCCTTCGCCTGCTTGCGGTACGGCGAGTCCGGGTACTTGTCGAGGAAGCTCTTGAGCTCGTTCGCGGCGTCCTCGGTGGACGACTGGTCCTTCTCGAACGACGGCGGGAACATCCAGAAGTCACCGGGCAGCTGCTTGTAGTACGCCTCGCCGATCCGGTACGAGGCATAGCCGTTGGCGACCATCTCGTGGGTCGGGTGAAACTTGATGAACAGGCGGTACGAGTCGATCGCCTCGAGGTACTGCTCGGCGCCGAACTCGGCATCGGCGAGCCGGAGCTCGGCGAGCACCGCGTACTTGCTGTACGGGAACCGACTCTTGATGAAGCCGAAGTACTTGCTGGCCGCGATCCAGTCCTTCGACTCGAGCATCTTCAGGCCCTTGTCGTAGTTCTTCTGCGCCGAGACCGAGTACTCGACCGATCCCGAGCCGCTCTTGCCGCCACACGCGACCGCGACGACCAGCCCGGTGGCGATGGCGAATGAGATGAGCAAGGGCCTTAGGATCATGGGGCTTTCTGGAAGGCTCGGGTGAAGGGGTGATACACCGGGCAGGTCGTCCGGATCAATGGCCAGGGCTCGACGTAGGAACTTCGACCGCTGGTCAGGCCGTGGCGTTGCCTGCGATAAGAAGCCATGCGTTCACTAGGCTTAGCACTCGCCCTGGCGGCATGCGGGGGTGGCGGAAAGCAGCAGATCGCGATCGGCCCGCCGCCGATGAAGCTGACCAAGGGCGTGCTGACCGGAGCGACCTGCGAGGACAACGTCTGCAAGTGTCGCGATGGCGCCGAGGACGGCGGGGTCGGGTTCCCGCCCGACGGCCGCAAGCGCTTCGAGGTGCGGATGGAGAGCGCCTACGATCTGTGGGTCACGCTGCCGGGCACCACGCTCTACAAGAGCCCGGAGACCGCGGTCGCCTGCTTCTACGTCGACATGGCGCCGGGCAAGCACCCGATCACCCTGCGCGCGTCGAACCCGGCGGGGGTGTCATTCGCCCTCGAGATCCACGAGCTCGGGACCGACACCAGGAGCTGGTACGACACCTTCGAGTTCAGCTGCGGTCACCCCGGCGTCTGCACGTTCGCGGAGCTCGACGACAAGAGCAAGCAGACCAAGGTCAAGCGCGGGCTCTACGACGCGTGCGGCTCGACGAAGATCAAGAACGTGATCTGGGATCACGGCAAGGCGCCCGACGGTCAGGTGCCCAGCGAATTCGCGCTCCAGCTCGCGCTCGACGTCTACAAGTTCAAGCCGTGGAAGGCGCACGGCGAGCAGTGCGGCGAGGGCGCGGGGCGCGGGCCGAAGGAGGACAACCAGGAGACGTTTCCCGACGAACCTGCTAGTCAGTAGGCCGTCGTGACGTACCAGTACCCAGATGCCTACGACGTGATCGTCGTCGGTGCCGGCCACGCCGGCTGCGAGGCCGCACTCGCGGCGGCGCGGATGGGTGCGCGCGTGCTGGTGCTGACCGGCTCGCTCGACATGGTCGCGCAGATGTCGTGCAACCCGGCGATCGGCGGCGTCGCGAAGGGCCACCTCGTCAAGGAGCTCGACGCGCTCGGCGGTGAGATGGCGAGCGTGATCGACGACACCGGCATCCAGTACCGCCGGCTCAACGCGTCGAAGGGACCGGCCGTGCGATCGACGCGCGCGCAGGCCGACAAGCGGCGCTATCGCGAGACCATGCGCGGGCGGCTCGAGCGCTGCGATCGACTCGCGCTGCGCCAGGGCGAGGTCGCGCAGCTCGGTTGCGAAGAGGTGACGGAGGTCCGGGCAGGCGAGACGATCACCCGGCGCGAGATCCGCGGCGTGGTCACCACGATGGGCGTTCGCTATGCCGCGCGCGCGGTCATCATGACCACCGGGACGTTCCTGCGCGGCAGCATCTTCGTCGGCGAGGCCCGCGCGTCGGGTGGTCGGGCAGGCGAGGCGCCGTCGGTGCACCTGTCGGGCTCGCTCGCCGAGCTGGGGTTCCCCCTCGCGCGCTTGAAGACGGGAACGCCGTGCCGCCTCGATCGCAAGACGATCGACGTCGCCGGCCTCGAGCTGCAGCCCGGTGACGATCCGCCGCCGATGTTTCGCTGGCGTCGCGATCGCTACGCGCCACCGCTGCCGCAGGTGCCGTGCTGGGTGACGTACACGAACGACAAGACGCACCAGGCCATCCGCGACAACCTTCACCGCTCTCCGCTCTATCGCAAAGAGATCGAGGGCACCGGGCCGCGCTACTGCCCGTCGATCGAGGACAAGATCGTCCGCTTCGCCGACAAGGATCGCCACCAGATCTATCTCGAGCCCGAGACCGTCGAGGGTGCGCTCGAGGGCAACGGCGAGGTCTATCCGAACGGCGTCTCGACCTCGCTGCCGTACGACGTCCAGCTCGCGTTCATCCGCACCATCCCGGGGCTCGAGCGCGCCGAGATGACGCGGCCGGGATATGCCGTCGAGTACGACTTCATCGATCCGCGCGAGGTGCTGCCGACGCTCGAGACGCGGCGCGTGCGCGGCCTCTATCACGCCGGCCAGATCAACGGCACCAGCGGCTACGAAGAGGCCGCGATCCAGGGCCTGCTCGCCGGCATCAATGCCGCGAGCGGGCTGGGGTTCGGCGGGTGTGCACGCGAGCCCGTGATCCTGCGCCGCGATCAGGGCTATGCCGGCGTGCTCGTCGACGATCTGGTGACGCGCGGCACCAAGGAGCCGTACCGGATGATGACGTCGCGCGCCGAGTTCCGGCTGCTGCTGCGCGAGGACAATGCCGCCGATCGCTTGATGCCGCTCGGCCGCAAGCTCGGCCTGATCGACGACGCGCGGTGGGCCGACTTCGAGGCGTGGCAGCGCGAGCTCGCCGCGGCGATGGAGCGCGCGAATTCCGCGTTCGTCACCGGCACGCCGGCGGTCAACGATCTGCTCGCCAGGCTCGGCAGCACACCGATCGAGCATCGCCGGATCTCGCTCGCCGAGCTGTCGCGCCGGCCCGAGCTCGACTGGCGCGCGGTCGAGCAGGTCGCGATCACCGGCGGCGT
>JAEYYY010000524.1 GCA_023430775.1 Pseudomonadota bacterium
CTCGTGGGCTCGGAGATGTTTAAAAGACACACATACACGCCGCATGTCTCGCGCTGCGTTTATAATCGACGGTATTCGCTCTCCTTTCGGTCGGTACGGCGGCGGTCTGTCGTCGGTCCGTGCCGACGATCTCGCAGCGCAGGTGATCGCCGCGCTGGTGGCGAAGACCAAGCTGCCGGTCGATCGGATCGACGACGTCATCCTCGGTTGCGCGAACCAGGCCGGCGAGGACAACCGCAACGTCGCTCGCATGGCGGCGCTGCTCGCCGGACTTCCCGTCGGTGTTCCGGGCGTCACCGTCAACCGACTGTGTGGTTCGGGGTTGCAGGCGATCGCGGATGCCGCGCGCCAGGTGCAGAGCGGCGAGGCGGATCTGGTGATCGCCGGCGGCGTCGAGCACATGACGCGCGCACCGCTGGTGATGAGCAAGCCCGGCGAGGCGTGGGCACGCGATCAAAAGCTCTTCGACACCACGCTCGGCTGGCGCTTCATCAACCCGAAGATGCAGGAGCTCCACGGCACGCTCGCGATGGGCGAGACCGCCGAGCGCGTCGCCGAGAAACACGGCGTGTCGCGCGAGGCACAGGATCGCTTCGCGCTGACCTCGCAGCAGCGCGCGGGCCGAGCGATCGCGTCGGGTCGCATCGCGAAGGAGATCACGCCGATCACGACCGGCATCGACAAGAAGACCCAGCAACCGATCACGCTGGCAGCCGACGAGCATCCGCGACCCGACACCAAGATCGAACAGCTCACAAAGCTCAAGCCCGCCTTCTCGAAGGGTCCGACCGCTTCCGTCACGGCTGGCAACGCGTCGGGACTGAACGATGGCGCAGCGGTCGTGATCGTCGCCAGCGAGGCGATGGTCAAGGAACTAGGGGTTTCCCCCAGGGCACGTTACGTGACTGCGGCGGCCGCCGGCGTCGAGCCCAGCTACATGGGTCTCGGACCCATCCCGGCCTCGAAAAAGGCCTTTGCGAAAGCTGGGTTAACTGCGAATCAGATCGACCTCACCGAGCTCAACGAGGCGTTCGCGGCCCAGGCACTCCCGTGCGTCGAGCAACTCGGGCTCGATCCGGAGAAGGTCAACGTCAATGGTGGAGCGATCGCGTACGGCCATCCGCTCGGTGCATCCGGCGCGCGGATGGTCCTGACGCTCCTGGTCGAGATGGATCAGCAATCGTCCGCAAGGCGTGCACTTGCGAGCATGTGCATCGGTGTGGGCCAGGGAATCGCGGTTATCCTCGAGCGGGCCTGAAGTATCGGTGACTGTTTCACAGTCCAGGGCCACAAGATTAACCGGGCGGCGGAGATGACCACGGATCACGTACAGGAGCAGGTCAGCAAATCGCTGAAGCTTGTGGGTCGGGTCCTCGGCGACAAGTTCAAGCTGACGGCCTGCATCGGGATCGGTGGCAGTGGTGCGGTCTACAAGGCCGACCAGATCGCGCTCGGGCGCACGGTGGCCGTGAAGATCCTCAACGAGGATCTGAGCGCTGACGCTCGAATGATCAAACGATTTCGTGACGAGGCGATGAGCGCGTCGCGGCTCAATCATCCGAACTGCGTCTCGATCATCGATTACGGCCAGTCCAGCGACGGCCTGCTCTACCTCGCAATGGAGTACGTCAAGGGACCGACCCTGACGCAGCTCCTCGTCAACGAGAACCCGCTCGCGGTCGACCGCGTGATCGACATCTGCGTGCAGTCACTCGCCGGCATCGAGGAAGCGCACCTCGCGGGCGTCGTCCACGCCGATCTCAAGGCCGACAACATCATTCTCGATCAGCGCCGCGCCGGCGTCGACACGGTGAAGATCGTCGACTTCGGCATCGCGCGCCTGGTCACCGGCGTCGCCAAGGATCCGGAGGATCGCGCGATCAGCGGCACGCCCGAGTACATGGCGCCCGAGGTGATCAGCGGCGCGCCGCCGTCGTTCGCGTCGGACATCTACGCCGTCGGCATCATTCTCTACGAGCTGCTCGCCTACAAGACGCCGTTCTTCGCCGGCTCGACGACGGAGATCCTGGCGAACCACCTGAAGGCGATGATCCCGTCGCTGGTCAGCCGGCGCGAGGCGGTCCCCAAGGAGCTCGACGCGATCGTCGCCAAGGCCCTCGCGAAGCATCCCGCCGATCGATTCGCCACGGCGGCCGAGATGCGCGATGCGCTGCGCCGGCTGATCAAGCCGAAGCAGCACACCACCGATCTGTGCGCGCAGTGCGGGACGTCGTGTCAGCCGACGTTCAAGTACTGCCCCGAGTGCGGCACGCCGCGCCAGCGCATCAGCAAGACGTTCGAGATCCCGCAGCCGGCGATCACCGCACTGCCGATGCCGTTCGTCGATCGCGAGAACGAGCTGGCGGTGTTGCTCCAGCACATGCGCTCGCCGGTGCAGCCGGGCAAGTCGTCGGGGCTGCTCCTCGCCGGCTTCGACGGAGCGGGCCGCAGCGCGCTGCTCCATCAGGCGTACGACAAGGTCGGCCAGGAGACGCGCACGATCTATCAGATCGGTCCGGATCCGAGCGGCCTCGCGGCGCCGTACTACCCGATCCGCTCGTTGCTCGCCGCCGTGCTCCAGCTGCCGCCGGTGTCGAGCGATGTCGATCTGCGCGACGCGGTGCTGTCGATCGGGCTCAACGAGCGCGACATCCCGGGCATCGCGCAGCTGTTCGGTCACCCCACCACCCTGCTCGAGCTCGAGCCGCCCGTGCGTCGCAGAGAGATGGTGTGGTCCACGCTCAGGGCGCTCGAGCGTGCGGCAGCGCAGGGCCCGGTCACGGTGGTGTGCGAGGACATCGATCGGTTCGATCACCCGTCGCTCGAGATCCTGCGCCGCGCCAACGAGACCACCGAGGTCGCGCTGCCTCCGATCGTGATGACGGCGACCACCGCGTTCGCCGAGCAGTGGCCGGCGACCGTGCAGCGCCTCGAGATCGGTGCGCTCGATGCCAAGCACCTCACCCGGCTGGTCGATCTGCTGGCCGAGAACGGCGTGCGCGGGCTGCCGGCGCCGCAGACGCTGTTCGAGATCACGCGCGCGTATCCCGGCCACGTCGAGCACGTCGTGCGCTACCTGCTCGAGGGCGGCAAGGCCGAGGATCTCAACATCTCGCTTCCCGACTTGATCGCGGCGCGGCTGTCGATGCTCAAGCAATCCACGCGCGACGTCCTGCAGGCCGCCGCGGTGCTCGGCCTCGAGCCGCAGCTCGATCTGCTGCGCATGATGCTGCCGGGCCAGAACCTCGAGACCGCGATGGCCGATGCCGAGCGCTCGGGCCTGCTCGGTCACGATCCGTCGGGCGAGCTGCTGTTCACGTCGCGCCTCGTTCGCGACATCGTCTACGACGCCACGCCGGCCGACGTTCGCCGGTCGCTGCACGCAGCCGCCGCCGCTGCCGTCGAGAACCTGTCGCCCGACATCGCGCTCCTCGGCCATCACCACGATCTCGCCGGTCACGCGAAGGACGCGATCCCGTTGCTGCGCCGGGCGGGCGATCACGCGGCGGATCAGCTCGACGACGTCGGCGCCGGTCAGTTCTACCAGCGCGCTCTGGTCGCGGTTCGCCAGGCCGTGCAATCGGGCGAGGACGAGAAGGCCGAGGGTCAGTTCGTGCAGCTATCGGTCAGGCTCGCCGACGTGCTGCGCATCCGCGGCGAGACGGCGCTCGCCCGTGGCGTGCTCGCCGAGGCGCGCGACTGGTCGGGTGTGCCGATGCTGGTCGCCGCGATCGATCGAGCGGCCGCCGCGATCGGCCTCACCGAGGGCGACCTCTACGGTGCGATCACCGCGCTGCGCCGCGGCGTCGGGCGCGCCATCTCGACCGGCGACATGAACCTGGTCTGCGAGATGTATCTCGACCTGTCGACGGCGCTGCTGCGCTCGGGCGATCCGGACACCGCGCTCTCGGAGCTGGTCGAGTGCATCGACCTGGTCACGCTCGGCGAGGGCTTCTCCGCCGTCGACGGTCCCGAGGTGTTCTGGCGCATCCTCAAGGCGCAGTCGCAGATGATCGAGACCACGGGCGATTCCTACAAGGCGCTCCGGCTCGCCGAGGCCGCCCTGTTCCACGCCCAGCGGGTGCGGTCACGGCTCGGTGCGGCGCGCGTCCAGCAGCTGCTCGCCCAGCTGTGTGAAAAGGCGGGGCTGTCGAGCAAGGCCGACCGCTACCGCCAGCAAGCCATCTCCGAGATGCGCAACCTGGGCGACCGCCGGGCGACCGCGGAACTGATGCTCAGTGACACCCCCGCGCGCGCCATCGTGGTCAACGCGCGAATGAACGATGTCATGGCGTTGACGAAGGAGATCGGTTGGACCGAAGGGCACGAGCGCGCGAAGCGCAAGTCGAACCCGCCGGCGACCGAGGCGAAGACGGCGAAGTCGAGCGAGAGCTGATTTCAGTCTCGCCGAGAAACTTCACTCACGCTGCCCAGCTCAGCCGTGATCTGAGATACTGTTTCTACGTGGGCAGTATTCTCCTCGTCGAGTCCGATCCGGTGACACACGACGGGTGGTCCCTAGCGCTGACGAACGCTGGCCACTCGGTGCTCACCGCGATCACCATGCGCGAGGCACTGCCCGTGATCTGCGACGGCGGGATCGATGTCGTGGTGATCGATGCGTACGATCCACGCGTCGGCGTCGTCGAGCTCGCGCGCGCGATCGCCGCGCTGCCCGATGCACCGCCGGTCGTGCTGGTCTCGGGCTCGCCGTCGGCGCCGGAGATCTCCGCGCGCATCGGCGCCGCCACGTTCTTGCCGAAGCCATGCGAGCCGGGCGAGCTCGTCGATGCGATCCGCCGGCTGGTCAGCGATCACCGCCCCGTGCAGGTGTTCGACGACGAGCCCACCGGCGCCACGCGCCAGTACAGCTAGTCCACGAGATAGAACCGGACACCGCGCGGCGGGACGGCGATCGAGGCGCGACCGTTCATCGGGACGACGGCCTCGTTCGAGAACGGCTCGCGCAGCCGCACGTTCGCCGGTACCAGGAGCGATGCGGTGCGGGCGATCGCGGCGTCCGACAGGATGAACACCGCGCGGACGGTGCCCTGGTCGTCGGCGAACGCGTGCGCGCGAACGTCGTCGGGGCGCTCGATCTGCCAGGCGTCCGCGGAGTCGGCGAGCGCTCCGAGGTCGGCGGCGAGCCCCGGCAGATCGTCGAGCGAGCCGGCCTTGAGGCGACCGACGCGCCTGGGTGCGGGATCCGCGAGCGGCCGATCGAGCTCGTCGCGGGAGGGCGTGCCCGGGCCGATCACCACGATCGTACCTCCGCGCCTGGTTTCGGCGAGCTCGCGCAGCGTCGACCACAGCGTGCGATCGACGCGCTCGAGCGTGGGTGCGATGACGGCGCGATAGCGAGCGAGCTGATCGGCGGTGGCAGCCTCCGACACGATCTCGAACGGCACCTGCGCGAGCTCGAGCGCCGCCATCAGCGCGGTCTGCCAGCGCCGCATCGCGATCGCGTGTGGATCGGTGCCGAGCTCGGCGGCGCCACCGGGGCCGAAGTCGAGCACCTCGGCGAACACGGGCGTCAGCGGATCGGCGAGCGAGGTGGCGAGGCCGAACCGAGCATCGGCGCGCGTGTCGACGAGCGCGATCGGGGCGTGGCGCCGCAACGACGGCCAGTCGACCTCGTCGAGCGCGCGGATCAGCGACTCGATCCACGCCGCGTGCGGCTCGACGGCACCGGTTGCCGAGATCGCCGCGCCGTACCAGCGCTCGCGCTCGACGGCCATGTAGAGGTTGAAGCCGCGCGCGCCGGAGGCGAGCAGCGTCAGCATCTGGTCGCGCTCGAGCGTCGGGTCGTCCTTGCCGAGCGGCGGGAACCACGGGAAGAACCCGCAGCCGGCCTCGAGCACGAGCGGGATCGGCGACGCCTGCCCCGTCATCGCGAGGCCGCGGCGGCGCAGCTCGCGGAGCCCGGTGCGCGGCGTGTACGCGTCGATGCCGACCGGGCCGCCGATCGCGCGCTGGAGCTGCGGCAGGTCGTAGAGGCCGTGATGGCCGGGCGGCAGGTTGTGAAAGCGCGCGATGGCTCCGAGGCCGACCTTGTCGAGCGAGCCGGCGAACGCCGCGAGCGCCCGCGCGAGATACGCGTCCTTGTCGCGCACCCACGCGATGCAGCGCGCCGCATCTTCTGCCGACCACGCCGACGGTGCGCCCTCGACGCCGGCGGCTGCGACGAAGTCCGCGATCGCGTCGGGGTGATAATCGTGATCGAACGCGCCGAGGCGGAAGAACATCTGCGCCTCGTTATCGACACCGATCGCGACGATCGGACCATCGGGCGCGAGCAGCGATCCGAGCTGCGCCGCGACCTGCGCGTACCACTGCTCGACGCGCTCGCGGAACACGCGCGACGCGTACGACGGCACCGGCCACGCGCGTGGTGGCGACGGGAACCACACCGGCGTGCCGCGCGACGTGCGCGCCTGACAATCCTCGTCGGCGAGGACGAAGTCGGGCATCCCGAAGCTGGTGAGCTCCGCGTTGCAATGCGGCCCCGGCCGCAACACCACGGCGAGCCCGGCGGCGCCGGCCGTCTCGACGAAGCGCCCGAGATCGTGCGCGCCGGTCCACCGATAGTCGCCCTCGTCGACCTCGTGCTCGCGCCACGGCACGTAGCTCTCGACGATCGTGAAGCCCATGCCGTGCATCGCGCGCAGGCATGCCGACCACTTCGCGGGATCGACGCGCCAGTAGTGCAGCGCGCCGGCGTAGAACGGCAGGGTCTTGCCGCCGACGCTCAGCCCGCCGTCGACGAGCTCGGTCCGACGTGCTTCCACGTCTGGTCCTCCATCACGAAACGACTCGGGCCGTGCGCCCACGACGGGCGATACGACAGCGGCATCGCTTCACCGCTACCCGCGTCGTTGTACTCCGGGTCCCACGGCAGCAGCAGGCACGGCGGATCGCCCGCCTGCATGCTGCGCAGCCGCGGCATGATCGGGTGAGGCTCCTCGGCACGCACGCGCGCCGCGGCCATCACCTCCGCGATCGACGACAGCTCCGCCAGCTCCCAGCACGTGCGCACCTGCGGCGGCGGCAACGCGAGCTCGCGCGCTCGCTCGATCGCTTCCTTCGGCGTCACCCACACCTGCTCGACCGTCTCGACATCGTCGAACTGCGGCTCCTGCCCCGCCGGCAGCTCGCAGACGAAGAACCGCGCCGAGAATCGCTTGGGCTCGATCGACGGCGTGATCCAGTGCGACCACGGCTCGAGCACCTCGGTCGACCACACCAGACCCGCGCGCGCGAGGATCGCGACCGAGTCGGCGCCCGCATCGTTGACCTTCTTGCGCAGCACCGGGAGGCTGGTGAACGGAATGGTATCGGCGTGCGCACCCGAATCGCGCGCGAGTAGCACGCCGGCCTCCTCGAACAGCTCGCGCACCGCGGTGGTGCGCGCATCCTCGGTGGCTTCCGCGGCGCCGCCGGGAAACACGAACGCCGAGGCCATGAACGACGCGCCCTTGCGCCTGCGCAAGAAGAACACCTCGAAGCCGCTGCCCTTCGCTGCCTCGCGAAGCAGGATCACACTCGACGCCTCTCTCAGCTGCGCGCTCACCAACCGTTCGTACCACAGCGTCGCGAAGGCCGAGGGTCAGTCGAGGCGGATCTCGCCGCGGACCGGGCCGGCATCGAGGCCGAGCCAGTCTTCGATCGTGCGCTCGACGAACCGTGCGACCTTCGACTCGTTGGTCTCGATCAGTAGCTGATCGGCACGGCCGCGGCGGCGCGCGAACACGCCGAACCAGGTCAAAAAGCCGTAGCGCGGCGGCCGCTCGACGACGAACAGCTTGTCGATCGTACCGGCACCGAGCACGAAGCCGGCGTCGCCCTGGACCTCGACCGCGAGATCATCGATGTCGATCACGACCTCGTACGGATCGTGACGGCGCGGCGCGACCAGCACGCGGATCCGCAGCGTGTCCTTGCCGGTCTCGATGCCGCGATACGGAGTGCGAAGACGCAGCTCCGCCCGGACCGTCTCGGTCGACACGTGAGCGGGTGCTGCGCGGGCCGGAATACGTCAAGTGTAGCCCGGGACCCGGAGCTATCGCTGCGCGTTCTGAAGCGGGTCGGAGCCGTCGGCCTCGCTCTCGCTCGAGTGCCACTCCCAGCTGTAGTGGCCGGCGAGCGTGCGAAATACCCGCGAGAACCGACCATCGATGTGGATCCACTCGACGTAGGCCACCGTGTCGGTCGCGAGCATGCTGCGCAGGTCCTTCTGCCAGGAATCTCGATTGTCTCGCACCAGCTGGTAGACCTCGGTCGGCTCGTCCTCGGGCGTCGTCGCCACGGCGGTGTCGTCGGTGTCTTCCTCGTCGGTGTCGTCTTCCTTGGCCTCGTCGGCGGGTTTGCCTTCGAGGTCCTCGCCGAGGATCTGGCGCTTGATGAAATCGGGCGTCGGCGCACGGATCGCGAGACGCGACGCGAGGATGGTGTCGAGCCTGGCAGCGCGCGCCTGTGACACGGGCCTCGCTGCGTCGCAGCTCGGGCCCTTCTCGACGATCAGGTGGTCGCCGTACTCGCCCGGCTGGAGGCTTCGCGCGTGCGACTCGCGATGCAGGATGGTGTGCAGCCACGGCGTGTTCCCGGTCGCGGCGATCGTCTTCCGCTTCGCCGGCCAGTGGCAATCGGCCGCGGTCCAGCCCGTCGGCGTCTTGGTCAGCTTGAAGCCGTTCGCGTCGAACACGACCTCGTCCTTCGCGTAGCCGCTGTGCTGCACGAACACCATCTCGCCACCGAGCTTGAAGCGCTCGAGCCGGTGCGCGATCGGCTGCACCGGATCGACGGGATCGAGGAAGCCGTGCACCTGCTCGGTGACGCCACGCTCGTCGGCGGTCAGATCGATGACGCCACCACCCTCCTGGTAGGTGCGCGCGAGCAGCTTGCCCTTGTCATCGAAGTGCAGCCACGTGCCCGTGACCGTGCCGTTCGACGCGAACGCACCACGCGCGAGTGGCGTCCTCGACGGCGTGTCGTAGAAGAACGACCACTGCCCCGTGCGCATGCCATTGGCCATCCGGCCGACCGCCGCGACGTTGCCGCTCGGATGGAAGAACGTCCACGCGCCGTGCGCCTTGCTGTTCGCGTAGTCGCCCGTCGCGAGCACGCGCTTGCCATCGTTGTAGAAGCTCTTCCACTTGCCGCTGCCGTTGGTCAGCTTGCCGATGCCGAGCACCGCGCCGGTCTCGTCATCGGTCACCGTCCACTCGCCATGCAGCACCTTGCGCTTGAACGTGCCGGCGACCTTGCGTGGATTGCCCCAGCCATCGAGCTCGATCTCGAACGCGCCATCCTTCGGTGCGTGGCGCACGAGATCCCAGGTCCGCCAGGTCTCGACATTCGGGCTCGAGTACGCGGGCTGGATCGACGCCAGCTCGTCGAGCGTGAACCCCGAGCTCGCGATCCACGATGCGACCTCCGGCATCGCCCTCGCGATGTCCTCGAGGAACTCGTACCGGTGCTCCTTCGCGATCCGCTCCGGCAACGCGCGGCCGACGGAGCGCTCGATCAGATAGCCGACCGCGCAGATCGCACCGCCATCGTCGATGAACACCGGCGCGCGCCACGGCAGGTGCGCGTTGGTCGGCGTGATGCCGTGCGCGATGTAGTCGTCGAGGTAGCCGAGCAGCTCGGCGCGCCGGCTCGCGAGCTCGGGCTTCGTCGCCGGGCCTGCCGCGAGCACTCCGCGAATGTGCTCGAGGTGATCCTTCATCCGCGCCTTCTCGGTATCGCCTCCGCCCGGCGCGCGCTGGTGCTTGGCGACGAAGCTGTCATCGCCGAGGTGATGGTTCGCGCCGGGACGAAACCGGGTGTCGGGGTTCGGCAACGCGAATGCGGAGCCAGCCCACAGTAGCGAGAGGAAGATAGGAGCGCGCATCGCCGGTCAAACGAGCCGGCTGCCTGGGTTATTCGGGAGTCTTGATGTAGGTGCTATCGTCCGCCCCGTGACCGTCGAGGCGGAGCTGATCGCTGCGATCGTCGCCGCTCCCGACGACGACCCCCCGCGCATGGTCTACGCGGACCACCTCATGCAGCGCGGCGATCTGCGGGGTGAGCTGATCGCCGTCCAGTGCCGGCTCGCGCGCGCCGATGCCGCCGACGAGCCGATCGATCCCGCGCTGGTCGCCCGCGAGCGCGAGCTGCTGGCCGAGCACTCGGCGGTGTGGGAGATGCCGCTGCGCGCGGTGGTCGACGCGGGCTACGTGTTCCGGCGCGGCTTCGTCGAGCACGTCAGAGCATGGTCGGAGCGCGACGTCACGTTCGCCGTGCCGCCGCGCGGCGCTTCGCTGGAGGAGATCGAGACCGCGGCGATCGATCGCACCGATCGGCTCGGCCAGCTGTTCGAGCACGCGCCGCTCCTGCGTTCACTCGCCGTTCGTGCCGATGCGATCTATCGCCCGCTGCCGCCGAGCTGGGCGTTGTTGGAGTCGCTCGAGCTCCACGAGAGCGGCTACCCAACACCCGACGTGATCCGTGCGGCACTCCACGCGATGCCCGCGTTGCGTCGGCTGCAGCTCACCACGTCATCGCTCGTCGACGAGCAGCTGGCTGCCTTCCTCGAATGCGAGCAGCCGCTCGAACATCTCGGCATTCATCGCGGCTGGCACGTCGGTTCGCAGCCCAGCGCGGACATCGGCACCGAGCGGATCGCGACGAACCGGCACCTGCACGGTCTGCGCTCGCTCCATCTCTCCAGCTTCGAGCTCGCCGGGATCGATCGTCTCGCCTGCTTGACCCAGCTCGAGCGGCTGTCGATCGCGAGCTGTGGCGTCGAGCCAGAGAGCTTGATCGCGCTCGTCCGCCAGCTCCCCGCGCTGACCATGCTCGAATATCAGTTCCACGATAGCGAGACCTCGCGGCTCGACCTCACCGCCTTGCTCGCCGCGGCGCCGCGCTTGCGTCGACTCGCGCTCTCGGGCTTCTTGATCGAAGGCGATCTCGACGCCCTCACTCGGATGGCCCTGCGTCGCTTGATCCTCGAGCGCTGCCACGTCGGCGATCGCGGCGCCCGCACGCTGCTCGCAGCACCCGACCTCGCCCCGATCGAGCTGCAGATCACCGACGATGAATTGACGCTTCAGACCCGCGAGCTCGTCGAGGCTCGCGCGCTTCGCTACCGCCCCGCGGCGCCACGCTATCCCGAGCGCATCACGGCGATGCTGCCGGTCAACAAGATCGGAGCGATCAAGGAATACCGCGTCGTCACGGGTGCCGGCCTCGCCGATGCGAAGATGGCCATCGAGCAGATCGAGGAGGAGCGCACTGATCGCGCCGCGTACAAGAACTACCGCGCGTTCTCGCGCTGGTGCCGCCCCTAGAGAGAAGCGAACGCCAGCTCGATCTCGCCGGCGAGCTGCTCGCCGAACCGGCGCGCGAGCTCGGCGCGCCCGGCCTCGTCGTCGCGGCGCACGACCAGCGGAGGATCGCTGTTGTACCACTCGGCGTGACCGCTCGAGTGACACCAGGTCTCGGTGATCTCGATCCGATCCGCGCACACCTCGAACTCGCGCAGCGGTCGTCCGATCACGTCGTGCTCGGTGCGCTCGGGCAGATCGCTCGGCGACCAGTCGATGTAGCGGCGCACCGGCTCCCCGGTCTTCAGGTGCGTGCGCACCTCCCAGTGCGACGGACAGGTCACGGAACGACGACGAACTCGCGCTTCATCAGGCTGATGATGTTCTGCGCGGCGTCGAGATCGGTGCCCGGGAAGTTATCGAGCACCTTCTGCAGCTGACCGTGATCGAGCACCAGCTGGAACGTATCGAGCTCGCTCGGCGTCAGCTCGCGCAGCTTGCCCGCGAGCGGCGTGGGCACGGCGAGCGGCGAGCCGAGTGGCGGCAGCTGCTTCTGGAGGTTGCGGAACTCGTCGAGCTGGCGCACGCCCTCCATCAGCAGGCCTTCGGTCGACTCCTGGATCTCCTCCATCACCTGCAGCTCGACGCTCGGCTCGAGCTCGAACGTACCGGTGAGCCAGGTCAGCATCCGGTAGATCGCCTTCTGCGGCGACACCGCGTAGTCGTCGTTGATCGTCGCGAAGTAGATCGCGCCCTTGCGGAGGTAGATCTTGCCGAGCGACACGCCGTTGTTGACGGTCAGCACGCCGCTCTTGCGCGAGGTCGACAACAGCTGCAGCAGATCCGGCAGCGGGATCTCTTCGATCACGCCCGACATCGGCCGGCCCTGGGTGGCCTGCCGCTGCTGGGCCCCCGCCTCCAGGCGACGCCGCGCCTCGGCCTCGGACTGGTTCGCCATCACGGCGCTGTCGACCGCGACCACCTTGATGATCGACGTGCCGACCAGGATGCGATCGCCCTCGTGCAGCAGCGCGCGCCCGGCGATCTTCTCGCCGTTGACGAACGTGCCGTTGGTCGACCCCATGTCCTGGATGAACACCTCGGCGTCCGACGAAGAAATCTTCGCGTGACGACGCGAGACCATGTCCTCGACGAGCACCATGTCGAGGTCGCTCGAGCGGCCGATGATGATCTCCCGGTTCATCCGAAGCGGGAACTCGCCTCCCTGGTACTTGCCCGAGATGAAGCGAAGCGCGAAGCGTGGACGGTCGTTCATGAAAACCGAGACGGTGAGCACCGGCTCGTGCTCGAAAATTCTAGTGTCGAACCGACAACCTGCGCAAGCAAACGCCCGCCCGTTGGTGGGTGCATCTGTTCAGTCCGTCGCAGGTGTTTCTTCGTGAACCTGTTCGTGCGGGGGTCTTAGCGCATTGACGACGCGGCGATAGACCTCCTCGGAGACCACCAGGCTCGAATGGCCCAGCGGCACCGTCGACGACGTGGCCCCCGAAATTCGGGTAGTGGCGAGCGGAACCACCCAGTCGCGCGCCGCCGCGATGGTGTGGACCTCGACTCCCGGCGGGATCGGCCCCTGGGCGAGCTCGTCCAAAAAGCGGCTCCGGGGTAGCAGCTGCCAGCTGGAGGTCGACCACAGCCCGAGGGTCACCACGCCGGCGAGGGCGGCCCAGGTGCCGCGCACCGGGGTGCCCATCATCAGCAGCTTGCGGACCCGCGCGTGGCCGCCGAGCTTCTTCACGTAATAGAGGCCGATCAGCCCGCCCATCGAGTGGCCGATGATGTCGATCCGCTGCGACGGCGTCTGCGCCAGGATGCGCTCGATCTTGCGGTGAATCAGGAACGCGCTCCGCCGGATATCGCGGACGTTGAGCGTGCCGAGGTTGAACGACACGACGACGAAGCCATCCTCGACGAGCCGGCGCTCGAGCATGTACATCGAGCCGCGGGTCCCGAGGAAGCCGTGGATGATCAGCACCGGCGGGCTCTCGGGCGTCAGCTTGTCGAAGGCGTCGGCGCGCCGGATCCGGTTGCCGCGGATCAGGCCGCGCAGATACGACAGGCCGTCGGCGCCGCCGGTGACGTCTTGCCCGATCGTGCTGCGCTTGCCGAGCCAGCGCCGCGGGGCATCGAGCGCCCAGCGGAGCAGCCAGGACGAGCGCGTTTTCTCGTCGGCCATCTCACTCACGATAGTCGGAGAACCCGTCGGTGACGAACCGGCTCGCCTCTCTCGCGTACGCGTTCGCCGCCGAGGCCACTGTAGGGTATTCGACCACTCGCCAGACCCCGCGCGTGCCGACGATGCCGACCCGCGAGATCACGGCGTTCGTCACCCGATAAACCAGCGCGAACTCGTACTGGTCGCCGCGCCGCCGCAGCGAGCGCGAATCACCCGGAGGCACCAGGCCCGGCGGTGAAGCGACATCGTCGGGGTTCCCCGGCGGAATCTCGCGCGGGCCCGGCATGTGGGTGGGGTCCTCGACGGCGCCACCCTTGATCACGCCACTCGCGGTCGGCTCCGGCATCTCGGGCGGCTGGCCAAAGGCGATTGGCATCGACGCCGTGTCGACGCGCGCCCGCGTCGGCTCGTCGGCGGCGAAGTCCTTCAGCATCGTCGGATCGAGCGGCATCGTCGGCCGATCCGGCGGGGCAGCCTTGGTCTCGGCCTTCGGAGCGGGCTTGTCGCTCGCCTCCACATCGTCGTCATCAGCGGCGTCGGGCT
>JAEYYY010000228.1 GCA_023430775.1 Pseudomonadota bacterium
AGGAGACGAAGGGCGGTGACGCGATCACCTCGAGCATCTGCTTCGCGCGCGTGTTCGAATGCCGCGACGGCGGCGAGGATCTGGTTCGAGCGCGACTTGGTTCCAGCGAGCGTGTCGAGCCAGCCGAGCACGGGAAGCTGGGATACTGAACGCACGCGATCGCGAAGCGCGTGATCGAGCGCGAGGTAAGCGGCGAGGGCGGCTGGGCGATCGGTGTCGAGCAGGGCCGTGACGTGAGCGACCTGGGTGGCATCGCGTTGTTCGCGTGCCGCTGCACCGGCACGGGTGATGCGCGTGAGGATGTCCTCCATGTCCTCGCCGAGGTGAGCTGCGCGATCGGCGAGCTCGCGAGCGCGCGGTAGATCGTCGGCGGCGAGCGCTGCTTCGGAAGAGGCGCGTAGTCGAGCAGCTTCTGCTTTGCGCTCGCGTTGGTCGATCGAAGACAGAAGCTTCGCAGCGACGACACTGTCGGGCCAGCGCGCGAGCACCTCGCGGGCGTGCGTGCGAAGCGTCTGGTCATCGGCCGTGGCGGCGAGCACTTCGAGCCGAGATTCGTCCGGTTGGCGGAGATCCCGACGCCGTGCGACTGCCGCGGTACGCACCTCGACGATCGCAGGATTCGCGGCATCGCAGGCTTCGGCCTCGCGTAGCGATCGTTCGACATCGTCGAACGCGTCGGACGCGAGCGCGCCACGAGCGAGGACGATCCAGGCTTCTGCCGCACGCGGGCTGGCGATATCGACGAGCCATCGCCGGGTGCGTCGAGCATCACCGGAACGCGCGGCGGCGAGGGCGAGCAAGGAGCGGACGTCGACATCGGCGAGCGTGTCGCGCGGCAACCGATCTGCGAATGCGAGCGCATCGTCGTCCTGGGCGAGCAGGTCGACCAGCAGCTCGAGGAGAGAGCGTGCGGCGGAGATGTCGCCCGGCGAACTGTCTAGTGCCTCGCGGAACGCAGCCTCCGCGGCTTCGTAGTCGTACTCGGCGAGCGCCTGCTGGCCGCGCTCGAAGGGTGTTGCCGACGCGACGGCGCGGTGAGAACCGGATCTCGAAGGCTTCGGCTCGGCATCCTCGCCGGTGTCGAGCCGCCACTGCACCCAGGACCGCGCGTCCGCGTCGAGCGAATCGAGCTGCGCGTGACACGCGTCGCGACCGAGGTAGCGATGCGCGAGCGAGACCACGCCCTTGGACTCCGCGGTGACGACGAGCTCGTCGCCGAACTTGCGAACGAGGAAGCTCTGGAGCTTGGACTTGAGCTCGTAGCGGCGCGTGCGATCGCGGTCGTTGACCTCGCGACCCGTCGGATTGATCGCGTGAACGAGCTCGATGATGGTGCGCGCATCGGGCTCCGAGCGACCTGCGAGGACATCCTCGGCGAGGTCGACGGGATTGCTTGCGGGACTGCGCCGTCGTGCCACCGGCCAGACTCTACATCGTTCGCGAGATCAGGCCGCGTTCTCCTTCACCGGTTGACGCGACCACCTACTCGCTGAGCCACCGATCGCCATACGCATCCGAGCCGTCGAGAAGCTTCACGTGCGAAGGAAACGTTCGCAGAGCCGCACTCACTGCGCGCTGTGCAGCTCGCAGCGGTCTGCCCACGCCATCTCTTCGAGCACCGTCGAGCCGAGGTCGGCACCGCATACGTCGCAGCGCCCGTAGCGATCGTCATCGCGATCGAGCAGCTCTCTTCGCCGCTCTACTTGATCGAGCGCCTTGCGCAGCGCTTCCTCGGGGCGGATGCCCGGTCGTCCGTGGAGGATGCGCTCGAGCTCGATCGGCTTGTCCTTGCCGGCGAGCAGGTCGCCGAGCAGCGTGGCCAGGACGCGGCCGCGCTCCAGCAGTCGCCGGCGCAGCTCCTTCGTCCGAGCTTCGGTGAACCTCACGGACTCAGCAGGTCCTGATCTTGGTCGCGATCGCGACCGCGGGGGCGATGTCGGGCGGGACGTTCTTCCAGCACTTCGGCGGCTGGCCGACGTAGTCCTCGTTCCACTTGCCGTTGCCCCGGCGCTTGTAGAGCCAGACGATCGAGCGCGCGTTCTTGTCGCCGCAGTCCTGGAGCCAGGCGGCAGCGACCGTCCAGTCGCCGGCGGGCACCAGCGCGACCGAGACGCAGGACGGATCGATGGTTTGATTGCCGAGGGCCTTGCCGCCGACATCGCGGACGACCATGCGAACGATCTCGGCGCTTCCGTCGTCGACGGCAGGCGGCGGCGATGGATCCGGTTTCGGAGCGGGCGCGGGTGGCGGCGAGCTCGAGCCGGGTTCCGGGTCCTTGTGGGTGCTGCTCGGCTCGTTGCTTCCGCAAGCGACCGACGAGAGGACCATCGCGCACATCAGCACTCTGGGCATCGATGGAGCTAGTACCACGCGGCGCTCGGCCGTTTCATCGCGAATCGCGGACACAGCGGAAGCCGACGTCGGCGGCAGGCTCGGTCTCGAAGGAGCGGTTGTCGGGATGTGGCGGCCGCTCGAGGGCATTGCGCCAGCGGCCACCGCGGACGACGTGACCGGCGTGCTCGGGCGTGGTCGTCCACTCCCAGACCGCGCCGGTGCCGAGGCGAGAGCCGAGTGCGCTGACACAGGCATGCCACTCCGCCTCGGAAGGCAGACGCTTGCCGGCCCACGCCGCGTAGGCGGATGCCTCGACAAACGAGACGAGCGTCGCGGGAACGTCGTCGCGGTTCGGGAACGGTGGTCGGTGGGTGGCGAGCGCGAAGCGCGCGAGCTCGGCGGCGGTGACCGGCTGGACGTCGACGAGCAGGTGGCCGACGGCGAGCATCGGGCGACCGTCGGTGTGTGGTGGATAGACGAAGTCCAGATCGATCGTTCCGCGCGGACGAGGCGGGGATCTGGGGACGCGGGGTGCGGTGATGTCGATCGGGACCAGGCCGTCGTGCGGGAGGGCGCGCCAGTCCGCGACCGTTCGCGGATCGATCGTTCGCGCGGGTGGTGGGCGGAGCGGAACTGCACGCAGCAGCTCGGCAGGACCGACGGGAGGCAGCGACGCGCGGATGGTCTCGAGGGCGCCGACCAGATCGACCCACGACGGGAAGCGCGCCGCGGGATCGAGCGCGGTGGTGCGCGCGAGGAATGCGGCGAGGTCCGGTGGGACGGGGCGGCGGTGTTCGATCGGCGGGAAGTCGACGGTGCGCAGGTGCGAGAGGACGGCCATCATCGGCCTGCCGGCGAGGTCGACCGGGTGGCGGGTGGCGAGCAGCTCGTAGAGGAGGAGGCCGAACGTGAACATGCTGCTCGTCATCTCGAGCGGGCGACCCTCGATCTGTTCGGGCGAGAGGTAACCGACGTTGCCCTCGATCGCCATCGCCATCGCGCCGACGATCTGGCGTGCGCGTTCGCTCGCGAGCTGTGGCGTCGCGCGGACGCGGCCGTCGGCGGTGATCAGGATGTCGTCGATGCCGATGTGGAGCTCGACGACGGTGCCGCGCTCGATCGGGAGCCACCACAGCCCGGTGAGCTCGGCGGCGATCGCGAGCGCGACCTCGACGGGAAGCTGGGTGCCGCCCGACCGCAGCTCCTCGAGGAGCGTGTTGCACCGCAGACCGCTGACGTCTTCCTCGACGAGCGCGTGGGCGATACCGTCACGGCCGAGGACGTGCAGGACCTCGGGCGCGGCGGAGCCGGCGAGGGCTGCGGTCTGCGAGACGGTGCGCTGGAACAGCTCGATGAAGTGGGTGTCGTCGACGACGTGCTCGTGAGGCTCGCGCACGACGACGGGCCTCGCAGGTGCGTGCTCCAGGATCTCGGCGCCGCGATAGCGCGCGCTCGCCTCGAACGCGAACGGCATGGTCTCGGCGACGATCGATCCGCCGACGATCCGTGCGGGTTGGAACGGCTTGGTCACGATGGCCTCGCAGGCGAGAAGGATGCGCCGAGCTCGACACTGCCGGCCGGCACGATGCGGAGGTCGATGCTGACGCGCGAGTGGCCCACCGGTGGGCGGGCGCCGTGCACGTGCAGCGGTGTGAAGAGCAGGGCGTCACCGGTGCAAACGGGGATGGGTCGCAATGCCGCGGGTGGCGCGAGCACGCCGTCGACGATGCCCGTCGCGGTGAGGTGCGCGAGCGATTCGTGCAGCGTGCAGGCGTGGAGCGCGGCATCGCCGCTGGCGTCGGTGAGGGCGAGCCAGATGTTGCGCTCGTCGAGACCGTGGCCGAACCCGGCATCGACATGTGGTGGCACCGGGCCGACCGGATCGCCGGGCACGAGGATCCGGAAGTGCGCGTAGGTCTGCACGAGGACGTCTTGCCACGGCAGCTCGGGCATCAGCGAGCGCAGCGCAGCGTGCAGCGGCGCGCGCAGCTGGGTGGAGGCGCCTTCTCGCGTCAGGGAACGCGCGAGCTTCATGGCGGTCAGGCCGGGCACGTCGATGTCGTCGAGCCTGGTGACGTCGAGGCCAAACGCGCGCAGCTTTGCGAGGGTCCACGCGATCACGTCGTCGAGCGCGCCGCGTCGCCGCTCGAGATCCCAGCCGGGCAGCCACCCTGCCAGTGCGAGTGGACGGTTCACGAGCGCGGCTGACACGAGAAGCCATCATGCATCGCAGCTCTCGCGCGCGGGAAGACAAAGACGAAGGGTTGCACCGAACGCGGTCCGGCCCGACCATCGGCGCATGCAGCGTGTGCGGTGTCTTGTCGTGGCGTTGTCGATCTTCGCGTGCGGTGGACCGGGGCCGGTCGCCGCGCCGCCCACCAACCGGACGACCGAGAAGCCGGTTGCTGCACGCCCGGGCGAGACCTCGCCGTACGAGGCGGCACCCTGGATCGCGAAGCTCGACGATCCGCGCGAACGCGAGCAGGCGATCCAGGAGCTCGAGGGGCTCGGCGATCCGGTCGCCATCGCGCCGCTCGGGAGGTTGTGGCTCGAGGATCGATCGGTGCGCACGCTGCAGGTGATGATCTCGCTCGCGCGCCCACTGACGGCGGCGGAGGCGAAGGCACAGTTCATCACCAACTTCGAAGCGTCGGGTCGTCCTGCGAACTGGCAGGTGGTGGGTCCGTTCTTGATCCGCGCGCTGACCGAGCTCGATCCGATGAACCCGCGATCGGTGGACTCGGCGACGAAGGCGGCGGATGCACTGGGCGAGGCGCAGCTGACCGACGGTGTCGAGGCGCTGGTGGCGGTGGCGCGGCGAAGACCCGACAAGAAGACGATCTCGGCGCAGATCACCGCGATCCGTGCGCTCGGCAAACAGGCGCCGTCGAAGGCAACGGCCGCGCCTGCGCTCGGCAAGCTGATCGAGGTCGATCCGCCGCGGCATCCGCGGACGGCGGCCTCGAAGGAAGAGGGGAGGGCGCTCGAGGAGGCGTTCGGGCTGCACCTCGCCGTGACCGGAGCGTCGATCAATGCGCTCGCCGAGCTCGGGGTCGCGACCGAGATCGAGCCGTTGATCCTCGCGTTGTATCGGACGCCCGAGCTCGCACAGCAGCTGCGGCGTGCGCTGACGGCGGGCGGTGCGCCGGCACGTGATGCATTGATGGAGGTGCTTGCCGGTAAGCATGTTGCCGTCGAGCGGCTGTTCGCGGCGAACAAGCTCGGGCGCTACTGCGGCGACAGGGACGAGCTCCCAGAGGCGCAGTGCCAGCGCGTGTCTCCTCGCGAATTCTATGCAGCGCTGGTGCTCGGCGACCTGCGCGATCCACGCGCGGTGCCCGTGCTGCTCGAGGCGCTCCGCCGTCCGGCTGCACCGGCCTATTACCTGGACGACCAGCCGGGGACGATCCAGCACGTCGCGATCCTCGACGCGCTTCGCAAGATCGGATCGGCCGATGCCGCGGCGCCGCTGCGGGCGTTGTGGATGGATCGGCGGGCGGAGATTCCGACCCGCGCTGCGGCGATGGAGACGTACGGGTTCGTCGCGCGCGATGCGGCGGGTAGCGGGGAGCTGGCGAAGATCGCGGCCGATAACGCCGCCGACGACGGACTTCGACAGGCCGCGGCGATCACGCTCGCGCGCATCTCGACCAATCAGGCCGACATCGCGGTGTTCCTGAACCTCGCCGGCAAGTACCTCGATGCCTCGGCCAAGAAGCGCAAGGAGACGGTCTCGCTGCGACCGAAGGCGGATGCCGCCGATCGCACGTTCGCCGAGGCGAAGCAGAAGCTCGACGATGCGAAGGC
>JAEYYY010000311.1 GCA_023430775.1 Pseudomonadota bacterium
TCGCCACGCTGCGCGCGCCGAGGACACCGCTGCCGACGCTCGAGCCGCCGCGGCATGCCGAGGTGACGTCGCGCGAGGTGCCGCCGTCGTCGTTCACCAAGGAGGCTTTCTGCACCGCGGTCGAGCGCGTGAAGGATTACATCCTCGCCGGCGATGCCTTCCAGGTCGTGCTGTCGCAGCGGTTCAGCGAGCCGGCGGGTGGAGCGCGCCCGCTCGACGTCTATCGCGCGCTCCGGGTGATCAATCCGTCGCCGTACATGTTCCACCTCGAGTTTCCCGAGGCGCGCGTCACCGGCGCGTCACCGGAGACGCTGGTGCGGCTCTCGGATGGCCGCGTCGAGGTCCGGCCGATCGCGGGCACCCGGCCGCGCGGTGCCACCGCGGCGGAGGACGATCGACTCGCCGCCGAGCTGCTCGCGGATCCCAAGGAGTGCGCCGAGCACCTGATGTTGATCGACCTCGGCCGCAACGACGTCGGGCGCGTCGCCGCGATCGGCAGCCTGCAGGTCTCCGAGCGCATGGTGATCGAGCGCTACTCGCACGTCATGCACATGACCTCGCACGTCGTCGGCACGCTGGCGCCCGGCAAGAGCTGGCTCGACGTGCTGCGCGCCGCGTTTCCGGCGGGCACGCTGTCCGGCGCGCCGAAGATCCGCGCGATGGAGATCATCGACGAGCTCGAGCCACACCAGCGCGGCATCTACGGCGGCGCGGTCGGCTACGTCAGCTACACCGGCAACCTCGATCTCGCGATCGCGATCCGCACGCTGGTGGCGGCCGGCGACACCATCTACGTGCAGGCCGGGGCAGGGCTGGTCGCCGACAGCGTGCCGGAGAACGAGTACTGGGAGACCGTGAACAAGGCGCGCGCGGTGCTGCGCGCCGTCGCGATGGCGAGGACGGCATCATGAAGTTACTCCTCGTCGATAACTACGACTCGTTCACCTACAACCTCGCGCAGTACTTCGGCGAGCTCGGCGCCGACGTGCGGGTCGTTCGCAACGACGCGATCACCGTCGAGGAGATCGCCGCCAGCCCTCCGGCCGCGGTCGTGCTGTCGCCCGGGCCGTGCACGCCGAACGAGGCCGGCATCTCGATGGATGTCGTCAAGCGATTCGCCGGCGAGCTGCCGATCCTGGGCGTCTGCCTCGGTCACCAGTGCATCGGCCAGGTGTTCGGCGGCAAGATCGTGCGAGCGCCGCGGATCATGCACGGCAAGACCTCGAAGATCTTCCACGACGAGAAGGGGCTGTACGCCGGCGTCGAGAACCCGTTCGTCGCCACCCGCTATCACTCGCTCGTGATCGCACCCGAGTCGATGCCCGACACGCTCGAGGTGACGTCGAAGACGTGGGAGGACGAGATCATGGGCGTCCGCCTGCGTGCGCCGGGCGCGCCACTCGAGGGCGTGCAGTTCCACCCCGAGTCGATCATGACCACCGCGGGCAAGGCGCTGCTCGCGAACTTCCTGCGCATGGCCGAGGCAGACAGGTGAGCGCGATCGTGCAGGCGATCGGTCGCGCCGCCGCGCGCATCGATCTCACGCGCGACGAGATGCGAGCCGTGATCGGCGAGATCATGGACGGCGCGGCCACGCCGGCCCAGATCGGCGGCCTGCTGATGGCGCTGCGCGCCAAGGGCGAGGCGATCGACGAGCTGGTCGGCGCCGCCACCGCGATGCGCGATCGCGCGGAGCCGCTGGCGTGCCCCGACATGGAGCACTCGATCGATACCTGCGGCACCGGCGGCGATGGCGCCGGCACGCTCAACGTGTCGACGCTCGCCGCGATCTTGCTGGCCGCGTGCGGCGGCACCGTCGCCAAGCACGGCAATCGCGCGCAGTCGTCGAAGTGCGGCTCTGCCGACGTGCTCGAGGCGCTCGGCATCGCGATCGATGGCGAGCCCGCCGCGGTCGAGCGCTGCCTCCGCGATGCCGGCATCGGCTTCGCGTTCGCGCCGCGGTTTCACGCCGCCACCCGGCACGCCGCTGCCCCGCGCCGCGAGCTCGGCACGCGCACGATCTTCAACCTGCTCGGCCCGCTCACCAACCCGGCGCACGTCCGCCACCAGGTGGTCGGCGTCTACGCGAAGCAATGGTGCGAGCCGATGGCCGCGGCGCTCGGTGCACTCGGCGTCCGTCGCGCGGCCGTGGTGCACGCGGCGAGCGGGCTCGACGAGCTCGCGGTGCGCGGCCCGACGCATGTCGCGATCTTCGCCGAGGACGTCGTGCTGATGCACGAGCTGGCGCCGCGCCACTTCGGTTGCGACGAGATCGATCCCGTCGGGCTCGCGGGTGGCGATGCCACGCACAACGCGATCGTGTTGCGCGCCACGCTCGCAGGTCAGCTGGTCGGGCATGGCGAGCCGCACGAGGCGTTCCTCCAGGCGGCGGCGATGACGGCGGCGCTCGGCCTCTGTCTGCTCGCACCGGGCAAGCTCGATCTGTCCAAGCTCGCCGAGCACTATCGCCGCGCGCGCGGCGTTGCCGAGGATGGAACGGGCACCGCGGTGCTCGAGCGCTGGCGCGACGCCAGCCAGCCTCACTGACGGCGCTGCTTCTGGTAGACGTCGCCGCCGACGTCGATCTGAGAGCCGCGGAGCAAGGTCAGCGCCCAGCGATCCGTCGACGGCCGGGTCTGCGACCAGACGCCTGGCTCGGTGTCCGAGGCCCAGTTCTCCGTCGTCTCTCCGATCAGGAACAGCCTGCCATCGGTCTCTTCGTCGATGCGCCCCTGGACGGTGTCCCCGGCCGAGCCGGCTCCGCCTGCGCTCCGGACCCGCGTCAGCTTGAACGTGTACGACCCGGACGGCGCCGGCGAGATCGCCAGCCGCCGGTGGTTATCGCCATGGCGGTTGTTGCCGGTCCAGACGTAGGACCCGGGGAGCTCGCTCCTGGACATCCGCTTGAGAAAGTCGAACACGCGCTGTCCGTTGTACACATCGTCGGGGCTGCCGTCGTTGGTGTAGGCTGCGCGAGTGTCGATTCTCGAGCGCATCCTCGCGGTGAAGCGCGACGAGGTCGCCGCGGCGAAGGCGGCGCGCTCGCTCGCCGACGTCGAGGAGCTCGCGCGGCAGGCCGGGCCGGTGCGCGGGTTGCGCGCGGCGCTGGCGCGACCCGTCGGAGCGCCGATCCGCATGCTGTCCGAGATCAAGCGCGCATCGCCGTCGGCGGGGCCGATCCGTCCCGGTGCGGATGTCGCGGAGATCGCGGCGGAGTACGAAGCGGCCGGCGCTGCCGCGATCAGCGTGCTGACCGACAAGCAGTTCTTCGACGGCGACCTCGCGTTCCTCGCGCGCTGTCGCGACCGCGTGCGCGTGCCGCTGCTGCGCAAGGACTTCGTGATCGACTGGTACCAGATCGCCGAAGCGCGCGCGGCCGGCGCCGACGGCGTGCTGCTGATCGTCGCCGCGCTCGAGACGCCGCTGCTCGGCGAGCTGCTCGCGGCGGCCGCGCACTACCAGCTCGACGCGCTGGTCGAGGTCCACGATCGGCTCGAGGCCGAGACCGCGATCGCGTGTGGCGCCACGCTGATCGGCGTCAATCATCGCGACCTCAAGACCTTCACGATGGACATGACGCTGACCGCGCAGGTCGCGCCGCTGGTGCCGGCGGGTACGGTGCTCGTCGGCGAGAGTGGCATCAAGACCGCCGCCGATGTCCGCGCGCTCGCCGACGCCGGCGCGCACGCGGTGCTGGTCGGCGAGACCTTGATGCGCGCGCCGTCACCGGGCGCCGCGCTACGCGAGCTGGTGGGCTCATGACGGCGATCAAGATCTGCGGCGTGACGCGCGCGGATCAGGCCGCCGCGATCGCGCCGCTGGTCGACTTCGTCGGGTTCAACCTGTGGCCGACCTCCAGGCGGTTCGTCACGGTCGACCAGGCCACCGCGCTCGCGAAGGCGGCGCGCGGAGCCGGGCCGGCGAAGCTGGTCGGCGTGTTCGTCGATGCGACGCGCGCCGAGATCGAAGCAGCCGTCGCCGCGGTCGGCTTCGACATCATCCAGCTCCACGGCAGCGAGCAGCTCGCCGACGTCGCCGCCCTGGCGCGGTCGCTCGGCATCCCGGTGTGGAAGGCGCTGTCGGCCCAGCGCGGCATCGCGATCACCGGCTGGCCCGACGCGGTGCTGCTCGACACGCCATCGCCGAGCCGCGGCGGGAGCGGCCGTACCTTCGACTGGACGATCGCGAGCGAGCTGCGTCGCGGCGCGCCGGAGCTCCGCGTCATCCTCGCCGGCGGCCTGACCCCGGAGAACGTCGCCGCGGCGATCGCCGCCGTCGCGCCGTGGGCGGTCGACACGGCGAGCGGCGTCGAGAGCGAGCCCGGAATCAAGGATCTGGCCCGGGTCGCCGCGTTCGTGGCAGCCGCGCGCTAGCGCGATCGCTCCGGGCT
>JAEYYY010000539.1 GCA_023430775.1 Pseudomonadota bacterium
GTGAGAGCACCCGACCGAGGCACGGTGAGCTGCTTCGCTGCGTGGCGCGAGGCGAACAGGCCATGAACGAGCACGTACGGCCCGCACGAATCCTCCGCCCGGATTCAAATGATCAGCCGTCCGTTTCAACGGCACCGATACACTGCCGAGCTTGCGTAGCGTGTGAGCGAATGCCGAACCACCGGGACCCGCAGGGCGAGCACCGAACACCCGCTTCCGTCGGCATCGTGACAGCGCTCTGCTCGATCACGTCTGGCGAACGCGCGCGTCTGACGCTTGCATCAGCAGAGGGAATTCGGTGCGTCTCGCGGGGCGACGTTGACGACCACCGCAGCAATATTGGCGAGCGCCAGTTAGAGACCGAGGCTGGCGCCACCCGAAAACAGCCCGCCGACGAGCCGCGGGCGAGCACCGGCGGATCAGCGAAGCGAGGGGCGGACGGAAAAGATCTATAGGGGCTATCCGGGGACCTCGTACCCGGCAGCCTCGAATCGGGCCTCGAGCAGGCGGCGCGTTCCTGCATCGCGCGCGTCCTAGCGGATAGAATCTCGGGAATGCCCGAACCGGGCGATCCGATCAACCGCCCGAGCGATTCCGAGATGGGGTCGGCGGGCGCGACCGTGCAGTTGCCCGAGGGTGCCGTGCCCGCGGTGGCGCCGCTCGCGCTGGTGGCGGCCGGTCGCGAAGCATCGACGCTTCCGCCGGCGTCGATCAGCCTGCCGGGATCGACCGCACCGGTGCCGACGATGTCGAACACCACCGCGGTGGCGGCGATGCGCGACGAGGAGGTCGAGCGCACGCGGCTGTTCATCCGCATGGGCTGGGTGCTGAGCATCGGCGTGATCGCGACGGTGCCGTTCGTCCACGCGCCGTTCGCGATGTCGGTGGCGCTGGTCGCCGGCCTCGTGATCGGCATGCTGGTCAGCTTCGTGTTTCACCAGCGGTTCGCCGATCCGGCCAAGTACACCGAGGGCGCGCTGATGACGCTCGCAGGGATGTGCTGCATCAACGGCATGATCTGCGTGATGTACTACGGCACGTTCACGGCGGCGCCGCTGATGATCATGGTCGGCATCCACTTCGTCGCGCGCACGGAGGCGGTGCGCGTCGCTCGCTGGATCCTCGTCGGCGCGCTGTGCAGTTATTCGGCGATCGCCGCCGTGATCATCTCCGGCGTGATCGACGACCCCGGTGTGTTCGCGAGCAACGCCGAGCTCGATCGCGGCCCGCTGGTGATCGCGACGCTGTTCGTGCTCGGCACGTTCCTGCTCGCGTACGAGACTGCGCGAAACTTCCGGCTGGTCTCGATCGCGGCGATCGAGGATCTCGCGAGCGCGACGCGGCTGGCCTCCCAGCGCGAGGCGCTGATGGACGAGCTGCGCGCCGACCTCGAGCGCGCGCTCAAGATCGGCGGCCCCGGCCGCTACACCGATCAGACGATCGGTGGCTTCAAGCTCGGCATCGTCCTCGGACGCGGCGCGATCGGCGAGGTCTACGAGGCGGTGTCGAGCTCCGGCGAGCCCGCCGCGGTCAAGCTGCTGCGACGCGAGCTGCTCGCCGATCCGACGCAGGTCGCGCGGTTCCTGCGCGAGGCGCGCGCCAGCTCGGCCGTCGATTCACCGCACGTCGTACGCGTGCTCGACTCCGACGACAGCGACCCGAGCACGTCGGGAAGCCGGCTGCCGTTCCTCGCCACCGAGCGACTGCACGGTCAGACGCTCGCGGAGCGCTTGCGGCGCGACTCGAAGCTGTCGAGTGATGTGCTGATCGAGCTCGCGCGTCACGTCGGCGCTGGGCTCGACGCGGCGGCCAAGGTCGGCATCGTCCACCGCGATCTCAAGCCTCCCAACCTGATGCACGACGGCGCGGTGTGGAAGATCCTCGACTTCGGCGTCGCCACGTTCGTCGAGGACGGCGGCAAGCTGACGCGCGGCGAGGCCATCGGCACGCCGCACTACATGTCGCCCGAGCAGGCGCAGGGCAAGCCCGTCGATCCGCGCGCGGATCTCTACGCGCTCGGCGCGATCGTCTATCGCTGCCTGACCGGCCGCCATCCGTTCCACGCGCCGGATACGCCGTCGCTGCTCTACGCGGTGGTCCATCGCCGCCCCGCGCGTCCCGGCGAGCTCGCCGAGCTGCCCGCCGATGTCGACCGCTGGTGCGCGATCGCGCTCGCGAAGTCACCCGACGATCGGTTCGCATCGGGGCGCGCCCTCTCGGATGCGCTCTCCGATGCGCTGCGCGGCGCGCTCTCGGATACCTATCGCGCGCGCGGCGACGCGCTGATCCGCAAGCACGGCTGGGGGCCGGCGTGACCGAGACCTCCCACGCATCGTTCTCGACCTCGCCGGCGTCGGCGGTCGATGCGCTGCACGCCGAGGAGGTGCGGCGGACGCGGACGTTCCTGCGCGCGGGCGGCATCTTCGTCGCCGGCGTCGTGCTCGCGTTGCCGGTGCTCCCCGGCGATCGCCGGATCGCGATCGCGCTCGCGATCACCGCCGGTGCCGGCCTCCTCGTCGCGTCGTGGCTGTATCGCCGGCTCGCCGATCCGGCGCGCTATGGCCAGGGCCCGATGGTCGGCCTCGCGTTCCTCGCGGTCGCCTGCGGTCAGCTCGGCATCCTCTATACCGGCGCGTTCTCGGCGGCGCCGCTCGCCGTCGCGCTCGGCCTCTACTTCTTCTGCCGCACCGAGCATCGCGCGAGTGCGATCGCGATCTACGTGCTCGCCGCCGGCATGCACGCCGTCGAGGTCGGCCTCGTGATCGGCGGCGTGATCGAGGATCCCGGCTTCTATCCGATCAACAAGGAGGCCTCGATCCAGGCGCAGCTCGCCGGTCAGGTGAACCTGCAGTTCGCGTACGGGCTGGTGTTCTGGCTGGCGCGGATCACGCGCAAGAGCTCGCTGCGCGCGATCGATCAGCTCCAGAAGGCGACGCGCCTCGCCGCCCAGCGCGACGTCCAGGTCGCCGAGCTGCGCCGCGATCTCGCGAAGGTGCTCGAGGTCGGCGGTCCCGGTCGGTTCACCGAGCACGTGTTCGGCACCTGGAAGCTCGGCAACGTGATCGGGCGCGGCGCGATGGGCGAGGTCTACGAGGCAGTCAACCCGGCCGGCGAGGAGGCCGCGGTCAAGTTGATCCGCCGCGAGCTGCTCGGCGATCACCGCCAGCTCGAACGCTTCCTCCGCGAGGTTCGCGTCGCCGGCGCGATCCAGTCGCCGCACGTCGTGCGCGTGATCGAGGCGGCGCCGTCGACCGATGCCCTGCCCTACCTGGTGATGGAGCGGCTGCGCGGCCACACGCTGTCGGAGCTGCTGCGCAAGGAGCCACTCGACAAGGCCGAGCTGGGCGCGCTGGTCGCGCAGACCTGTCGCGTGCTCGAGCTCGCGCAGGCCGCCGGCGTGGTGCACCGCGATCTCAAGCCGCAGAACCTGTTTCGCTGCCACGACGGCGGCTGGAAGGTGCTCGACTTCGGCATCGCCCAGCTCGATGACGGCTCCGGCACGTTGACCCGCGGCGGCGTGATCGGCACGCCGGCATACATGGCACCCGAGCAGGCGAAGGGCGAGCCCGTCGATCATCGCGCCGACGTCTACTCGCTCGGCGCCGTGATCTATCGCTGCGTCACCGGCCGCGCACCGTTCGTGGCGCCGGATAGTGCGGCGGTGCTCTACGCCGTCGCCCACGAGCTCCCGCTGCGCCCGTCGGCGATCGCGCCGAGCGTGACACCGGCCGTCGAGCGCGTGCTCGCCCTCGCGCTCGCGAAGAACCGCAGCGATCGGTTCGCCACCGCCACCGAGCTCGGTCTGGCATTCGCCCGCGCCCTGCGCGACGAGCCCGATCATCTCGCCGATGTCGGAGATGCGTGGAGCGAGCCCGAGCCGGTCACCCGCGCCTCTGCCGATAAGTTATAAGGCGGCATGGCATCCATCGATGAAGCGAAGCGCGCCGCAGCACGCGCGGCACTGGCCGAGCTGCCCGAAGCGGGCGTGATCGGTCTCGGCACCGGCTCGACCACGCGGTTCTTCATCGATGCCGTCGGCGAGGCCGTCAAGGCCGGCAAGAAGTACACGGGCGTGCCCACATCCGAGGCGAGCCGCAAGCAGGCCACCGAGCTCGGCATCCCGCTGCTCCCCGACGACGGCCCGTGGGACATCGCGGTCTGCGTCGACGGCGCCGACGAGGTCGATCCCAACCTCGATCTCGTCAAGGGCGGCGGCGGCGCGCAGACGCGCGAGAAGATCGTCAACTTCAGCGCGCGCAAGAACGTGATCATCGTCGACGGCAGCAAGCTGTCGCCGAAGCTCGGCACCACGTGGAGCGTGCCGGTCGAGGTGCTGCCGTTCGCGCACCTCGCCACCAAGAGTCACCTCGCGAAGTTCGGCACGCCGGTGCTGCGCCCCGTCAAGGGCGGCGACACGCCGTGGAAGACCGACGCCGGGAATCTGATCTACGACGTCAAGACCGGGCCGATCGCGAACGCCGCCACGCTCGATACCCATCTGCGCGCGATCCCCGGCGTCGTCGAGACCGGCCTGTTCGTCGGCCGCGCCGACATCGTGCTGGTCGCGCGCGAGACCGGCGTCGAGCGCCTCGTTCGCAAGTAGCGCGACAGCTCAGGCCAGGAACCTGCCGAGGCCGCGCAACGGAATCGGCAACACCGGCAGCGCGAGGCCCGCGGGTGCGGCCGGATGGCTGACCAGCTTGCAGTGGCCGCTGGTGGCCAGCACGAAGTGGGTCGGCTGGAGGCTGCCGTGCACGACGCCGCGCGCGTGGACCGCCGCGAGCGCCGCGGCCATGTCCTGCGCGAGCGCGATCAGCTGACCGAGTGACAGCGGCAGCTTCGCCTTCGAGAGCTCCTGGAGCACGCGCTGCAGGTCGACGCCGGGCACGTACTCGATCACCTGCGCGCGATCGGGTACCGCGAGCACGCCGTGGACGCGCGCGATGCTCGGATGATCGATCGCGAGCGGATCCCGGATCGGGAGCTCGTCGACGTCGCGAGCCACGCGCACGATCGCGTCGGGCAGCGGATCGACGAGCGGGCCTGCATAGGTCGCGGCATACACGGTGTCCTCGTAGCCGTGCGACAGCGTCTCCGTGATCCACCACGCACGCGACCGCGCCTTGACCGGTCCGGGGACGGCGCGCGACGAGCGATGCGCCAGCGCGAGCTCGGCGAGGCCGCTCGCGTCGGCGGGGAGCTGCGCGAGCGCGGCGGCGAGCTCGCCGGCATCGCGGAACCGATCGCGCGGCTCCTTGACCAGCGCGCGCTCGAGGATCGGCTGGAGCGCGGCATACGCGGGCGGCAGCCGCGGCGCCGGATCCTGGATGATCCTCATCAGCGAGGTCATGTCGCTGTCGGCGCCGAACAGCCGCCGGAGCGTGGCGAGCTCGTGGAGCATCACCGCGATCGCGAACACGTCGGCCGCCGGTCCGACGGGTGTGCCCATCACCTGCTCGGGGCTCAGGTACGCGATCTTGCCGCGCACCGTTCCCGCCCGGGTCGTGTTCTGCCTCTCCTCCATCCGCCGCTCGACGGACATCACGGGCTGCACCACGCGCTCTTGCCGCGCCGGTTCGCGCGCCGTCTTGTCGACGGCCACGAACGCCGTGTAGCGCGACAGCACGCCGTACTCGAGCGACGTGGTCACCAGCTCGTCCTCGAGGGCGAGGCACTGCGGAAAGTCGGTCGCGGTGATCTCGTCCTCGAGATCGCGGATCCGCAACCGCGCCCACACGCGACGGAGCGACGGCAGATCGACGGTCTCGATCGGCAGCTCGCGCTGGATCGGCTTGCCCTCCGGATCGATCGCGTGAAGCTCGACGGTCTTCGGCACCTCGTTCCACACGACGCGCGCAGCGACCGTGCCCGGCACGCCCGGAATCGCGCGCGGCGGCTTGCTCGGAACGCGCGCTCGTAGCGTCGCACCCGGCACCACGAGCTCGAGGTCCTCCAGGCCGGGCGCGAGCAACCGCCGCAGCGTTCGATCGAGGGCACCGGCGAGCAGCTCGGTCGAGGGCGCGGATTCGCAGGCACCACCGGTGCACGCGGCGAGGCGCTGACACAGTCCCTCGTTCGCCGCGACGCCGATCGCGACGGTCAGGATCTCGACGTCGGCGCGAGCCGCGATCGCGACCAGCTGATCTTCGTTCGCGACCTGCCCGTCGGTGATCAGCACGATCACCTGCCGCCGGTCCGGACGCTTGAACAGCAGGCGGCCGACAAATCCCCGGGGAACGTCGTCGGGATCCGGTCCGGTCTGGAACGCACGCGCGGCGAGCTGGAGCGGCTCCGCGATCGCCGTGCCGCCGTTCGCCTCGATGTTTGCTAGCCGCTCGCAGAGACGGCGGCGCTGCGCGGCCCGCGCCTGGACGAGCTCGACACCGATCGGTGCCTCGACATCGTGATCGAACGCGATCGCGACCATCCGATCGCGCGGCGTCAGCCCCTCGATGATCCCGATCGCGGCGCGGCGCGCGAGCGCGAGCTTGCTGCCCTCCATGCTGCCCGATCGATCGAGCAGCACGGCGACATCGAGCGGCAGCGACTGCGGCGGCAGCACGCTGCACGACGTGACGACGAGCGTGCCCGCGCCGCCACCCGGGTCGGGACAGAACAGCGCGCTGTCGCGCTCGCGCAGCGGGAAGCGCAGCACGATGTCACCGTCGGGCAGCACGTCGGTGATCCGCACCCGCAGTCGATCTGGCTTGCGCTCGACATCGAGCGCGTGCGTGCCGACCACGTCCGGCGCACCGAACGCATCGACGCACACGCCGACGCGGATCCCCGGATCGTCGACCCGCGGTGGCGTGACGCGCGAGGCGTCCGGCGCATCGTCGGTGTCGCGCGCGGTGCCGTCGCCACTCGGCGAGCCACCGAGCGGCCGCCCCGGCACGTAGCGCGCGCCGACCAGCAGCGGCAGGCGCAGCACCGCGCAGTCGTCGGTGATCGGCAAGATCAGATCCATGCCGATCGTCACGCTGGCGATCGAGCGCGGCCTCAGGTTGCCGACCCGCACCGTCATCACCTCGGGGCGGTCTTCTTCCAGCGACGACGCAGCGAGCCCCGCCGCGATCGCCTGGTCGTAGATCGCCCTCGCCTCCTCGCGCTCGTGCAGCGTGCCGCGCGTGGTGACGCCGTCGACGGTGAACGCGTAGCTCGACACCGCGCCGAGCGCCGGCAGCGGGAACACGTAGATCACCTCGAGCGCGACGTCGCGATCGTTGACGTAGGTCTGCTCGAGCGAGACGTGCGCGTGGACGCCAGAGACGCGCGCGTGGATGTCGATCCGCCGCACCGGCAGACATGCTCCCGCCGCCTCGAGCTCGCCGAAGCCAAATGGTGGATCCTCGCGAAACGGGTGACTCATGTCGGCTCCTCGGCGGCGATCAGGCCGCGGTGGTCGAGCCACGCGCGCAACGCGCGGGCGTCCTCGTCGGTGAAGGGTCGAGCGGCGCCCTCGAGCAGCAGCGTGCAGCCGGGCGCGACGCGATAGGCCTCGACCGGCGCCGGGGTGCGCGGCTTGCGCGCCCAGAAGCGTGCCGGTGCCTCGGTCCGCACCTCCGCCAGGGCTCGCAGCTTCGCCCCCGAGACGCCGGCGAGCCGCTTCTGGATGTCGGCGAGTGCGAGCCCGCTCTGCTGGAGGCGCTTGATCGCGAGCAACTGCTGGAGGTGGTGCTCGTCGTACAGCGCCTTCTTCTTCTCGAACGCCCGCGGCGGGTCGAGCAGCCCGAGCGACGCGTAGTAGCGGACCGTCCGGAGATCTGGAATCTCGGTGACCCGGCCCGACGGCTGCGGCTCGTCGACGAGGACGCGCCCGCACTCGCGGATCAGCTCGTCGATCGTCCACGCCACGAAGCTATCGTGACAGTGTCACGTGATACTGTCAAGAAATACTGTCACGATGTCCGGGAAGGCGTCCGGGCGCCCGCTGCGATCCACGCGTAGGCTGTCAGCTGTGAAGCGCCTCGCAGCCCTCGCGGTCGTGCTGTTCGGTCTCCGCCTCGCGTGTCCGGGGAGCGATCCGGGAGTCCGGATCGCGACGTTCAACATCGAGGACTTCCCCAAGGACGCGCGCCAGATCGAAGGTGCGTTCGCCGAGCTCGCCGCGCTCGATGCACCCGTGATCGCCGTCCAGGAGATCATGGATCCGCGCAGCTTCACGCACGCGATGCGCCAGCGGCTCGGCGCCGACTGGCAGGTCGTGTTCGAGCCGTTCATCGAGCTCGGCTATCGCCACACCGGCGTGCTGTTCGATCGCCGGCGCTTCGAGCTGATGTCGACCACCACGCACGACGAGACCATGCTCGGCGGCAGTCACAAGCGCGTGCTCGAGGCGCGGCTGCGCGATGACCGGGGCGGCGCACCGCTGCGCATCCTCGTCGTTCACCTCAAGGCCGGTGGCGACGCCAGCGATCGCAGCATCCGCGCGCGCCAGCACGCCGAGCTCCGCCGGATCGTCGCCGCGGCCAACCGGTCCGGAGATCGCGTCGTCGTGCTCGGCGATTTCAACGCCACGCATGACGTCGAGGATCGCGCCGACCTCGCCACCCTCGCCTCGTCATCGAAGCTCGCGTGGTCGACCGAGCCGCTCGCGTGCAGTGCATTCTGGCGCCGCGAGGATGGCTGCCCGCGGTCGCGCCTCGATCACGTGATCGCGTGGGAAGCAGGCACGGTATCGGTCGCCGGCGCGTGCGCCAGCTCCGGTTGCGACTACCAGGACAGCTGCCCGCTGTACTCGCGCGAGATCAGCGATCACTGCCCCGTGATCGTCGAGATCGATTGACCCCTTAGGGTGGATCCGGCCACGCCGACAGGTCCGGCGAGATCGTCGCCGCGATCGTGAGCTTCATCGGCGAGCCGATCGCGATGAAGCCGCAGCCACCACCGCCACCGCCACCACCGTTGTCCGCAGCCTCGGTCGACGGCGATCCGGCGAGCACACCGCCCGCGCCGCCATCACCGCCGTCGCCGCCCTCGCTGTTCGGCGCACCGGCACCGCCCTTGGCACGCGTCGCCGAGGCCCGAGCGCGCTCGCCATCCTGACCTTCACTGCCGGCGACATCGTCGGCACCGCCCGAACCGCCGCCCCCGTTCGCGGCGAGCGTACCGGTGACGGTCACCATCGGCGCCTCGATCACGATCATCCCACCGCTGCCGCCGCCGCCACCGCCACCACTGATCGCGTGCGCGTGGAGTGCGCCGCCACCACCGGCGTGCACGGTGCCCGTGATGTTGATCGCCGACCCGGCGACCAGATAGATGGCGCCGCCGCCATCCCCCGGCGCTCCGAGCGTGGCCGCGTCGCCGCCACCTTTGCCGCCGGGGCAACCGCCGAGCGGTCCGCTGGGCAACGCGATCGCCACGCCACCCGGGGCGCCGTCGATCGGATTCTGGTTGGCGTCGCCCTTGCCGCCGCCGCCGCCGCCGCCGCGCAGCGCACCGCCACCGCCGCCACTCGAGCCCTCGATGCTGGAGGTGCCTGGCTTGCCCGCGGCATCGCCGCACTCGCTGGGGCCTCGCGCGCCGGCGCCGCCGTCCGAGGCGTCGAGCGTGCCGTTGATGTTGATCATGCCCGAGGCGACGATCCCGAACGGCACGTCGCCCGTGACCCGCAGATTTCCCGTGACCAGCGTGAAGTCGGTGACGACGAGGAGCTCGATCGGGCCGGCGAGCCCCTCGATCTCGACGTGCGTCGTCGGGATCACCGTGCCGGCCTTCTTCAGCTCGTGCGTGTTGGTGTTGTAGGTGTGATTGCCGTCGAGGTTCAGCGCACCACTCGCCGCGACCGCGCAGGTGTCGAGCTGGCTCGCGAACGTCGTGCAGACGTCGGGCCCGTCGGACGGCGCTCCATCGTCGGGCGATGGGCCGTCCGCGGGCGCGCTGCCGGGCGGCAAGCAGAAGCCACCGGTGCACACGAGGTCGCTCGGGCAGATGTCACCCGTCGCACAGGGCGCCCCCGCGGGAGGTGATGGCGAGTAGCAGCCTGCAAGGAACACCAGCAGCCAGCGCACGCTTCAGGGTACCGCGAATCGTGTGAGGACCCGTAGCCATTGTTCGGTTGACTCCACGACCGATTCCCGTACGTTCCGCCCCCCATGCGTACCTGCCTCGTCCTCTCGCTCGCCGCTTGCGGTGGTGGTGACACCACGCCGTCGACCCCTGCCGCCGATCCGGTCGCGCTCGCCGGCGCGGTCTCGCAGAGCGAGCTCGCCACCTCGATCCAGGGTCTCGAAGCGCTCGAGACGCGCTTCACCATGGGTCAGGGCGACGACCGCGCGAAGGACTATCTGGTCGCGCGCTTCTCCGCGATGGGTCTCACCGCCGAGCTCGATCCGTTCCCGGTCGCCGGCGAGACGGCGAACAACATCATCGTCAAGCACCCCGGCGTCGAGTCACCGGAGATCGTGTACCTGTTCTCCGCCCACTACGATTCGATCTCCAACACGCCGATGACCAGCGCGCCCGGCGCCGACGACAACGCCAGCGGTGTCGCCGCGGTGCTCGAGGCCGCGCGCGTGCTCACCCCGCACGCGTTCAAGCACAGCATCTGGTTCGTGCTCACCGCCGCCGAGGAGCAAGGCTCGATGGGCAGCAAGCACATGACCACGTGGATGCCGTCGTCGGGCTTCGAGTTCCACGGCGTGATCGCACCCGACATGATCGGCTACTGGCCCAAGGGCGATGCCGACGAGATGGACATCCTCGGCGACACCGCCTCGCAGTTCCTCGTCGATCACATGGCCGACGTCGCGACGCGCCTCGGCGTTCCGCACAAGACGTACATCCAGCACGACTACTGCTACGGCGACGATCACACGAGCTTCCAGGAGGCCGGCATTCCGTCGATCGCGCCGATGGATTGCGTCGAGGCACACAACGTCGCCGGCTCCGACGAGGACACCCCGCACTATCACGCGATCACGGATCGCTTCGACACGCTGCACATGCCGAAGACCACCAAGGTCGCCGGCGTGATCGTCGCGACGCTCGCGGAGCTCGCGGAACCCGTCGCTCGCTAGCGATGCTTGCGCATCAGCGCGACCCACGCGATCAGCGTGAACACCACGGTCTGCGCGAGGATCAGGCCCCAGGCGGTCAGGAGCACGCCGGTCTCGTGCGCGTATTGCGGCTCGGGTGGGATCGGCATCAGCAGCGGGGTCGCCAGCTCGTTGGTGTTGATCGTCGCCGACATCGCATCGACGGCCGCGCGCGCCGGCACCGCGTACGACATCAGCTTCGGGATGCCGCTGAGCCCGAACATGATCCCCGACAGCACCACCTGAGGCACCAGCACGATCGGGATCAGCGACGTCGCCTTGTCGGGTGTCGATGCGACCGCGGAGATGCCGAGGCCGAGCGCGATGCCGGCGAGCCCGGCGAGCGAGATCGTGGCGAACACCTCGAGCATCGCGGGCATCGCGATGCCGTCGGAAGGGAACTTGCAGCGCAGCCGGATGACGACCAGCAGCAGCGCGCTCTGCACCAGCACCAGCCCGAACAGCACGATCAGCTTCGACAGCAAGTACGGCCCGGCGCGCAGGCCGGCGAGTCGCTCGCGACGGAGCACCGCTGCTTCCTTGCAGATCTCGCGCGCCGCGTTGATCACGCCGAACCACACGCCGGTGGCCGCGAGCATGAACACCAGCTTCTTGGCGTCGATCCGCGAGCCAACGAGCGCATCGGGCTTGCTGACCAGGGACAGCAGCACGCCGATCACCGGCGCCTGGAGCAGCAGCAGACCGAGGTTCTTGCGGTCCGCGAGGATCAGCTCGACGTAGCGCCGGCACAGGATCGCGAGCTGCCGCAGGCTCGATTGCTTCATCGAGCGCGCGCGCTTCACCACCTCGGCACGCTGCTCGATCGACGGCCCGGCCGGTGCGCGCGCCGGTCGCTCGACCGCGTACTTCTGGTGCTGGAGCGACTGGCGGTAGCGCTCGGCCCAGTGATCGGCGGCGGTGTCTCCCTCGGTGGTGGTGTAGATGTCCGCGAAGTCGGCAACGCCGAAGTACTCGAGCGCCTGCGACGGCGGGCCGAAGTACGACAGCTTGCCGCCCGCGAGGAACGCGATGTGATCGCAGATCTTGATGTTGGTGGTCGCGTGCGTGATCACGATGACCGTGCGGCCGCCGTCGGCGAGCGCGCGCAGCGTGTGCATCAGCTTGCGCTCGAGCCCGGGGTCGAGGCCGCTGGTCGGCTCGTCGAGAAACAGCAGCACCGGATCGGCTAGCAACTCGCACGCGATCGAGACCCGCTTGCGCTGGCCGCCCGACAGCTGATCGATGCGCTTGTCGGCGTGCACCGTCATCTCGACGGTCTCGAGCACCGAGTCGATGCGCTTCTCGATCTCCTCCTCGGTGGTATCCGACGGCAAGCGCAACCGCGCCGCGTGATGCAGCGCGCGGCGGACCGGCAGCGTGCGGTGCAGCGTGTCGTCCTGTGGAACGAACCCGATGATCGAGCGATACGCGTCGTAGCCGGCGTACAGATCGTCGCCGTTGATCGAGATCTTGCCGCTGTTCGCGCGATTGAACCCGCACAGCGCGGTCATCAGCGTCGACTTGCCCGCCCCGCTGCCGCCGACGATCGCGACCAGCTCGCACGGCTCGATCGACAGGCTGGTCGGAGCGAGCAGCTGGCGATCGCCGACGTGCCTCTCGACCGCGGCCGCATCGAGCCGGATCGCGCCGCGCTGATCGAACGAGTCGAGGCTGTCGCCGTCGTAGGTCAGCCGGAACGTGCCGATCTGGACGACATCGCCGGGGCTCAGCGGCCGCGCACCCTCGATCCTCACGCCGTTGACGAACGTGCCGTTCGCCGAGTCCTTGTCGATCAGCACGTGCTTGCCGTCCTGCCAGCGCAGGTCGGCGTGACGGCGCGAGACCAGCGGCTGCTCGAGGACGATGTCGGTGCCCTTGCGACCGATCGTCAGCAGCGATGCGCCGGGCGGTGTCGCGAAGTGCTGGACCGGGCCGATCTTCGGCGCCAGCGGGTTCTTGTAGACCAGGGTGATGACCTCGGAGGTCACCGGATCGGCGAGGCGCACGGTGTCCCCGTCGTGCAGCATGCTCTCGCGCGTGACGACGCCGCCGATCTGGACCGTGGCCTCGCCCTCGACGATCAGCCGGTGTGCCCCGCCGACGCTCTCGAGCCGCGCGTGGTGGTCGGCGATCCAGGATGCCTTCAGCACGACCTCGCGATCGGCAGCGCGACCGATGTGGATCGTCGGCTCGCGCAGGAGCACCCGGCGCACCGCGTCGCCCTCGCGGATCTCGAGGATCGAGAGGTGCGCGAGAACGTCGAGCGTGGTGTTCGGGTTTGCCACCGAGCGCAGCATATCGATCCGAGTCGGGATACGCTCGCGCGGTGAAGCAGATCCCACCCGAGCTGCTCCGGCTGATCGCCGAGACGCACGGCTATGCCGACCTCGCGTGGACCCGCTCGGTCCCGATCCCCGGCGACGACGACTTCCCCGTGCTCCAGCTCCCCGCGACCAAGCTCGAGTACACGACCGAGCGCGGCTATCCGATCAAGCTCGAACCGCGCAGCTGGCGGGGCGCCGAAGGGCGCGACAATGATCGGTTCTTGCTGTTCGTGCAGATCGAGTCGTTCGAGATCGCGAACCACGACGAGGCCGGCTGGGCGATCCCGAGCAAGTACAAGCCCGAGACCGACGAGGAGCGGATCGCTCACGAGCTCGGCTTCGACGAGGGCTGGGACGATGCCGCGATGGAGTGCATCTTCATCTGCGATCAGCGGTTCAGCGTGTTCTGGCGCGCCGCTCTCCAGCGCGGCCGCTTCGGGCTCACCGTCGCCGATACCCAGTCTCTCTATCCGGTCACGCTCGGCAAGCGCGAGCGTGGTCCGTTGAAAGAGATCCTCTCGAAGTGGAGCAACTGAATGGACTGGAATGGTGCGAGGTGGAAGCCGGGCGACAAGGACGGCCACTACGAGAGCTGGTTTCTGCGCGCGAACGACGCCGCCGATCGCGCGTTCTGGATCCGCTACACGATCTTCGCGCCGCAGGGCCGCCCCGAGGCCGCGATCGGCGAGCTGTGGGCGATCTGGTTCGATCGCGGCAAGCCGATCGTCGCCGGCAAGACGGAGCTGCCGATCGCGCAGTGCTCGTTCGCGTCCGATCGGCTCGCGGTCAAGATCGGCGACGCGGCACTCGATGCCACCACGCTGCGCGGCTCGACGTCCGCGCACGGCCACACCATCGAGTGGGACCTCCAGTACAACGACGGCGGTCCGCCGCTGCTGTTCTATCCCGAGCGGCTGTACTCGATGCGCTTGCCGCGTGCGAAGGCGCTGGTCGCGCGCCCGCTCGCGAAGTTCAAGGGCACGATCACCGTCGACGGTAAGCCGATCGCGATCGGTGACTGGGTCGGCAGCCAGAACCACAACTGGGGCTCGCGCCACACCGATCGCTACGCCTGGGGTCAGGTCGCCGGCTTCGACGAGGCTCCCGACGCGTTCCTCGAGTGCTCGACCGCGCGGCTCAAGCTCGGCCCGGTGATGACACCGCCGCTCAGCCCGGTCGTGCTCCGCCTCGGCGACACCACGCTGGCGTGGAACGGGCTGACCCGGATCGCGCGCGCGCTCGGTGCCTACGCTCCCTACCAGTGGCACCTCGAGACCACGAGCAAGGAAGGCACCATCGACATCCGGATCGAGGGCGAGCCCGAGGACTTCGTCGCCCTGCGCTACGCCAACCCACCCGGTGGCGCCAAGGTCTGCCTCAACTCCAAGATCGCGCGCTGCGAGATCACGCTGAAGCGCCCCGGTCGCGCGGCGTTGACACTGCACAGCAAGCGCGCCGCGTTCGAGATCCTCGACGATACCGCCCCGCCCGGCGTGACCACCGTGGTCTGACTGTCCCGCGACGCTAGGCCGGCACCGCACCGGCTGACAGGCTGTGACCCGGCATCTCGGGCGCACCGCGGAGCTGCCTGCGATCACGAGGTGTGCGGCACGTCTGGCTCCTGATCCTCCTGCTCTCCTCGACCGCGCGCGCCGATGACGACGAGCCGACCGGCACCTGCAGCTGCGAGCTCCCGGGGCCACCGAAGGTGTTGACGCTGCGGGGCACCGTCTACTTGAAGTCGTCGGGCACGGCGGGAGCCGGCACCACCGTGACCATCGCGCTCCACGGCAGCACGAGCGACAAGGTGGTCACGGCGATCACGGACGAGCTCGGCCAGTGGAGTGTCGAGATCACGCCCGGCAACTACGACATCACGCTGTACTACCTCGACGCGACCGTCGAGCAGGCGAAGAACCGGCTGATCCTCGACGACGTCGCGCTCGATCCGATCGTGCTCGACGATACGCGCGGGGGCACCAGTTGCTGGGGGTTCGGTCACTGGCCGAGCGCGGAGCAGGGCTCGCTGCCGCGGTTCGGCGGCGAGATCTCGCGGCAGCGGCTCGTGCCGTCGCGCGATCGCACGCATCGCGCGTGGATCGCACCGATCGCGTTCGCCGATCCGGCTCGCTCGGTGACCACGATCGAGGGCGGCCGGCGGTTCACCGGCGCGCCCGGCGTACCGCTCGCTTTCATCGAGGATGTCACCACCTACACGCTGGACACGCCGATCGAGCACGCCCAGGGCGGCGGCGGGGCGACGGCGATCGCCTTGCGCGCGGGCCATAACCAGCGCTCGGGTGACGCGCGGCTGATCCTCGGGCTCGACGACGGCGCCGGTGCCTCCGCTGCCGCCGAGACGCTGGTCGCCGGTCCTTTGGCCAAGGATCGAGCGTGGGTGGCGGCCGGTCTGGTCGCGCGCCGACAAGGGAGTCAGCTAACGAACGACGGCATGCTGCGACTCGATGTTCGTGGCGGCGACTCGCACGAGGTCATGCTCGCCGGGCTCGCGCACGCCGCGGGTGAGGAGCGCGCCGGGTTCACGAACGCGCGGTGGAAGGCGAAGCTGTTCGACTACAAGCTCGAGCTCGGCGCGCTCGCGACGACGGAGCTGCTCGACAAGCCGTCGCCGATCGCGCCGCGCCAGCTCGAGACACCGCTCGCACCGATCGATCGTCTCGATCGCGCCGGTGGCATCGGCTTCATGAAGCTGCTGTTTCGGGCCAGGGGAACGCATCAGCTGCATGCGAGCGCCGGGGCCGGCATCGGCGAGCGCGATGGCATCCGCCACACCGACGAGTCGTACGCGATCGGTGACGACTGGTGGATCGCACCATCGATCGCGATCACCGCCGGCGTGCGGGTCGAGCGTCGCGGCTTCGGCGGCGATCACACGCAGGTGGTCGCGCCGCGCGCGCAGCTCGCCTACGACCCGACCAGGGAAGGTCGCAGCGAGATCTACGTCGCGTATCAGCGCGTGCCGCTGGTCGACGATGGCATGCCCGGCGACTGGAGATCGGCCGAGCTGACCTCCGTCGACGAGCTGTCGACCGGTGTCGCGTACATGCGGTCGACCGGGAACACCATGATCGGCATCGCGGCCCGGGCGCGCGAGGAGCGCTGGGGAGGCGAGGCCTGGCTGCGCCGCGATACCCGGAGATCGGTGATCCACGTGCAAGCCAGCTCGCTCGACCGTGTCGCCACGCTGCTCGCCCAGCGCAAGCTGCGCGATCGCGGCACCCACAAGATCACCGCCGGAGTCGCCGCGCGCGTCGGCGAGGATCGCTCCGAGGGAGGTCTCGCACTCGGCTGGCGGCGCTCGCCGCGCAACGACGACGAGCTGAAGACCGAGCTCTCGATCGAGAGTTACGCGGGCACCGACGGCCCCGGAGGAAGGATGCTCCTAGGGATCCTCTGGTGAGCTGATCGCCGACGCGGCCGGTTCACGCCTTGCAGCAATCCATCCGCACAAGGAGGATTCAGATGGGTACCAAGCAATCAGTCGATCAGCTCAACAGCTTCCTGCGTGGCGAGCTGTCCGCGGTGGAGACGTACCGGATGGCGCTCGACAAGCTCGACGACGGCAGCGTCGCGCGCGGCGAGCTCGAGGCCTGCCTCGCATCGCACCTCGACCGGGTCCAGATGCTGCGCGATGCGATCGTGCTCGCGGGCGGTGAGCCGGCCGATGGCTCGGGTCCGTGGGGCGTGTTCGCCAAGGCGGTCGAAGGCGGCGCGCGGATCTTCGGTGACAAGGCGGCGATCGCGGCCCTCGAGGAGGGCGAGGATCACGGCATCAGCGATTACAAGGAAGACCTCGACGAGCTCGACTTCGATTCTCGCCGGCTGGTGACCGACCGCCTGTTGCCGCTCCAGCAACAGACCCACGACCGCATCTCGTCGCTCAAGAAGCGGCTGGGTGCGACGCAGAAGGGTCGCGCCTGAGCGTCCTGGCACGGTCTGGAATCCGCTGCGTAAGACCGCTGAAACACCGGGTTGCACGTGGCGAATCCAGGCTAGATTGAACGGGTGGCACGCTTTCTATCCATTGTTGCGGCCGCCGGCCTCATCGCCTGCACCTCGAAGGCTCCCCCACCGGAGATCGAGACTCCGCGAAAGGCGGAGCTTCCGCCGGGGGTGCAGCCGAGCGACGAGCCGGTGCTTCCACCGGACCCGCGCGAGGCGGCACTCGCCGGCACCATCTCGCAGTTACTCGAGCGCGAGCACCTGCTCCGCAAGAAGATCGATGACGGGGTGTCGCGGGCCGCGTTCGAGACCTATGTCGATCGGCTCGATCCGACGAAGATGTTCCTGCTTCGCACCGACCGCGATGCCCTGGCTCGCCATGCCGAGAAGATCGACGACCAGATGCACTCCGGCAACCTCGACCTCGCGCACGACGGCGCCCGGATCTACGCGTCGCGCGTGGCGGTGGTCGACAAGCTCGTCCAGGACCTGCTGAGCAAGCCGTTCGATCACACCGACGAGGAGTACATCGAGCTCGATCCGAAGAAGATCGAGCCCGCGGCGAACGAGCAGGACCTGCGCGATCGCTGGCGGCGCCGCCTCGAGCTCGAGGTGCTCGAACGCGTGTCGCTGATGGAAGCGCGGCTCGCCGCGGCAGCCAAGCCAGCCGCGGGTGGCAGCGGCTCGTCGACCGGCGCGGTCAAGCCCAACAGCGACGCGCCCGACGAGGACGACGACGATCACCTGATGGTCAAGGACATCCCGACGACGGCCGAGGGCCGCGATGCCAAGGCGCGCGGCGACATCGCGAAGATGTACTCGGGCCGGTTCGCGCGCCTGCGCCAGCCCGGTCCGCTCGATGCGGCATCGGATCTGCTCAACGCGGTGGCATCCGTGATGGACCCGCACACCACGTACCTGCCGCCGGCCGACAAGGCGAACTTCGACATCCGGATGACGGGGCAACTCGAGGGGATCGGCGCGGTGCTGCGCGAGCGCGATCACTACATCGAGGTCAGCGACATCGTTCCCGGTGGCGCGAGCTTCCGCCACGGCGGGCTCCAGGCCGGTGATCTGATCCTCGCCGTCCAGCAGGAGGGCAAGGACCCGGTCGATGTCGTCGACATGAAGATCGACGACGTGGTCAAGATGGTGCGCGGCCCCAAGGGCACGGTCGTCCGGCTGCGCATTCGCAAGGCCACCGAGAAGGAAGAGACCATCGCGATCACCCGCGACGTCGTCGTGATCGAGGACGCGTACGCGCGCGGCGCGATCCTGTCGCACGGCAACGGCGCGGCCTACGGCTACATCCACCTGCCGAGCTTCTACGGCGGCCGTCAGCCCGGTCAGCGCACCGCGGCGGGCGACGTCGGCAAGCTGCTCGCCGAGATGAAGAAGGCGAAGGTCGCCGGCGTGGTGCTCGACATCCGCGGCAACGGCGGTGGTCTGCTCGGCGATGCCGTCGAGATCACCGGTCACCTGATCGATGCCGGTCCGGTGGTCCAGGTGCAGGACTCTCGCGGCAAGCGCGAGATCCACGCCGACGAGGAGCGCGGGGTCGCGTACGACAAGCCGGTGATCGTGCTGGTCGACCGGTTCAGCGCGTCGGCGTCGGAGATCCTCGCCGGCGCACTGCAGGACTACAACCGCGCGATC